>JANXWH010000110.1 GCA_025351245.1 Chloroflexota bacterium | reverse complement strand
CGTCAGGTTGCCGGTCACCGCGACCGCGTTCGCCGGCACCCCGCCCCGGCCCGCCACCCCGAACGTCCGGGCAGTGCCCGAGACGAAGGCGCCGGAGAGGCCGTTGGCGAAGCGGGTGTCGAGCAGGCGGGCCGGGGTGAGGGCGTGGTAGGTGGCGCCGGTGGGGGGCGTGACGCTGGTCGACGGGGCCGCCCCGGTCACGTCGTCGGTCGTGGTGCCCGGCTTCACGACGAGGGATCGATAGAAGCTCGTGTATACATCGCCGCTGAACCCGTCAGGGTCGGCGAACCCCGTGTCGCCCGACGTGCGGCTGCTGGCGAACGAGAAGACGTGCCCGGCGGACCGGGGATAGGCGCGCCAGAGCTGCTCCATCGTCTGGTGCGTCGTGAACAGCGCATCGAGGTAGTACGAGGGGTCGTTGTGCCCGTCCGCGATGACGGTCGATGCACCCGCGTGGGCGAACCCGGCCGCGTAGTTGTCGATGCGGGCCTTCGCGACGTCGATGGTTGGCTCGGCCAGGCCGGGCTCCGAGTTCCCGGACGCGTAGCACAGGTGGCTCAGGATCACGACGGCGTTGGGGGCGAGGCGCACCTCGTTGCCGATGTAGTACTCACCGTAGTAGGTGTTGTTGTTGTCGCCCTGCCCGTCCACCGCGTTCAGCCCGAAGCCGTTCTGAGTGTTTGGCCAGGGGCTGGTGCGATAGGGGCTGGGGAACCCGTTCCCGTGGCCCATGTAGACCACGACGCTCGCGCCCTGGAGAGCAGTCTTGACGGCGGCCCACGTCGCGTTCGGACTGTAGACCTTGACGACGTTGGTGCTGTACCTGGCCGCGGTCGCGGCGACCACGTCCATGTACGTGCGATAGCTGGGCGTGACGCCTTCGGTGGCACCTACGATGAGGACGATCTTCGGGACCGGGGAGGCGGCCGCGGCGGCGAGCGCGAGAGGGGACGGCGCGACGACGCCGGCGACGCCCAGCAGGCCGGCGAGAAGCACGGGAACCAGACGGCGCACGATGTGGGGACTCCTGTTTCGTTCGAAGCAGGACAACCATGGCCGTCGGGCAAGGCCGACTCAATCGCCCGGTCGGCTCGATCGCCCACGACTATCGGGCTACGGGCGAACCGGGATCGGGCTTTGGTGCAGTCCGAGTCCCGTCGGGGCGGTCAGTCCGCGCGGAGGCGGGCCACCAGCGAAGCGAGCGACGGGTTGGCGCGGTCGCGGTCGGAGAGGATCGGGCGCCCGTCCGGCGTGCCGGGAACCTCCGGCCAGGGCACGTTCGCGTCCGCGTCGTCCCACGCGAACCCAAGCTCGTCCGAGCCGTCGTACTCGTTCGTGACGAGATAGACCAGCTCCAGCGGCTCCAGGGCGAGAAAGCCGTGGGCGACGCCGGTCGGGATGGTGACGGTGCCATCTTCGGCGAGCTCGCGAACCTCCACCAGCGGTCGCGGGTCCCGCCCCTCGATAATCGGCCGCACGTCGACGAGGGCGACGAGGGCCCGACCGCGGGCGACGATCCAGTGGTCGAGCTGGCGCCGGTGAAAGTGGAGGCCGCGCAGCACGCCGGCCGCCGAGGTCGAGAGGTTCGCCTGGATGAACGCCGCTCCCGGGATGCCGGTCGCAGCCGCATCGAGCGGACCGAAGGCCCCGGCCCGCCAGAGTTCGCGGAAGCTCCCGCGCTCGTCGAGATGGCGGGTGATCAAGCCCCAATGGACGCCGGGCAACGGGGACGGGGCGGCGAGATCGCGGGGCGCGCTCATCGGCTGTTCGCCGCGCGCTCGCGCTGGAGGAGCGGGGCATAGTCGGCGAACGCCGCTTGCCATGGGCGGAGATGCTCGCCCGATGGCAGGAGCGTCGGCGTCAGCACGGCCCACGCCGGCGGTGCGGAGGGCCGGGTCCACGTCGCGAGCGGGATCTCGACGATGGGCACCTCCACGCCCGTGGCCGCGAGTACGTGGCGCGCCCATCCCGCCCGCGATACCGATCCGGCGTTGACGATGTGGTGCACGCCCGCGAACGTCCCGGCCGCCAGCAGCTCCAGGATCCCCTCGGCGAGGTCCGGGGCGAAGGTCGGCGAGCCGATCTCGTCACCCACGACGCGGAGCGGCTCGCCCTTGGCACGGGCCCGATCGGCCGCTGCAAGGATCCGGGCGGGGAAGTCGTTGCCGGGTGGGCCGTAGAGCCACGCCGTGCGGACGATCGCCAGCTGCGGGGCGGCCGGGATCGGCGCCGACGACGCACCGGTGGCTGGGGTCGAGGCCGGACCCACGGCGCCCACGGCGCCCAGGCCGTCGATCAGGCCGCCGTGGCGCAGGAAGGCGGCCTGCGCGGCCGTCTCGCCGGCCAGCTTGCTCGCACCGTACGGGTTGCCGGGGCGCGGCCGGTCTTCCGGGGCGTAGCCGCGGCCATCGGTCCGGCGCCCGTCGAACACCTCGTTCGTGGAGATGAGCACGAGGTCGACGCCAGCGCGCACGCACGCCTCCGCGAGCTCGGCGACCGCCATCGCATTCCGGCGCATTGCGCGCTCGGGCTCGCGCGCGCAGCCGTCCACGTCCGTCCAGGCGGCCGCGTGCACCACGACCTCCGGCGCCGCCTGCCGGATGCAGCGGGCCGCCGCCTCCGGATCGTCGATGTCATACGTGGGGCGGCCCCACGCCAGCGGCCCGAGCGGACCCGTGAACGGCGCTTCCTGGAGGGCGGCGATGAGGGCACGACCCAGCCGGCCGCCGGCGCCGGTGACGGCGACGCGCATCAGGCCTGCGTCTCCGCCGGATTGCCGCCAGGGGCGACGTCCACGGGCACAGCCTCCGCACCGGCGGCTACCTCCGCGCCGGCGGCTTCCTGGGCGTCGGCATCCGCGTTCGCGAGGCGACCTCCGTATTGGCGCTCGTAGTACGCGTCCCACTCGCCGGACCTGGCCGCCCGCCACCACGCCTCGTTCGCCCGGAACCAGTCGATCGTGGCCGCGAGCCCATCGGCGAAGGCGACCCGGTTTGTCCAACCGAGCGAGGCAACCTTCGCGCCGTCCATCGCGTAGCGCCGGTCGTGGCCGGGCCGGTCCTCCACGAACCGGACAAGCGACCATGGCTTCCCGAGGCGCGCCAGGAGCTGTGCCACCACGTCGCGGTTCGGGACGGGGTGGGAGCCGGGAACGTTGTAGACCTCGCCGGCGGTGCCGCGGCGCAGGACATCGTCGATCGCCCCGGCGTGGTCGGCAACGTAGAGCCAGTCGCGGACCTGCATGCCGTCGCCGTACAGCGGGAGCGGCCTGTCATCGAGCGCATTCGTGACGAAGAGTGGGATCAGCTTCTCGGGGTGGTGGTACGGCCCGTACGTGTTCGCACCGCGGGTGATCACCACGTCCAGCCCGTACGTCACGTGGTAGCTCCGCGCCAGGAGCTCACCGGCCGCCTTCGCGGCGGCGTACGGCGAGCGTGGCGCCAGCGGATCGCCCTCCCGCGAGAAGCCCGCCTCGACGGACCCGTAGACCTCGTCGGTGGAGACCTGGAGCAGGCGCGGCGGACGTGAACGCCCGCCGGCGACTGCTCGCTCGGTCTCGCGACGAACGGCCTCCAGCAGCACGTGGACCCCGTCCACGCCGGTCCGCAGGAACGCGGTCGGGTCCAGGATTGACCGATCGACGTGCGACTCCGCGGCGAAGTTGACGACCGCATCGGCCTCGGCCACCAGCGGCCCCACGACCTCCGGGTCCGCGATGTCGCCGCGCACGAACGCGAAGCGCGCGGCCTGCTCGGCGTCGGCCTCCGCCGGGGCGAGGTTCGCGCGGTTGCCGGCATAGGTCAGCTTGTCGAGGACCGTGATCCGCGTGCCGTCGCGCCGCGCCAGGACGTCGCGGACGTAGCAGCTGCCGATGAAGCCGGCGCCGCCGGTGACCAGGAGCCGGGCGGCGGGGCCGGGGGCGCTCACGCCAGCGGCCGCGGCGGTGGCGCGGACAGCTCGCCGACCTCGTCGGCGGCGGAGGCCAGCTCGGCGGCGCGGAGGAGGGACGCCACCGTCCCGGCATCGGCCCAGTGCCCGTCGAAGCGTCGCGCGAACAGCCCGCCGCCCGGGATGTAGTGATTGAGGACGTCGGTGATCTCGAGCTCGCCGCGGCCGGATGGCGCCAGAAGGTCGATGACGCCGAAGGCGTCTGGCCGCAGGAAGTAGACGCCGATCGGGATCAGGTCGCTCTTCGGGACCGCCGGCTTCTCCTCGAAGCCGAGGACCGTGCCGTCGGCGGCCAGCTCGGCGACCCCGAACCGCTCCGGGTCGGGCACCCGGTAGAGCAGCGTCCCGGCGCCCCACGGCCCAACCTCGAACTCGCGGGCCACCGGCGCCAGCGCGGACCCCCGGAGGATGTTGTCGCCCAGGACGCAACAGAACGCGTCGTTGCCGACGAAGTCCCGGGCCAGCCCGATAGCGTGGGCGATCCCCAGCGCTCCCCGCTGGTAGCGATAGGTGAGGCGGAGCCCGAAGTGCTCGCCGTCGCCGAGGAGCTCCACGACGTCGCCGACGCTCTTCCCGCCGACGATCACCATCACCTCCTGGATCCCCATCCCGGCCAGGGTCTCCAGCGGGTAGTAGATCATCGGCCGGTCGTAGATCGGCAGGAGGTGCTTGTTCGTCACGATCGTGAGTGGGAAGAGCCGGGTCGCCGTGCCGCCGGCAAGGATCAGTCCCTTCATGGAGCCGGGCTCGGCGAGCTGGACGAGGTGGGGCGCTTCGTGGCGGGCGGCGTTGGGGCCGCGGTGGCGAACGGCTGCTCGGAGCCGGGCAGCGTCCCGTCCGGGTTCACCTTGTCGGTCGGGAGGTCGGTCACGTCCGGGATCCCGCCCTGATAGTCCGTGATCACGAGAACCACCTCCAGGCGATCCAGGTCGATCGCCGGCTCGAGATACGCGGTCTGGATGACCGCGTTTGGATCGCGGGTCACGTCGATCACCTGGCCGATCACGAGACCCTTCGGGTACGGGGAGCGGATCCCGCTGCCCAGCGTGATCCCGGCCGTCACGACCTCGTCGCCGATGGTGATCCGCTGGGTGGCGTCCACCTTGTCCATCACGAGCTGCCCGCCAAGGTCCCCCACCACCTCGCCAGTTGCGCGGTTCGAGACCACCTCGCCGATGACGGTCGAGCCCGGCGCGTTGATCAGCACGACTCGCGCGGCGTGGGCTCCGATCTGGGTGATCCGTCCCGCGAGCGCGCCGCCCTGGCCCACCACGACATCACCCACGGTAAGGCCGTCGCCCGTGCCCCGGTCGATGGTCACGACCCGGCTCACGTCGGCCACGTCGCGGCCGATCACGCGCGCGGCGACGGTCGCGTACTGGAAGGAGCCCCGGATCTGCAGCAGCGTCGACAGCTGCTCGTTCTCCGGCCCCAGCGCTTTGAGGCGGAGGTTCTCCGCGGTGAGCCGCCCGTTCTCCGCCTGGAGCGTCCCGTTGTCGCGCCGCAGCTGGTCGATCTCGGCCACTGCCCCGATCACGGAGCGGGCCTGGACGCCGATCGCGTTGACGGCGTCCTGGGCGGGCGACAGCGCGAACGCGACGCCGCGCTGCAGCTCCTGGGCAACGGCGGTGGAGCTGGCCGCCATGAGCCCGGTGGAGATGGCGAGCAGGATCCCGTAGACGACGAGGCGCCGGCGCACCACCCGCGGCGCCCGGTGCCCATATCCCAGCAGGCGGCCCGACATGGTCGTCGACCCTGGATGCCTAGCGGGGCGGCCGGGCGTAGGTGTCGGCGACCAGCACCCGGCTCATGCGGTCCAGCTCCTGGAGCACGACGCCCGTCCCGCGAGCGACGCAGGTCAGCGGGTCGTCTGCGATGTGGACGGGCATCTGGGTGGCCTCCGCCACGCGCCGGTCGAGGCCCAGCAAGAGCGCGCCGCCGCCGGCGAGCACGACCCCCTGGTCCATGATGTCCGCCACCAGCTCAGGCGGCGTCTCCTCGATCGTGTCCTTGATCGTGTCGACGATCTGCTGCACGGACGGCTCGATCGCCTCGCGGATCTGGTCGGCGCCGACCTCCACGCCGCGGGGCAGGCCGGTGAGCAGGTCGCGGCCGCGGAGCAGGACGCGCTGGCTATCCCAGTCGCCCGGATAGCCCGATCCGATCGCGATCTTGATGTCCTCGGCCGTCCGCTCGCCCAGCAACAGGTTGTACTCGCGGCGGGCGAAGTTCACGATGTCCACGTCCATCTCGTCGCCGCCGATCCGAATGCTCCGGCTGACCACGATCCCGCCGAGGCTGATCACGGCGACCTCGGTCGTGCCGCCACCGATGTCGACGATCAGGCTGCCGGTCGGCTCGGAGACCGGGAGCCCGGCTCCGATCGCGGCGGCCATCGGCTCCTCGATCAGGCGGGCCCAGCGAGCGCCGGCGTTGAGCGCAGCATCGCGGACGGCGCGCTTCTCCACCTCGGTGACGCCCGATGGGACGCCCAGGATCATCCGCGGCCGCGGGATCAGCCCGATCCGGTCATGGACCCGGTGCACGAAGTACTTGATCATCTGCTCGGTCACGTCGAAGTCGCTGATGACCCCGTCGCGGAGCGGGCGGATCGCGATGATGTTGGCCGGGGTCCGGCCGACCATCCGCTTCGCCTCGGCACCGATCGCGAGCACCTTCTTGGTCTTCGCGTCGATGGCGACGACACTCGGCTCGCTGATCACGATGCCGCGGTCGCGGACGTGGACGAGCGTGTTGGCAGTCCCGAGGTCGATCCCGATGTCCCGGGAGAAGATGCCGAGGAGCGCGTCGAGCATGATTCGGGCGGGGTTTCCTTGGACCTTGAGGGCTCGGGTGAAGCTCGGGGCGCCGCGTGAACGCGGGCGGCGCGAGGCGGCGCCAACTGGCGCGGATGCCCGGGGAGTATACCGCCCGCGCCGGTTCCGCCCGACGGGCCGTCTGGGCCGAAGGCGAGGCCGCGGCGGGCGGCGGCGGCTCAGCCAGCCGCGGCGCGCATGCCGTGGGCGCCGGGCCGGTCGAACGAGACTCCGCGATCGCGGAGCGAGACGAACGACGCGTGCCCGATCACGACGTGGTCGAGCAGCTCGATGTCGAGAAGCCGGCCCGCCGCGAGCGCCTCGGCGGTCAGGTGCAGGTCGTCCGGGCTCGGCGTCGGATCGCCGCTCGGATGGTTGTGGACGAGGATCGCGCCGGCCGCGTTGATCCGGACGGCGTCCCGGAAGAGCTCGCCGATCCGGACCAGGGAGGCGCTGACGTTGCCCTGGTAGACGGTCACCACCCGGAGGACGACGTTCTTCGTGTTGAGCAGCACGACCCGCAACTCCTCGCGCTCGAGCGAGCCCATCTCCACCATCAGGCGGTCCGCGACGTCCCGTGGGGTGCGGACGGACCATCGACCGTTGGGCCAGGCCTCGGTCGCGCGGCGGCCCAGCTCGAAGGCAGCGGTCAGCTGGGCAGCCTTCGCGATCCCGACCCCGGGCAGGCCGCGAAGCTCCAGCTCGCCCGCCCGAGCGAGGCCGGCAAGGCCGTCGTGACGCGCGAGCGCCTCCTCGGCAAGGCCCAGCGCGCTGACACCGCGTGTCCCGGAGCCCCAGACCAGCGCGACCAGCTCCGCGGCCGACAGGCCGGCCGGGCCACTGCGAGCGAGCCGCTCGCGGGGCCGTTCGTCGGCCGGCAGCTCGCGGAGACGGCGGCCGGCTCGCCGCTGCAGCGGAGCCGTGGGACCGGTGTCGATCACGAGGATCCTCCTGGCGCGTGGGGCGGTGGCGTTCCCGAGCCCGGACAACGGAGCCCGCCGATTCCTCCGCCATCCGGACCCGAGAACACTGCGCAGCCTAGCGGCAGGCCCTCACCGCGCACTCATCGCGGTCTTCGCGGCCACTCACCTGGGCCCAGTCGACGGCGGGCGCAGTCGGCGGAACCGACGGCTTATCCCGTGGCGACCCGCGAGGACGCCACGAGGAAGAGGACGAGCGGGATCCCGTTGTAGACGGCGTGGAGGGCAATCGGCGCGGCGAGCGTCCGCCTGCGGAGGAAGACCCAGCCCAGCAGGAGGCCGACCGGGATCCGGATGGCGAACGCGATGAGCGCCACGCGCAGGCCGGTAGAGAAGTCGCTCCCGAGCACCGTGATGACATGGACCAGGGCGAAGAAGAGCCCCGCCCGCACGATCGCTGCGCGCGGACCGGCGGTCCGGGCCCAGGCGGTGGTCGCGAAGCCGCGGAAGAACAGCTCCTCCCAGAATGGCGCTACCGCCACCGCGGCCAGCAGGTTCAACGTGGCCCCGAACGGGTCGCGGGTCGGCGGCAGGGTCGGTTCCGGGGCCGTGCCCAGGACCGCGATGAGGAGCGCGGCGAGGAATGCGGCCGCCAGGATCGCCGGGATCGCGAGCGCGGCACCCCACGCGACATCCTCGAGGAGCGAGCCCTCCCCGGGCCGGGGTCGCCGGAACCCGAGGTCGTGCCAGCGCAGGGCGCCCGGCCCCACCACGAGAAGGCCGATGAGCCCCACCGACACGAGGCCCGAGATAAGGGAGGAGATCAGCACGCCGGCCTGGTCGCTGATCCGGACCCCCGCGGCATCGAGGACGACGGCCACCACGTTGACGATGAAGAGGCTGCCGAGGAACGCGGCGGCGAACACGAGATACGGCGACGGACCGGCGTACCCGGCCACGCCGGCAGCGGCCCGCTGGAGGCCCTGCGCCCCGGCGGCGGCCACCAGGCCGAGCGCGAGGATGCCGAACCCGGCGACGAACAGCCACGGTCCGGCGCCGCCGCCCCCGGCCGCGAGCCCCACGAACAGCGCGGCCAGGCCGACGATGGTCAGGCCCCAACCCGCGGCATAGAGACCGGGGGCCGCGCGCCCCTCGAGGTCGAAAACGCCGCGTCGGCTCGTGGCGGGGGCCGCCGGTGCGCCGCTCGCCGCGGAGTCGGGCGGATTCAGGGCCGCGGGGTCGGGCTGGGCGCGGTCGCGCCGGCCGCGGACTGGGTGGTCCGGCGGGCGCGGACCTGGGCGGCCGGCGTCGGTGCGGGCGCGGGAGCCGGCACGTCCTCACTGCGCGGAGCCGGCGTCCGGGCGGGGCCGACCGCGCCGATCGGGCGCTCGAAGTCGCGGCCGCACCACGCGCAGAGGGACCACTCGAATCCCACCAGGCGGTTGCAGTTCGGGCAGACGCGCTTGAGGCGCGTCCGGCAGGTTGGGCAGAGGATCCATTCCTCGTGGACCGTCCGGCCGCAGGTCGCGCAGTGCTCGATCGCGTCGATCTCCGCGAGCAACGCCTCCTCCGCCAGGCCGCGCTCGTGCGCCTCCCCAAGCCGCTCCTGCGGCCGGATGATCTTGTAGACGAGGACCGCGAACAAGAACAGGATTGGCGTGAAGCCGATCACGAAGGCGGCGGCGAGATACGGGAGGATCGGGTTGCCCGTCCGGAGCTGCATGTCGCGGAAGGCCCAGAACGCGGCGGCGAGCCAGACGATCACGATATAGATGCCCATCGCCTTGAGCCCGAGCTGGACGATCGGCGTGGCGAAGAACGACCCGATCGCGTCGCCGATGCCCGAGAGGAAGTCGAGGTTCATGCGGCCTCTTCACCCATGTGGCGGCTCATCGCACAGCGGCGAACTCTATTCCCCGCCTCGCTGCGGCGCAGTGTAGCAGCCGTTCGGCGGGGCGCCGCCGGTCCCACGGACGGGCCGCCACGCTCCGAAGTGACGCCCGAGCCAGCCGGCCGCCCGGTCGGGCGTCCAGCCCCGGCACGCTCAACCTCCCGCAGCGCGTCGTGCCAGCTCCGCGGTCCAGAGCACCGACCGCCACGCGGCCGCGATCCCCGCCACGGCGAGGCAGCCCACCCACGCCACGGCGAGCACCAGCGTCCCCAGGATGATGCCGGCCGCGTCCGTGCCGTCGACAAGCGCGATCCGGGCATGATCCCAGGCAACGCCGACCACCACGACGGCCGGCACGAGGAGCAGCAGGGTGCCCCCGATCGCCACCGTGAGGGTCAGGAAGGCCGACACGGGCGCGCGCGCCACGTCGCCGGCGCCACCCCTGAGAGCACCCGCAACCGACGACCCGCGCAGCGCGATCCGTCGCGCGGCTAGGCCGCCGAGCACCTCGGCTGCGAGCCATGCGGCGACCACCACCGCTGACGGGAGGGGCGCGCCCGCGATGACGCGGACCGGGAGCGGGACGGCCAGGTCCGTCGGCAGCAGCAGCTCCCGGTAGGCGACCTGGACCCACGCCGGGACGGCCGCGGCGAGCGCAATCGCGACGGGCAGGAGGAGCCCGAACCGGACCGTCGCAACCCGCGGCGCGGTGCCGCGTGAGGCCGGGGCGGTCGCGGCGACCAACCGGGACGGGAACCCGCTCCCCGCCTCGTCTGCCCCCGGGGCCACCGTCGCGCGGTAGAGCTCGACCTCCGCCGCGGCGGCGATGAAGGTGCCACCCACGATCGCCCCGAGCGCGATCCCCAGCCACGTCGCCACCATCGCGATGAGCCGGGCCGTGGGACCCGCCGCGGTCACGGAGGTCGGGCCGACGGTGTTCGAGAGGCCGACGAAGGTCGGCAGCACGAGCATCGGGACCACCAGCGCAACGAGCCCGCCGCGGGCGAGGAACGCGAGCAGCGCGAAGACCCACAGCCGCGGCCGCGATGCGGCCACGGCTGTGGCCGCGGCCATCGCCCGCGGCCACCCCATGGCGCGCGGCGGCGCGGGACGCGGCGGGATGGGCCCGCCGTCGAGCTCCTCGAGCACGCCGGCGGGCAGCGCGGTCACCGGGCGGACGCGGTGCCCGTCAGGGCGCGGGGGCGGGGCTCGGGATCACCACGACCCCGAGCTGGCGGAGCGTCGCCTGGACCTTCGCGATCTCCACGCCGTAGGTCGCGAAGTCGCCGGCCCGGAGCGCCGCCTGCGCCAGCTCGAAATGCGTGTTGGCGTAGGTGATGAGCGCCTTGACGTCTTCCGGCCGTGGGGTGACCTCGGGACCACCGCTCGGGACCGGGGTGGCGGAGGCGCCCGGCGTGGCTGATGCGCCCGGCGATGGCGACGGCCCGCCCGGCGACGGGCTGGGCGACGGCGTGGAGCCCGACCCGGCGAGCAGGAGATCGAGCGCCTGCTGGAGCGTGTCGCCCCAGACCACCTTGGTGGGGGTCGCCAGGACGACCTTCGTGAGCTGCGGGATCGGCGAGGTCGTCGACTGGAGGTAGATCGGCTGCAGGTAGAGGATCGAGTCCTGCACCGGGATGACGATCAGGTTGCCGAGCACGACGGTGCTTCCGCCCTGACGCCACAGCGAGAGCTGCGCGCTGATCGTGGACTCCGATTCGATGCGCGCCTCGACCTGTTCGGGACCGAAGATCGACGACGTGTCGGGGAAGTCGTACACGAGTACTTTCCCGTAGTTGGGCGCGTCGTTTCGGGCCGCCACCCACGCGATCATGTTCGGACGAGCCTTGGGGACCATCGGCTGGAGGAGCAGGAACTCCGGGTTCGCCTCGCCCGGCATCCGCATGTAGACGTAGTAGGCCTCGAGCGGGAGCGGGCCGGATGTCGTGTCCTTGGCCTGGGACGGCTGCGGCACTTTCCAGAGGTCATTGTTCTGGTAGAAGACGACCGGATCGGTCACGTGGTACCGCGCGTACGTGGCGGTTTGGACGTTGAAGAGCTCCTCGGGCACGCGGAGGTGCGACCGCAGGCCCGACGGCATCGTGTCAAGGGGCTTGAAGAGCGTCGGGAAGACGCCGCTCCAGGCGCGGATCAACGGGTCGCTCGGGTCGGCGACGTAGAAGGTCATGGAGCCGTCGTAGGCGTCCATCACGACCTTCACGCTGTTACGGAGGTAGTTGATGCTCTGGCCGCGCAACCCGCTTCGGACGCCCAGCGTATCGCCGTCGAACGGCTGTGCGTTCGGGAAGCGGTCGCTGACGGTATAGGCGTCCTGGACGTAAACCATGCGTCCGTCGTCGGTGAGCACCAGGTAGGGGTCCTTGTCGTACGCGAGGAATGGCGCGATGAGCTGGAGCCGCTCGCCCAGGCTTCGGTTCATGAGCAACTGCGAGTCCGCGGTGACCTGGTCCGAGATCAGAAGGTTCAGGTCGCGGAAGCGGGCCGCAAACAGGAGCCGGGTCAGGATCGAGTCCAGCTTGATGCCGGTCGTGCCCTCCCAGCGGGTCTGGGGGACCGCGCCCGCGGAAGCCTGGTCGCCGGTCCCTGTCGGGTAGTCGAACTCCGGCTGGCGGCCGCCAACCAGCACCCAGTCGTTGCCGCGCTCTCCGAAGTAGATCCGGGGTTGCTTGACGACCGGCGCCCCCGCGCTCGCGACCGGCGGCAGGTCCTTGATGATCAGCTGGGGCAGCCCCTGGGCGCCAACCCCACTGACGGGCACCATCGCGAGCCCGAAGCCGTGGGTGAACACGATGCGCTGGTTGACCCAGCTCCCGGCCTGTGGGTTGAGCTCCGGCGCCAGCTCGCGAGCGGACAGCATCACCTGGCGGGTGACACCGCCGATCGAATAGCGGTCCGTGTCGACATCGACGAACTGATAGTACTGGCGCACGGTCTGGATCTGTTCGAGCGCAGTCTGGAGCGGCCGATAATCCCACACACGGGCGTTCTGGAAGGTCGCCGAATCCTGCGCCACCGCGTCCGCAGTCAGCGGTGCCGAACCGTTGTATGGCAGGCTCTTCCATGCCGTGAGCCCGTAGGCAAGCCGCGTCATGGCGATGTTGTTGGCGATGTAGGGCTGTTCCTGGGCGTACTGGTTGGGATCCACCGTGAACTTCTGGATCGCCTCCGGGTAGACGGTGCCCAGGAGGAGCGAGAGGCCCAGCCAGATCGCGACCCCCGCCCCGAGCGGCGCGACCCAGCGCGTGAACGCGCCCGCCACGAGGAGGGCGGCGACGATCCCGGCCACGATGGTCAGCGCGTCGAGGGCGAAGAACCGGGCAGCCTGGTCGGTATAGCTGACACCCGTCGCCACGCCGTGCGTGCTGTAGACCAGCTCCAGCTTATCCAGCTGGTAGCCCGCCGCGACCGTGAGCAGGTACAGGCCGGCCAGCACGCCCAGGTGAACGCGAACCGGGGTCGTGAAGCCGCTCCCGCCAAGCGCCGCGACGACGTAGCGAGCGAGCGCGAAGAGGAGTGCCGCCAGCAGGAGCCCGCCGGCCGTCGCCTGGAGGAGCCGCAGGAACGGCAGATCGAAGAAGTAGAAGCTGATGTCTCGGCCGAAGACCGGGTCCACGACCGGCGCTGCGCCGGCCGCCGCGAACGGGACGCGGTTCGCGAAGAGGGCCACGGTCTCCCAGCTTCCCGAGAGGGCGCCGGCCGTGCCCAGCGCGACGAGCGCCGCGAGGATCACGAGGACAACCACGCCGAGCGGCCGCAGGTCCGGGAGATCCGCTGTCGTCAGGCTGGGCCCGACCGGGCGGATCCCACGAAGGCGGGCTTCGTCGTCGCCCAAGGGTCCGCGGCGCACCTGGCCAAAGGGATCGTAGCGCGTGCCGAGCTGGCTCTCGCCGGTCGATCGTGCCGCCTGGCCCAGGCGGTCCACGAAGGCGCGGAACCGCTCGCCCGCGCCGGTGCCCGGCGGGGGCGCGAGGCGGCCGGCAAGCCAGATGTTGACGAGGAGGAAGACGAGCGCGACCGCCAGGCCCAGCGCGAAGAGGCCGGCCTGCGACCCGATGCGCGTCCAGAACACGGGGTCGTATCCAACGCTCTTGAACCACGTGGCGTCCGTGACGAGCTGGAGGCCGATCCCCACCAGGAAGATCGCGCTGAGCAGGATCAGCGCAACGACGCCCAGCACCAGCTGTGGGCCGAGCGATCCGACCCGGCTCCGCCTGGAGCCGCCATCGTCGGGGCCGCCCGGGCCACGGCGCCGCGGGGGCCCGCCCGGCGGCGTCGCGCGATGGCTGTCGCGGACGGAGCGTGGCCGATGGAGCGGCGGCGGCGCGTCATCCGGATCCGGCGTGTGGCCGTCATCCGGACGATCGGCTGTTCCACGGCCATCAGCTGCGTCTCGGTCATCCGCGGCGGCGTGGGACCCGTCAGCCGATTCGTCGGGGGCCGATTCGGCCTCTTCGTCGGGGCCCGATTCGGCGTCGGGCTTCGCCTCCGCGGCTGGGTCGCCGGGGGTGGGGAGGCGCTCCCCGCGTGCCGCCGCCTGGGCCTGACGCTGGCGCTCCGCCAGCTCCTTCATGAAGTCGTTGAACAGGTCGCGCATACCGCTGAGTGTACCCGCACCGGGGCAGGCCCTCGCGGTTCCGTATTCGCCCTGCGGCCTCCGACGTTCCGCCGCGCCGTCGTCGGCGGCGGAAGACACGGCTCAAGGCCGGTGGATGCCCTCGACCGCGCGCCGGAAGGCGGCCAGGGCCACGTCTGCGATCACGTTCTGGGTCATGGCCGCCGCACGAGCCGGCTCCCACCGGATCGCCGCCTGGACCACGAGCGGCGCCGACCACGGATGGTCGGGGTCGTCCGGGGGCAGAGGGAGGCGGAGGCGGATCTGCTGGCGCCCGCCGTCCTCGAGCACGAATCCGGCGAGCCCTCCGGAGAACAGGGGCCCAAGCCGGAGGAGCGGCGGATCCGGCGGCGGTCCCGCGGCCGGGGCGGCGGCCCGGCAGGCCACGATTCCGTCCGCGTCGGCGACCCAGAGCACCGCGAGCCACCAGCCTTCGATCTCGGTGGGGCGGTCCATGCCGGCCCGGAGGCGTCGCTCACTGAGCACGACCTCGTGCTCGCGAATGTACGAGGGTCCGGGTGGGGGAATCCGGGGCATCGAGGGACAGGATACCGAAGCCACGCCTCGCGGCTACGGTCGGGGGACCTCCTCCGGCGGGGCGGCCGTGTCCGGCGGGGCGGCCGGCGATGCGGGCATCGGGATCCCCCTCTCTGCCGCCAGGGCCGCCGCGCGGGCGGTGAGGTCCGCCAGCTCGGCGTCCAGTCGGAGGCGCAGCATCTCGCGGCGCACCTCCGCGTCGGGCATCGCGAGCGCCGGCAGCTCAGCTTGGGAGGGTGGCGGGATCTCGTCGTCGCCGCCGACGAAGAGCGCGCCGAAGGTTCGGCGGACCTTGCGGGGCGCCGCTGCCCGCGATGCATGCTGACCGTCGATGGCCGTGACGCCGGGAATCTCGATCGCGGCATCGCCCTGGAGGGTGGCGCCGCAGGCGCTGCACGTCACGTCATCGGGGCTTGCGATTGGTGCCGAGCACCACGGGCAGTGCACGCCGGGGGCTGACGACGGCGGAAGCGGGATCTCCGGCTGATCGTTGGCGGCCATGCAGCCGCGATGCTACCGGACCGAGTCCCCGTCGATCACGCCACGTGCGAGGACCCGGCGCGTCCGGGCACCGACGTTCCGTGCCTCGACGCCTGCTCCCGGCGGCCTTGCGCCGCGAGGCGTGCGCCTACTCCCACTCGATGGTGGCGGGCGGCTTGGAGCTGATGTCGTAGACGACCCGGTTGACGCCCGGCACCTCGTTCACGATCCGCGAGCTGATCGTGCCCAGGACGTCATACGGGAGCTTCGCCCAGTCGGCCGTCATGCCATCCTCGGACGTCACCGCGCGGATGGCGACCACGTTGGCGTACGTCCGTCCGTCGCCCATCACGCCCACGGAGCGGACCGGGGTGAGGATCGCGAACGATTGCCAGAGGCTCCGGTAGAGGCCGGCCGCCTTGATCTCGTCGATGACGATCCAGTCCGCCTCACGGAGCGTGTCCAGTCGTTCGGCCGTCACCTCGCCGATGATCCGGATCGCAAGGCCGGGGCCCGGGAACGGCTGGCGGTAGACCATGGCCTCGGGCAGGCCCAGCTCAAGCCCAACCAGGCGCACCTCGTCCTTGAAGAGGTAGCGAAGCGGCTCGATGAGCGTGAAGCGAAGGTCGGCCGGCAGGCCACCAACGTTGTGGTGCGTCTTGATCTTCTGGGCCGCTTTCGTCTCCGGGGTCGTGGACTCGATGACGTCCGGGTAGAGCGTGCCCTGGGTCAGGAAGTCGATCCTGCCGAGCTTCGCAGCCTCCTCCTCGAAGACCCGGATGAACTCGTCGCCGATGATCTTCCGCTTCGACTCCGGGTCGGTCACGCCGGCGAGGCGCGCCAGGAAGCGCTCGCGCGCGTCCACCATCACGAGGCGCATCCCGAGGTGCTGCTCGAAGGTGCCGCGCAGGAGCTCCGACTCCTTCTT
>JANXWH010000203.1 GCA_025351245.1 Chloroflexota bacterium | reverse complement strand
GGAGCCCCCACGCCACCAGGTTCGCGGCATGCCTCGGGCGCTCCCTGGTCGCCGTCGCGATCGCCGGTTGCGTACCCGCGGTGCCCACCGCGGCGACGCCGATCGATCCGTCGACCAGCGCGGCTCCGCGGACGGCCGACGCGGCGTCGCCCGCCGCGGCGACGCCGACGCCCACCGCGGCGACGCCGAACTCAAGCCCGACCCCCACTGCTGCGGCAACCGCACCGGCTCCCAGCGGCGCGCCTGCCGGGCCGGAGCTCCTGCTCCTTGCGTTCGACGGCGGCGTCGCCGCGCTCAGCCTTGTTCGACTCTCAGGCGACGTCGTCCCGCTCCCCCTGCCCGATTCATCCGTCGCCGCGGTGGCGCCGGCCGCGGGCGGGCAGCTGGTGGCCGTGCTCCGCGACGGCCGAGCATTCGTGGCACCGCGCGGGCCGGCAGGGCTCGTGGCCGGGACCGGCTGGCGCGCCCTCGCGCTCACGGGACCCGGCGCGATGCCGCCCGGCGCGATCGTCTGGTCCGCGACTTCGTCGTCGGACGGGACGCGGCTGGCGGCGATCGCGCGACCTCGCGACGCCGAGTCGCCGAGCGCCCTCATCGTCATCGAGCCGGACCGCGGGCGGCGCGACATCCGGCCCCTCGCCGAGGGATCTGAGGGCGTCGCGCCCGCGTGGATCGACGATGCCCGTGTCGCGATCGTGCAGCGCGACCGTTTGGATCGACCCTTCCTCGCGCTCGTCGCCGTCGCGACCGGGCTCGTCACGGATCGGCTACCGCTTCGCGCATTGGACTTCGGGACGTCCGGAGATGCCCTGACCTCGGCCGTCCTGACGGGCGATCGCATCGTCGTCGGGCCGACGGCGTCCCTGCTGGAGACGCGGCTCGCACCGGACACCGGACCCGCCACGCCCCCGGGCGACTCCGTGCGGGGCGGGATCGCACTCAGCGGTGACGGCCGCTACCTCGCGGTGGCGATCGAGGAAGGCGACCCCGGACGCAGCCGGATCGCGATCTACGAGCGAGCCGGCGGGGCGTGGCGTGCCGCGATCCGGATCACGCCACCCGCCAGCGCATCCGGCGCCTGGCTCACGTGGCTTCCGTGAGACGGCCGCGGCGGACGGTCCCGGCCGCGGCGGCAAACGGTCCCGGGCGCGGTCCCGAGGGGCGTCAGCCGGGGACGGCCTCGGCGGCGGCCGCCGTGAAGATCGAGACCTGCGCCTCTTCGCGCAGCATCTGCCCGAGGATCTTCTGGAGCGTGAGCTGATGGACGCAGCTCTGCCAACTCTCGAAGTAATGACACGTACAGTGCCAGGCACCGGCGTCGAGGCTCACATGGTGGGTGTCGTTGTCCCCACGGAACGTGACGCTGAGGCGATCGAACTCGACGCGATCCTGCTCGCGGGCATACCGATTCGCCTTCTCGACCTTGCCGATGAGAGAGCTGTGCATCGCGGCGATCCCTCCGTTGCCACCTGGACCAGACAAGGCCGCCGCCCGGTCGAATCGTCCGGTCGACCGGCGGGCGGTCGTTTCGGGAACTCTACAACCCCACACCAAGAAGCACGCGGGCCGAACATCCCGGCGGAGCGCCACCCGGCCGGCCACGTTCGGCCCACTCGGCCCTGCGGGCGCCGCCGTGCACCGCCGCGTGCACCGCCCCCATGCGCCGCCGGGCGCCACGATGCACCGCTGCGTCAGCCCCGGACCAGCGCCTCGCCGGCTGCGACGCACGCGTCGGCGACCGGCTGTGAGGTTGCCTCCGTGTAGACACGGACCAGCGGCTCCGTCCCACTGAAGCGAACCAGCAGCCATGACCCGTCGGCGATGAAGAACTTGAAGCCGTCCCCGGTGGCCAGCTCCACCGTCGTCGTGACCGGCTGGCCGGCCAGCTCGGCCGGGGCCCTGTCGACCAGCTCGACGAGGAGGCGCTCCTTGACCGACGCGTAGATGGCCCGGTCGACGTGGATGTCCACGCGCTGGTAGAACGACGGCCCGGCGATCTCGTGGAGGTGCTCGATGGCTCGCGAGACCGGCCAACGGCCAGCCGCTCGCTCGCGCAGGAAGAGGTCCAGCAGGAGCAGGTCGGCGTAGATGCCATCGCGCTCGGGCAGGTGCATGCCGAACCCGTAGCCGCCGGACTCTTCGCCGCCGTACATCGCGCCGGTCTCGATCATCCTGGGACCAACGTACTTGAAGCCGACCGGGGTCTCGTGGACCGCGATCCCGTAGCGCTGGCCGAGGCGCTCGGCCATCGAGGTGGTGTTGACGCTCTTGACCACCGGCGCGTGCATCCCTCGATGCTCGACCAGGTAGTACATGAGCAGCCCGTAGACCTGGAGCTGGTGGATGAAGACACCCCGCTCGTCCACCGCACCCGCCCGATCGGCGTCACCATCGAGAAGCAGCCCCAGGTCGAATCGGCCGGCCGCGACGATCCCTAGCGCCTCGTCGATGTTCGGCCGGATCGGCTCCGGGTTGACGCCGCCGAAGTACGGGTTGCGCTCCGTGTGCAGCTCGGTGACCCGGATCCTGCCACCCGCGAGCAGGCGGCTGAGCCAGCCTGCCCCGGCACCCCACATGGGATCGACGAGGACGGCCACGTCCGCCGCCTTGAGAGCATCCATGTCGACGGTGCGCCGGATGAACTGCTCGTAGCCGGGATACGGGTCGTAGCGCTCGACCAGGCCGGCCGCCTCCGCGTCCGCGAACGGACGCCGGGGGATCGCCGCGCCGCCGTTGCCGGCGATGGTCCTCTCGAGGACGGCGAGGAGCTCCGGCCCGGCCGCGGCGCCGGTCGGGGACTTCACCTTGAAGCCGTTGTCGGTCCAGGGATTGTGGCTGGCGGTGATCACTACTCCGGCGGCCGCGCCGCGCTGGACCACCTCGTAGCTGGACATCTGGGTCGGGACCGCGGAGGTCGCGTATGCGACCGGGATCTCGTAGGCAAGGAGGACCTCCGCGGCGGCGGCCGCGAAGTGCTCGGACGCGAAACGCCGGTCGTAGGCGAGGACGACTCCCTTTGCCTGCTCCCCGCGATCCACGACGTAGCGCGCGACGCCCTCCGCGCAGCGACGGACGTTCTCGAACGTGAAGTCGTCCGCTACCTTCGCCCGCCAGCCGTCCGTGCCGAAGACGATGTTCGTGGGCTGCGGCCGCTCCGCGATCGTCACCTGTCCTCCTCCCGCGCCCGTGCCAGCTCCTCGGCGATGGCCCGGACCTCCTGCGAGCGGTCTGCGGCGCAGACGAGGAGCGCGTCGGGCGTATCGACCACGATGGTATCGCGCAGGCCGATCGTGACCACGAGCCGGCCGCCACCCATCACGAGCGTCGATTCCGACCCACGGTCGCGGCGCGCCCCGTAGCCCACCACGCCGGCCGGCTCGCCGGCCGCGAGGGCGTCCGCCACGAGCGCGTCGCGGAGGGCAGCCCAGCTCCCGATGTCGCTCCAGCCCACATCGGCGCGCAGCATCGCGACCTCGCCGGCGCGCGAGGCCGGCTCCATCACCGCGTAGTCGATCGAGGTGGCCCGCAGGGTCGCGTAGGCCGCATCCAGCGACGTCGGATCCCCGGCGGCGGCACGGACGCCCGCCTCGACAGCCCCGACGATGTCCGGCGCGTGGGCCGCGAGGGCCGCCCGGATGGCATCGCGGCGCCAGGCGAAGATCCCGGCGTTCCACGCGACCGAGGCGGTCCCCGCCAGGAGCGCCACCGCCGCATCGACGGACGGCTTCTCCACGAACCGCGCGACGTCCAGGGCGCCCGACGCTCCCGGCCGCGGCCCCGCCGCCACGATGTAGCCGTACCCGGTCTCCGGGCCGGTCGGGGCGATCCCCAGGGTGACGAGCGGCGGGGCGCCGGTCCCGGGCAGGCCGCCCGCGGCGAGGGCGGCGGCGGCCCGCAGCAGCGCCCGGAAGGCATCCTCATCCTGGACGAGGTGGTCCGCCGGGAGGACGACCATCACGTCGTCGGGCGGCCGCTCGACCGCCGCCGCCGCGTACGCGATGGCTGCCGCGGTGTTCCGACCGACGGGCTCGCCGAGCACCTGCGAGCGATCCAGCTCCGGTAGCTCCTCCAGCACGAGCGCGGCGTACCGGCGATCGGTGACCACGACGACATCGCCGGGTCCGAGGAGGCCGGGGACCAGGCGGTCATAGGTCGCGCGGAGGAGCGTCCGTTCGCCGAGCAACGGCAGGAACGGCTTGGGTCGGTCGGGCCGGGAGAGCGGCCAGAGTCGCGTGCCGCCACCGCCGGCAAGGATCACTGCGTACATCGGGCGATTGTAGAAGCGCGCGTCGACCGCCGGCGCCCGCAGCCGGTCCCCTCGGCGGTCAGGCCGGCCCGGACGCGATGCCGACCGGCTCCGGGCGGCCGCAATCGGCGGCGAGGAGAGCCGCCTTGTCCGTTCGCTCCCAGGGGAGGTCCAGGTCCGGCCGGCCGAAGTGGCCGTAGGCCGCAATCTGCCGGTAGATCGGCCGGCGGAGGTCCAGCGCCTCGATGATGGAGGCGGGCCGAAGATCAAAGCGCCGGTCGATCGCCGCGCGGATCACGTCGTCGGGGACCCGCCCCGTCCCAAAGGTCTCGATGGAGACGGAGAGCGGGTGGGCGATGCCGATCCCGTAGGCGAGCTCGATCTCGAAGCGATCGGCGAGGCCGGCCGCCACCACGTTCTTGGCGACCCAGCGGGCAGCGTAGGCCGCCGAGCGGTCCACCTTCGTGGGGTCCTTGCCGGAGAACGCGCCGCCGCCGTGGCGCGCCATCCCGCCGTACGTGTCCACGATGATCTTCCGGCCGGTGAGACCCGCGTCACCCATCGGGCCGCCGGTCACGAAGCGCCCGGTCGGGTTGACGTGCATGACCGGGTCGGCCACGCGGAGCTCGGCGGGGATCGTCGGCAGGATCACCGACTCCACGATGTCGCGCCGGATCCGCTCCGCGCGGACATCCGGGTCGTGCTGCGCGGCGACCACCACCGTCCGCACGCAGACGGGCACGCCCCGGTCGTACTCGACGGTGACCTGGGTCTTGCCATCGGGGCGCAGGTACGGCAGCTGGCCGGACTTGCGGGCCTCGGCCAGGCGCCGCGCCATCCGGTGGGCCAGCGCGATGGGGAGCGGCATCAGCTCCGGCGTCTCGCGGCACGCGAACCCGAACATCATCCCCTGGTCGCCGGCGCCCAGCTCGTGGAGCGCGGTGCCGTCCTCGCGGACCTCGAGCGCCGCGTCGACGCCCTGGGAGATGTCGGGCGACTGCTCCTTGATGCTGACGAGCGTCCCGCAGGTCAGGTAGTCGAAGCCGTACTCGGCGCGGGTGTACCCGATCTCCCTGACCGTGTCGCGGACGACGCTCTGGAAGTCGATGTAGGTCGAGGTGGAGATCTCCCCGAGCACGAGGACGAGGCCCGTCGTGGTGGCCGACCCGCTTCCGCTGCTGCCGCTGGTGGGTGCGCTGACGGATGGGAGCGGCCCGACGGCGTGACCGCCGCGCCGGGGCCCGGCCGCTGGGTGCTACGCTGCCCGTGACCACCCCACGGGAGAGCTCAGCTGCCATGACCTCCATCATCGACGCGTCCGGATACCTGTTCACCTCGGAGTCCGTGACCGAGGGTCACCCAGACAAGATGTGC
>JANXWH010000184.1 GCA_025351245.1 Chloroflexota bacterium | reverse complement strand
CGCGCCAGGAAACGGTGCGGACGGACAGTCGTCACATCACGCGGACGGGCCCCGGCGCCTCCGAGATGACCCGGCGGATCGTCGTCCTCGTCTTCGGGCTGATCCAGATCGTCATCGGAGCGCGCATCGTCCTGCTCCTGCTCGACGCCCGCACCGGCAACGCGCTCGTCTCGGGCATCCTCGATGTCAGCAAGATCTTCGTCGCGCCGTTCAACGGCATCCTCAACAAGGATGCCCTCACGTCGGGTGGTTCGGTGCTCGATGTCGCGGCCATCCTCGCCTTCGTCGGCTGGACGATCCTCGAGCTGATCGTGATCTGGGCCGTGGGGATCTTCCGGCGCGAGCCGGCCTGAAGCCAGTGTCTGACCGCAGCGCGGTCCCCCGGCGGGCAGGGCCTCGTCCGCAGGCAGCGTCGCCTCCGAGTGGGGCCGCGCGACACGGAAGGAACGAGTTCACATGGGCTTCCTCTCCTGGATCGTGGTCGGTGCCATCGCCGGTTTCCTGGCCAGCCAGGTCATGCGCGCACGTGAAGGCCTGTTGATGATGGTCGTCCTCGGCATCGTCGGCGGCCTCGTGGGCGGGTTCGTCGCCACGAGCGTGCTCAAGATTGGCAAGGTCGACGGCATCAACCCCGAGAGCATCGCGATCGCCGTGCTCGGCGCAATCGCGGTCATCTTCGTGGTGCACCTCGCGACGGGTTCGCGTGGTCGACTCCGCCGCTGAGGTGATCGTGGGGTCCCCGCGAAGCCTCGCAAGGTCGATCAACTCCGGACGGGACCGACTCCGTACGGGCCTGTCCCGTCCGACCGCTCTTCCCAGCCCAGCGCGGAACTGGAGCGAGACATGAGGATCTGGAGCGAGACATGAGGATCGCGAAGCCCAAGCGGCGCTCACGCGGTACCCCGGCCCCCGCTCGCGACCGTCGAAAGCGCCTCGCGGGCGTGGTCCGGCGCGTGTCGGTGGCCGCCAGGAAGGCCCGGACCGGCGCAACGATCGTCATCGTGCATGTGCCCGGGACCATCCACGCGACGTGGGCCGGTGCGCTCGGGACGACGAGCGCGCTGCAGACACTCCCCGACCCGACGCTTCGGTTGCTTGCGGCGGGCTCGGTCGGCCTCGGCGCCGGGTTCTTCCTCGCCGGCGCACCGCGGTTGGTCGTCGCGGCCGGGGTCGCGCCAGCGCTGATCCTTGGTGCGGCCATCATCGCGCGCCCGATCGAGCCGGACGTCCGGGCGGATGGAGCAGAGCGACCCAAACACGGCACGAACCGTGGGTAGGGAGCGGCCGCGGATCGTCGTCGTCCGTGAGGGCGGCGATCATGGGTGCCTGATCACCATCCTTCTCCTGATCGTGGCGTGGCCGCTGGCGATCGTCTATTGGATCCTGCGGTTGATCGCCTGGGTGGTCGGTGTGCTTGTCGACTGGTTGACCCTTGGACCGGTGCGACGTCGTCGATGCTGAGCGCGAGCCAGCGTCGGGCCGTCACATGCAGGTCGCGCCGCGGTCAGATCGGCCGACGAGAACGGGTCCGTCGGCGCCTGGCCTGGGCGGATAGGTCGCCATCCGTCGCCACGATGCTGATCGACCCGTCGGCTTCGAGGGTCGCGAGCTTCATCTGCTTCACCGCGTCGAGTCCGTGCTCGCGGAGGGCGGCCTCGACGTCGACGAGGTCCAGGCCCTGCCGGACGAGCTGCGGCAGGAGCCAGGCGCCATCGCGTCCAATGACGGTCGGCCCGAACTCGAGGAGCCGGCGGACGAGCGAACTGCGCACGCGCAAGGCAGCAACGCCTCGATTGAGAACGAAGAGCGTGAGGATCACGATGAGCCCGCCGGGAATCGACGCATCAGGCCCGGTGACCGCCGGCTGCAGGGCGTTCGCGGCAAGCAGCACCAGTGCGAGGTCGAAGAGCGTGAATTGGCCGATCTCGCGTTTGCCGAACAGCCGGAGGGCGCCGAAAAAGACCACGTAGATGAGCGCAGCCCGGATCACGAGCTCGAGCGCTGGCGTACCGAGCGTCCACATTCGGCAGGTCCTCGGGGATCGATGGCGTCAGCGACAATGATGAGGCTATTGCGCCTCGCTGAACACCGGGCCCCCGATCGTCGAGCGTTCGAGCGCGGGGTCGAGGAAATCCTGGCGATGCCCTTCTCACGTCCGGAGCCTGCGCATCAAGCTGCAGGTGGGATGACACACCGTCATGACGAGGCGGGGTCGGACGACACACTGGCATCACGCTCAAGAAGTCACCGCGGGAAGGCAGCAACGTGCATGCGCTCGATTGGTGCTGCAAGAACTTCCGTCCGAAATCCTCAATCCGTCCGAAATCCTCAACCCGCATAGCCCGAGTTTCCTAGCGAGGTCGCCCGATTTCCACCCAATCTCCGACCCGTGGAGCGCGTCTCAGGGACAGAGGCCCGGAGCTCATGCCGATCGTGTCGGCAGCGCTGCGCATCCTCATCCTCATCACGATCGCCGTGGTCCTGATTCTCATCCTCCTCCCGGCCTCGCTCAGCGCGCAGGCTGCGAGCGCCGGCTGAGCTCGAATCTGACCGTCGCGCGCCTGCGGACCCGGGCGGATCGGCGAGGCCGCGGAGCAGCATCGGTGTCGGAGGATGCAAGGTGGGCGATCGGCTGACGTTCCTCGGCCACTCTACGGTCCTCGTCGACCTGGACGGCGTGCGCGTGCTCACGGACCCGTTGCTCGGCCACCTTGCGGCGGGTGCCATCCGGCGCCAGGTGCCGGCCGTGCTTTCTGGTGCGCTCGGGGACCTTGCAGCGGTCTTCATCAGCCACGGTCACCTGGACCACCTGGATCTCGCGTCCCTGCGGGC
>JANXWH010000181.1 GCA_025351245.1 Chloroflexota bacterium | reverse complement strand
GACGAAGACGCTGAGCTTCGACCAGGGCGCCTACTGCCCCACGGCGCCGAAGAGCACGACCATCTCCGTCAAGGTCACGGACGCCAGCGGGATCGCCGCCGTCACGCTCTTCTTCAAGCGCCCCGGCACCACCACGTACGTCCAGAAGCCGATGCAGCTGTCGAACGGAACGTACGTGGCCACGCTCGATACGACCGCCGACACCATCACGACCGCCGGCAGCCTCCTCTATTACGTGGTCGCGACGGATACCAACGCCAGCCCGAAGACCACCCGCTCGCCCACGTCGGGCGCACTCGCCCTGACCATCAAGGTCTGCGCCAACACGGGTCCGACGATCACGAGCGGACCATCGGCGGGCGACCTGACCCTGTATGCGGATCCCCTCAAGGTCGGCTGTGGCAGCCCGAACGGGACCGAGATCCGGGCCACGATCACGGACATCGACGGCGTCAAGTCGGCCACCTTGATCTTCACCGACCAGGCGGGCACGACCGTCAAACGGCCGATGGGCGGGTTCCCGGCCAATCTCTGGACATCGTTCATCAATGCGAACGACGACGGAACGCAGGCCGATGGGGCCTTCACCTGGCATGTCATTGCCGTTGACAGGAAGGGCGCCACGACGACGTCCGCCACGCATTCCATTCAAGTCAGACGGTGCGACACGCCCGCGAGCTTCGTTGCCGGGCCATATACGCCGAAGGAGTTGTTTCCAACGCGGCCAGTCCCCATCCAGATCCAGACGGACGCTAGGGATGCTGACGGCGTGGCGTCCGTCACGCTCAGGTGGTTCATCCGCCCGGTGACAGGTGGGACCCCGACGACCGGGTCCGTCGCAATGACGAAGCCAAGCGGCTCCGCGACATGGCTTGCCAGTTTCTTACCCGCGCGCGACTGGCCTGCCGGAGTCATGGAGTGGACCGTCGTTCTCGTGGACGCCTACGGCAACCAGTACACGAGCCCACCCTTCGGACAGATCAACATTCTGTGAGTTGACCCAATGACCCTTCCCCTCGGCATCCTTATCCGCTTCGTCCTCGCCGTCGTCGTCGGCGCGGGCGGGGCGCTGGGCGTGGCCGCGGTAACCGCGCCGCCCGCCTCGAGCGCCATACCCGGCCCGTTAGCGCCATACCAGCTGACGTCCGACACGGGCGACCAGCCGGCCGCCCTGTTCGGCATCACGGCCATCCCGGACCAGGCGCCGGTCAAGCTGGCCGCCCTCCCCGACGGCCAGACGCTCCAGCTGGTGGCCTACGCCCAGCCCGGCTCGGTCCCCCCGACCGGCCAGCCCGGCTTCCGGCCCGCGTGGCTTGCCGCCACCGGGTTTCCGCGGGTTGTGCCGATCACCCAGTTCGACGGGGGCCCGCTCCAGGGCTCGAACTGCACGATGGCCGCCGGCGCGATGCTCTCCCGCCTGGGCTACGGGATCGTCACGACGGGCTCGCAGCTCCGCGCGCTCCAGCCCGACCAGGAGGGCGGGACGTCGCTGGCCGACCTGGAGGTCTCGATCGGACGCTACGGCGTCTCGTTCAGCCGGGCGCCCATCTCCGCCCTCCAGCTGCGCGCGCTCCTGTACGCGGGCGCCGGCGCGGTGATCCAGGGCACCTATGCCGACGTGCCGGTGGACCTGCGGCTCCAGAAGGACTTCACGGGCGGGCACGCCATCTACCTCGACGGGTTCCGGCCCGCCTCCGCCGATGGCCCCGCGGCGTACTACGTGATCGACCCGCTGGGGCCAACCTGGTCCGGGTACCGCGGCGGCTGGTGGCCGGCGGACATCGTGGAGGCCTTCGCGGCCGCGTTCGGCGGCGGCTCCATCTATGCCGCGTGGGCCTTCCCGGGCGGCAAGACGCCGACCACGTACCCGGTGCTGCCGCCTGCCGCGTACCCATCGCCAACCTCGGTGGGGCCCGCCCCGAGCCTCGAGCCGGGCGCCTCGCCATCGCCGGGCGCCTCGCCATCGCCGACGCCTTCCGTCGAGGCACCCTCGCCCAGCCCGCTGCTGCTCCCCACCCCCAACCCGATCGTGTCGATCCCGCCGAGCGGCCCGAACCCGCCGCACCTGCCGCCGGACTGGTGGGAGATCGGCGTGCTCCAGGTGCTCACGCCCCACCTGGATCTGAGCGTGCTGCTGGGGGCCTGCGCGGCGACGCCCGCCCCGAGCTGGTGCCCGAGCGGCATCATCGGGGTCTTCCCGCCGGAGGCGACGCCGCCGCCAACGCTTCCGCCGCTGCAGACGAACCTCCACGTTGACCTGCTCTTTGCGAACGCGATCTCACCGGGCGTCATGCAGGTCATCTTCACCGCGCCGGACGGCACGACACCGGCGCTCCAGTTCTGGGATTCGAGCTCGCCGACCGGGAAGCTGAGCCTGGCGCCGTCGGTGGAGACCGCGCTTCTCAACGGGAAGCTGGTCCAGGTGGCCCAGTTCCCCATCTCGCAGGGCGGCACCTACGACTTCATCGCGTCCGCCGCCGGCACCGGCGTGAAGGCGCTCAGCCAGGTGGGCACCATCGGGCAGTAGCCGCCGACTCCGACGGCCGGCTTCGCGAGGCTGGCCGCGCCGTCAGCCGACCACGGGTTCCGGAAGCGATGCGCCGCGCCTCCGCCCGAGCCTGTCCTTCCCGCCGTCGATGAGCGAGTAGACCACGGGCACGACGATGAGCGTCAGGAACGTGGACGAGAAGAGGCCGCCGATCACGACCGTCCCGAGCTCCGCCGCGATGATGGAGCCCTGGTTGAAGCCCGCGGCGAGCGGGATGAGCGCCAGGATCGTCGCGATCGCCGTCATGAGGATCGGCCGGACGCGGGTCTTGCCGCCCTCGATCAATGCGTCGGTCGTGGACATCCCCTGCCGGCGCAGCCGCTCCACGAGGTCCAGTAGCACGATCGCGTTCGTCACCACGATCCCGATCAGCATGAGGATCCCGATGAGGGCGCTGATGCCGATGGCGCGACCCGACAGCAGGAGCGCCGGGAAGACGCCGATCGCCGCCAGCGGGAGGCTGAACATGATCACGAACGGGGTGATGAGGCTGTTGAAGGCCAGGACCATCATCACGTAGACCAGCAGCACCGCGATCGCCATGGAGTTGAAGAGCCCGCCGAACGCCTGCCCCTGCTGCTGGGTCACGCCGGAGAACCGGACGTCAACGCCGGCCGGGATCGAGCCGCCGGCCGTCAGCGAATCGACGGCGACCTGGGCTGACCGCGATACGCCGCCGGTGTCCTTGCTGGTGATGTCGGCCGTGATGGAGGCGGACGGCGCCTGGTCGATCCGGGTGATGCTGCCCTGGGTCGCAACCTCGGCGACGTCTGCAATGGAGCTGAGCGCCACCTTGGCCGCGGTCCCGACGGGGAGCGCCTTGAGCGCGTCGACGCTCGTGATGCGCGCCGGGTCCAGCCGGACGTAGAGGTCGATCGGGCCGCCGTCGGCGAGCTGGACGCGCGTCACGAGGGAGCCGACGAGCGCTGAGCGCACCTGGCCCGCGACCTGTGCCGCAGTCAGGCCCGCGTCGCGCGCCTTGTTGGGATCGACGCGGATGTCGATCTGGGGCGTGGCCTTGACGAGGTCCGACTTGACGTTCGCGAGGTCCGGGCTGGCCCGAAGCGCCCCGACGACCGCATCGGCCGCGGCGGCGACCGCCGCGGAGTCCGGGGCGCTGACGATGATCGACAGGCTGTTCGAGGAGAAGCCGCCCGCCTGGCCGACGACGATGTCGAATCCATTCGTCTTGAGCGGCGCCAGGTCCGTGCCGATCTTCGTGCTGTACGCGTCGAGGTTGACGTCGCTCGCCAGCCGCACCACCATCTTGGCGCTGTTGGCGGGTCGGCCGGAGAAGGCCGCCGAGAGCGTGGACGCGCCCGTGTCGCCTTCGCCCGGGACCGTGGTCTGGACCAGCTCCACCTTCGGGTCGGCCCGCAGGATCGCCTCGGCCTGGGTGGCCGTGGCGAGGACCGCCTCCGTCGCCGCGCCTGCCGGCGGCACGATGCTCACCTGCAGGACCTTCTCCGAACCGGTGGAGATGAACTGGGTTGGCAGGCGCCCGGCCAGCGATACGGACCCCAGGAAGAGGACGGTCGCGAGCGCAAGGACGCCGAACTTCGTGCGACGGTCGCGCAGCACGAACCGGATCGTGGGCGTGTAGGCGCGAACCCAGAGGGAGTTCCTGGGCTCGCCCGTCTCGTCGACCGCAAGCTTCACGCGATCCACGAAGAGGTAGGCGAGGATCGGGACGATCGTCAGCGCGCACACGAGCGAGGCGAGCAGGGC
>JANXWH010000088.1 GCA_025351245.1 Chloroflexota bacterium | reverse complement strand
CCGATCAGGGGGGTCGCCGATCACGGGGTCGCCGGTCCGATCACCGGGTCGCCGATCGGGGGGTCGCCGGGCGGCCGAGAGACCCGGCACAGACAAAGGGATGCCTCCTGCTGCAACTGGCTCGTCGGGACCGGTGGCCCGATCCAGCCGCTGTCTGCGATCCTCGGGGGACTGCCCGTAGCACGCTGCGGCCCCTCAGAGCTCGCGGCGCACCACGGGGAAGCGTTCGTCGTCCACCGCGACCCGGAAGCCGGCCCGGACCCAGAATGCCGGGGTCGCCGCGCTCGTCGCGTGGAGCCGGGCATTCGCTTCCGGATACGCCTCGACCGCGAAGAAGCCACGGCCCGCCAGGTCTTCGCAGACCGCGCCGACCAGGCGCAGCGCCAGCCCGCGTCCGTGCGCGACCTCGATCGTGGCGATGCAGGTGATGACCGCCGGGAGCGGCGCATCGGGGAGCTGCGGGTAGAGCTCGCGCAGGCGGAGCGCGCGCGGGTACGCGGAGAGGGGCCCGAACTGGGCGTACGCGACCGGCCGCTCGCCATCGTCCTCATCGAGCAGGAGCACCTTTGCATAGCTGCCGAAGACGGCCAGGCCGCGCCCCAACAGGCCCAGCTTTCGCGGGCCGCCTGCCGGCACACGCGGGCGCGCGGGCCGTGACGGTGCAAAGGGATTCGGGGACGGTGCAAAGGGATTCGGGTCGGCCTCGGCCTCGTCCTCGAGCGCGAACGGGTTCGAGTCGGGCCGGCGGGCAGCGGCCGGGGCGAACGGGTTTGTCGGCCGCTCGTCCGAGGCGGGGGCGAACGGGTTTGTCGGTGCCCGGCGTGGCTCGGATACGGCCTGCCCCGGCGCAGCCCCCGGCCCGGCCCCCGGCGCGGGCTTCGACTCCAGCCAGCCGGCCCGGTGCGCCTTCGAGCCGCTGTCTCGATCCTCCCAGTAATCGCAGCTCCGATGATCGAACGCGGGATCGGCGCAGGGCGGGAGCAGCCCGAACGTCGCTGCATCGATGACGTCCACGATCCGGATCCGGTCCATGCCTGCAGGGTACCGCGCCTCGCGGCGCAAGAGGTGCAGCGCCTCGCGGCGCACGCGGTACCGCGCCTCGCGGCGCACGGGTGCAGCGCCTCGCGGCGCACGGGTTCATCATGGCGGCCATGACCCTCCCGACCCGCGACCCCGGCGCCGCCGCGCCCGGCGGCATGCGACGCGCCCTCCTGGCGGGGGTTACGCGCAACGTCATCGCGCTGGGGCTGGTCAGCTTCTTCACCGACATCTCCAGCGAGCTCCTCGTCTACCTGATCCCCCTCTACCTGGCGAACGTCCTGGCTGCGACGCCAACGATCATCGGCGTCGTGGAGGGCGTCACCGAGAGCGCCTCGGCCTTTCTGAAGCTTGGCAGTGGCTGGCTCTCCGACCGGCTCGGCCGTCGCAAGACGCTGGTCCTGACCGGGTACTCGACGAGCGTCGCCGCGAAGGCGCTGTACCTCCTAGCGACGGCCTGGCCCGTGGTCCTGGCGGCGCGGCTGGGCGACCGGATCGGCAAGGGGATTCGGACTGCGCCGCGCGATGCCCTCATCGCGGACTCCACGCCGCCGGAGTCGCGGGGTCGCGCCTTCGGGTTGCACCGCGCGCTCGACACCGCGGGAGCGCTGGTCGGGGTGACGGGGGCCGCGATCGTCGTCACGCTGCTCCAGGGCGATGCCGCGACGCTGGGCGGCGACACGTTCCGCGCGCTCGTGCTCGTGGCGCTGGTGCCGGGGGTGATCGCGCTCGTCGTGCTGCGTCTGGCGGTGCGGGACGTGCCAGCGCCGCCGAAGCCGGCGGTCGCGGCAGCCCCGGCGGGGCCCGAGGCGATCTCGACCGCGCCGGCGTTGTCCGAGTCGATCTCAGCCGCGCCGCCGACCGAGCGCCGCTCGCTGCGCCAACGACTGGGTGCCTTCCCGTCGGCGTTCTGGCTCTTCGTGGGCGCGTCCGCGCTGTTCACGCTCGGCAACTCGTCCGATGCGTTCATCTCGCTGCGGTCGCAATCGTTGGGAATCGCCGTGCGCGACATCCTCCTCATGGTGATCGCCTTCAACTTCACCAACGTGATCGTCGCGTGGCCGGTCGGCGCGCTCTCCGACCGGGTTGGCCGGCGCGGGCTGATCGCGGTCGCCTGGTCCATCTACGCGGTCACGTACCTCGGCCTCGCGCTCGCGTCCCCGGGCTTCCCCATCGTCGTCCTGTGGGCGCTCTACGGCGTGTACTACGGCGTGAGCGACGCGGTTGGCAAGGCGTTGGTCGCCGACGTCGTGCCGCGGGCGCAGCGCGCGACCGGGTACGGAATCCTCAACATGGTCACCGGCCTGGTGCTCCTGCCGGCCTCGATCCTCGCCGGGCTGCTCTGGGATGGCGTCGGGCCGCATGCCCCGTTCTGGTTCGGGGCGGGATGCGCCGCGGCCGCGGTCGTGCTGCTGGGCTTCATCCACCGGCGATCGAACGCGGGCTGACCGGGAGCTGACCGGGAGCGCGCGCCCAGACCTGAGAATCCGTCCGACCGGCCCTTGCCGCCCATTCGCGCTGTGGCCATCGTGCGGGTGTGACCTCCGCGCCCGAGACGACCGCGATCCTGGCGGTGACCGAGACGACCGCGTGCCCGCCTGCGACCGCGTGCCCGCCCCTGCCGCCCGCGTTCCCGCCCCTGCCACCGCTGCCCGACCAGGTCGGGATGGCCGGCACCCTATCCCGCGCGAGCCAGACGGCGTTCCGCTGGGCGAACCGATACGCCGTGGTCCCGCTCCACCGGGCCGGGCTCGCCGTATGGCTGGGGAACCCGCTGACCGGCTGGCAGCTCCTGCTGACCACGACCGGCCGAAAGAGCGGACTGCGTCGCCGGACACCGCTCGGCTACCTGATCGCGGACGGCGCCGCCTGGGTGATGGCCGGCTACGGCTCGTCGACGCTCTGGTACCGAAACCTGCTCGCGGATCCGGCGGTGGACGTCCTCCTCCCCGCCCGTCCGCCGTTCGCAGCCGACGCGACGGGCATCCTCGATCCGATCGTGCGGGCGCGGATCATCCCGCGACTGGTTCGATCGATGGCGCTGCCCGGGACGATGATCGGCTGCCTGCCGTGGAGCGCGACCGACGAACGGGTCCTGGAGCACACGGCGTGGCTCCCGCTCATCCGTCTCAGCCCTGCCGCCGGCCCGGCGCTGGTTGCCGGGCCCGATGACCCGGACGGCCTCGGCTGGACCTGGCGGACGCTCGCCGCGACCCTCGCGACCCTCGCGACCCTCGCGGCGTTCCGCGCGCTCCGGGGTCGTTCCCGACTCTGAGGACACGTCAGGCGCCGCAACTCGATGCCGTTACTCCACGCTGCGACTCGACGCTGCTACCCGGCCTGGGGCCGGCCATCATCGGGCGCATCGACGAGGCCCGCCAGCTCGCCGCCACGGACCAGCGCGAGCACCGCGGCGATATCC
>JANXWH010000081.1 GCA_025351245.1 Chloroflexota bacterium | reverse complement strand
GCGTGGAAACGCGGCCAATCGCGAGGTTGACCGCGTTTCCACGCACGCCATGGCTCCGGTTGATCGGCTCAGCCGATAACCGGGCCCCCGCAGGCCCCGCAGGACCTCGTTCCCCAGGCGTCCCCGGGGCGCGCGGCAGGCCCTCGTTCCCCAGGCGTCCCCGGGCGCGCGGCAGGCGGGGTTCCCGGGGCACATGGTCACAGCGGCGAGATCGCACAGGCGAGATCGCCCAGGCGAGATCGCGCGTCTTGACGCCGGGCTCCGTCAGACGATACTTACCGTCCATGGAAGAGACCCCACGCGCTCTCGACGTCCTCGGCGACCCGACCCGCCGCGCGATTGTAGACCGGCTCCGGCGCGGGCCGTCCCCGGTCGGCCTGCTCGCCGAGGGCATGCCGGTCAGCCGCCCTGCCGTCTCCCAGCACCTCACGGTCCTCAAGACCGCGGGCCTCGTCAGCGAGCACCGCGAGGGCACGCGTCGGATCTACCAGCTGGAGCGGGCCGGGATCGAAGAGCTGCGGCGCTGGGTCGAGGCCCTCGCGGTCGACGCGCGGGCCGGCCGCGATCGCACGATCCCCATTGAGGTTCCCGCACCTGACGCAGTCGGGGCGTCCGGCCGCGGGCCCGCGACAAAGGCGGGCCGATCGGCCGCCAAGGACGCCGGCGGCAAGAAGAAGCACGGGAAGAAGCGGCCCGGCAAGAAGTAGGCATTGTCCACCGGAGCGATCCGGCGGCGGCCCGCGAACGAGCGGTCAGGCCCGGGCCAGCTCGCGGACGATCCAGGCCGCAAGCGTCCGGGCGCAGGCCACCACCTCGGCCAGCGCGACATGCTCGTCCGCAGCGTGGGCGACCCGGACGTCGCCCGGCCCGAACAGGACGCACGGCGTGCCGCCCTCGTTGATCATCAGCCGCATGTCCGATCCGTACGGAACGCCCACGAGCGACGGCCGGCGGCCAAGCACGCCTCCGGCCGTCTCCACCAGGCCCACCGGCAGCGGGTGGTCCGCGGGTACCTCGCACGAGGAGAAGCGCCCGCCCCAGACATCGAGCGTGGCCGGTTGGTCGTGGAGCCACGGATCGGCGGCACAGGCCGCGTCGATCACCCCTCGCAGCTCCACCTCTGCCGCAGCCGCCGTCTGGCCCGCCCGAACGCCGTAGCGGCCCTCGGCGATGAGCCGGTCCGGGAGGCTCGACGGCCATTCGCCACCGCGGACGGTCCCAATGATCGTGGCATAGGGGAGCCCGAGCGCTCGCATCTCCGGCCGCGTTTCGGCCGCGTTGCGAGCGGCCTCGTCGGCGCGCAACGCCGCGTGCAGCAGCTCGAGATTGTCGAGGGCGGAGACGCCTTCCCGGCGGGTTGACGCGTGGGCGGCGCGACCCGGGACCGTGAGGCGAAACGTGATCGCGCCGGCGGCCACGGTGACGACGTCCAGCCGGGTGGGCTCCGGGATCACGGCCGCGTCGCCGACATACCCGGCGCGGATCGCCGCGAACGTGCCCGCGCCGCCGTCCTCCTCGGACGGGACGCCAAGCAGGATCACCTCGCCGGCGAGCCCGGACGGCCCCACCGCGTTCGACACGGCGCGGATCGCGGCGAGTGCCGCCACGAGGCCGCCCTTCATGTCGCAGGCGCCGCGGCCGAACACGCGTCCGGCCCGGATGTCTGGCGTGAACGCGGGCGTCGTCCAGGTCGTTGGGTCACCGGGTGGCACGACATCCGTGTGCGCCAGGAGGAGGAGCCGCCTCCCCGGCCGCGAGCCCCGGAGCGTCCCGGCCACGAGCGGCAACGTGGTCCGCGGCACCTCCATCCCCGGGAAGGCCCGATCCGCCGCGAGCGTGGCCGGGTCGGCGTCCCAGGCGTGTACGTCGAGACCGGCGGTGTGCAGGCTGCGCCCGAGATGGTCGCGGGCCGCGGTCTCGCTGCCCGTTACGGACGGGATCGCGCAGAACGCGAGGAGGTCGTCGGCGACGGTTGCCGGATCGACGGCGTCGGCCGCCGCGCGTTCGGCCGGGCCCAGGCAGGTCGAGCCGGGGCTGCGATCTCCGGCCACCCGGCGGTCGCTCACGTTTGCCGGAGGATCGGCCGGGTCAGGCAGGTCGGGCCGCCCGAGCCGTTGATGCCGATCTCCTGGGCGAGGTAGGCGTGGACCTCGCAGCCAGCGGCCTCGAGCGCGCGCCGCGTGGCCGGGTTGCCGTCCGCCACGACGCAGACGCCCGGTCGGACCGCGAGGACGTTGCAGCCGAGCGTGGGGAACTCCTCGTCCGGGACGCAGATCAGCCGGATCCCGAGGTCGCCGAGCAGCTCCCATAGCCCCACGGGCAGGAGTGGCAGGCAGACGACCGCGAGGTCGTCGGCGACGGGCGAGATCACGGACAGGAGATGAAGCAGCTCCGCGGGACCCCGCCAGAACGGGACGTCGAAGACGCGGACGTCGCCGCCCACGATGCTGGAGAGCTGGCGCGCTCCCGCGTCGTTCGTACGGAGGGTCCGCCCGATGCAGAAGAGGTCGGGTCGCAGCCAGAACGTGTCGCCGCCGTCGACGGTGCCCGGCGCGCGGATCCGGCCGAGCGTCGGGACGCCGCGGTCGCCCATCCAGCGCTCCAGCTCGGCCTCCTCTCCACGCCGGGTGGGCTTGCCGGAGCGGAGCGGGATCGTGCCGCGATCGGTGACCAGGAGCGGGTCATATGCATAGGTCAGGTCCGGGTGCGGGCCATCCGACCCCATCTCGTGGACGACGACATCCAGCCGCCGAAGCAGGGCCGTGAACGCGTCGTGCTCCCGCTGGGCCCGCTCGAGGTCCACGGGGTGGAGGAACCCGTGCGCCGGGTCGTCGAACGCCCGCCCGAACGCGCGCCCCGGGCGCTGGACGAGGACGTCGAGCAGCGGCGCGGTCATCGACCGGGCGCCGTACGCGGCGAACGGGACGGGCGCGTCAGGCTGGCCGGACATGGCTGGCAAGGATAGCGCCCGGATCGGCGCCTCGGCGGGACCTCCGTCTCCGACGGGCCGGATCGGCACCCGGGGGGTACACTCTCAGCCCGGCCAGGTATGGCACCGGTGCGGCTCAGGAGAGGAACGGATGACGAAACACTCCAAGCGGGAGCGCGAGCGGCGCGCCGAGGAGAGCGAGCGGGTTCGCCAGATCGAGGCGGCGTGGATCGGCAGCCTCCCGCCGGCCGTTGCCAAGGCCTTCACGACGAGCGTCGAGGCAGCGCGCGCCCGGGGCCCGGAGCCTCGTCGGCCGGACATGGCGCCGGGGACCCTCCCGCGCCCGCCCCGCCCTGGCCATGAGCCAAAGATCAAGGAGCGAGAGCCCGCCCGAGGTCGTCGCGACCGGTAACCCGGATCCTCGCGGGCACGGGCTGCCGGACCGCGAACTGACGACGCCCGCATGACGCGCGTCCGGCGGACGCGTCCGTCTCCCCGGTCGCGGCGGCTTCAGCCGGTGACGCGCTCCACCAGTCGGCCGACCTGGTAGCCGACCGCGGCCGCGTCCCGGGTGAGACGAGCGGCCAGCTCGTCGGCGGCGATCACCCGCACCGCTGACGCGTCCCCGGCCGTGGCCGCGTCAGCGGCGCCGTCCACGGCCGCCACGACGACGATCCAGCGGAGCGCTCGCTCGAGCGATTCGCGGTTCACGTACGCGATCCCGTCGTGGCGGTTGACGCCAAGCCAGCGGCCGAGATCGTCGTCCGCGAACCAGGCCCGGACCAGCCGGCCCGCCCGCTCCGCCGCCGGCGCGGCGAGCGCTGCGTCCCCGGGCCGCGCGAGCAGGTGCCGGACGGCCTCCACGGTCCACCAGGCGGCGCCTTCGTCGAGGCCGCGCCACCGGTAGGCATCTGCCATCACGCGGCCAAGACTCGCCCGGTCGAACCAGCCGCGTGCGCGACGCGCCGCGGCGTCGGGTTCCACGATGCCGGCGAGCGCGTCGGCGACGAGCCAGCCGAGGAGCGCGCCCCAGGCGGCGGTGTCCGGTGGCAGGGCCGCGGCCACGTTCGCGCGGGCATGGGCCAGCGATGCCGCGTCGGCGGGTCCCTCGGCCGTGCCGGTGGGCGGGCGACCCAACGTCGGATCCGTGGCGAGCAGGAGCGCGCTCAGGAGTCGAGCCTCGAAGCGCGCCGCGAGCGCGTCGATCGACGCGTCGTCGACGGCAGCACCCGTCACGTCGCGAGCGCCGCGGAGCGCATCCGCGCAGCGAGCGGCGGCGGACGCCGCGACCACGCGGAGGTCGGGGAGGGCGGCCGCAGGCTCTTTGGGGGTCGGAGCCGGACGACGATCGGTCACGTCCGCGGCTGCCCACCCGGCCGACCCCGTGGGCGAGGCGGGCTTCACGTCCGCGTGGGCCGAAATCCTGTCGGGACCAGGAAGTGCAGCGAGGTCTGCAGCGGCGGCGCGGACGCGGCCGGCCAGCGTTGCCCCGACCGCGTCCACGAGGTCGCGCAGCTGGCCCTCGTTCATCACGATCGCGACCGCGTCGTGGAGCGGGCGGAGGCGCCGCTCCACGAGCGCCGTCTCGACGCTCGGGACGCCGGCGGCGCCGAGCTCGGCGGCGAGCGCCCGGTATTCGGCCGCGGCCGCGCCGACGACCTCGCGCCAGCCCAGGTAGATGTGCGCAGCGTACGCGTCGAGCACGACCCGGAACCCGTGCGTGCGTAGGTCCGAGATCTCCCGGACGTGCTCCAGCCCGCCCAGGACGTCGCGGTAGACCGCAACGGCTCCCGGCGCGTCGGTCAGGCCCAGGCCCTCCGCGAGCGTGGATCGGACCAGGCGCTTCTCGCCGTCGGGGCCCTTCTCCGCGAACGCCACGCTCTGGCGGATGCGGCCGTGCATGGATCCGAACCGGTTGTGGTACACGATGAGCGCCCGCTCGTCGCCGCTCCGGTTGGAGTAGGCGAAGACGTCCTCGTTGACGTGGCCGCCATCGTCGACCACGTCGTAAAGACGGAAGTCGCGAACCTCGGCGAAGAGCCGGCGGCGGTGGAGGAGCGGGAAGATCTGCCACTCGTGGCGTCCCACCAGCCCCTCGTTCGGGCGCTCGTCCCAGTAGGCGCGCCGGAACTCCATCCCGTACTTCTCCGCGAAACCCTCCACCTGACCGTGCCCGAACATCGGAAGGCCGGGCATCGTGGACATCAGGGTGGCGATCCCGAAGTACTTGTCGCCGGTCCCGAACTGTTCCACCGCGGTCTTCTCGTCCGGGTTGTTCATGAAGTTGACGTACCGCTTGAGGATCTCCGGGTCGAACTCCAGGGTGTTCTTGACGACGAGGCGATATTCCGCGTTCTTCTCGTCCCGGAGCATGTTCATGAAGGCGCTGTTGTAGACGCGGTGCATGCCTAGCGTCCGGACGAAGTAGCCCTCCATGAGCCAGAACGCCTCCGCGAGGAGCAGCGTGTCCGGGACCTCCGCCGCGACGCGGTCCACGACCTCGCGCCAGAACTCGACCGGGATCGCGGCGTCGAACGCCTCCTTCGGCATGGCCGATTCGGCCCGCGACGGGATCGCGCCGCCCTGGCCGGGCTCGGGGTACCAGAGCCGCTCGATGTGCTTCTTCGCGAGCGTCATCGCCGCATCGAAGCGGATGATCGGGAAGCGTCGGGCGACGGCGAGAATGGTCTGGATGACCGCCTCGCGGACGTCGGGGCGCAGGTAGTCGAGCTGGGCGGTGTCGTTCCACGGCATGCTGGTCCCGTCGTTGCCGTGATAGATGTAGCGAACCTGTCCGGACCCCCGGTCCTCGCGCTTGAAGACGACCGCCGCGTCCGTGGCGTCCCAGTAGTGGTCCTCCAGGTAGAGGCCGATCCGCGGATCGTTGGAGAGGTCGGGGCCGCTGAAGCTGTAGCCCGGGTAGGGTGCGTCGGGGCGCGAGAGGAACCAGTCCGGATGCTCCATCACCCACCGCGAGTCGATCCCCATGTGGTTCGGGACCATGTCCGAGGCGAGGCGGATCCCGCGCGCCCAGGCGCGGTCCCGGAGGTTCGCGTAGGCGGCCTCGCCGCCAAGGTCCTCGGCGATCGCGTAGTCGCGAAGCGAGTAGGCGGACGCCACGGCGTCGGGGTTCCCGCGGAGCTGCTTGATCCGCTGGGAGGCCACGCTCCGCTCCCACAGGCCGATCAGCCAGAGCCCGCCGAAGCCCCAGCGGGCCAGCTTGTCCAGCTCCTCATCCGGGATCTCGTCCAGTCGCCGGATCGGACGCCCGTACGACTTCGAGAGCTGGTCCAGCCAGACGTAGGTGCTCTTGGCAATGAGGACCGCGCGGGGCATCCACGCCTTGTCCTCGGAGAAGCGCTCGGGTTCCACGTCCAGCTCCCCGAAGTCCGGTGGTTCGGCGGCGCCACCCCCACCCGGGCCGCCATGGAAGCGCATCCAGAGGGCACGCTCGTCCTCTGCGGCGATGTCGATACCGGTCACGACCCGATCCAGCAACGCTCCGAAGCGGTCCCCGAGGGCCGCGGCGAGGAACGCCCCCCAGTGGGTCCGGATCCAGCGGAGCTGGCCGCCCAGGCTGGTCGGCTCGGCCACGGCCGGCGCCCGCAGCATCGTCACCAGGTCCTGGCTCTCTGGCCCGAACGGCTTCCGCGTGGCGAAGAAGCGGCCGAGCTCCGCGATGACGGCCCGGTAGCGCGTTGCGGCTGACAGGTCGGCGTCGTCGAACAGCTCGCGGAACGGATCGGCCGCCGGATTCGCGTTGGCGAGCCAGCAGTTGGCGAGCTCTTCGAGGGCGATCTCCCGGTTGGGCGTTCCGTCCGTCTCGCCGGCGAGGTAGTCGGCGGCCGTCAGCTCCCCGCGGTGGACAGCCAGTGGCGGGAAGCGTGCAGTGAACCGGGCCAGCGTCGCGTCGACTGCGTCCGCGCCCACGAGCTCGTCGAGGTGGTCGAGGGCGTCGTCGATCGCCTCCGGGTCTTCCTGCTCGCGGTAGAGCCCCACGACGACGTGCAGGATCTCGTCGACCAGGCCGAAGGCATTGAGCTCGCCCGGGCTGACCGTCGCGTCTGCCGCGCCGTCGGCGCGTCGGCGGGCCGTCATCTCCACGGCGAGGCCGCGGACGGCGCGAAGGTTCGCGAGGATCACGTTTCCGGAGAGCTCGAAGAGCCTCTCGTCCAGGTGGTAGCGGGCACGTGCGTCCACGGAGACGTGGAATTCGCGGCGGCTCACGGGGTCACCAGGATGCCGTACAGGCGGATCTCGCTGATCGCAGCCTGGGTGGTGGGGCTTCCGGCGGCCGGCGTCTTCTTCGCGGGATACCAGTCGAGGATCGTGATCCGGAGCCCGGTCACGCCCACGATCCCGAGCTCCGGCGGGATATCGACCCGCTGGGATCCGTAGACGTCCTTGAGCTCGAGCGGGATGGGCGTCGCATTGTCGAACCGGATCGTGACGTTGTGCGGCCGATGGTTGCCGCTGTAGGCGTCCTGGGTTCGCTGCCAGCCGTTCCAGAGCTGGATCTGGGTAATCGCGGCCGGGGCGAACGTAACCTGGAGCCACTGGTCGGCCGGGCTGGGGGTCCCGGTTGTCCAGGCGGTGGTCGGGTCGCCGTCGATGGCGGCCGATGCCGGGCCCTTCGCGAGTGACGACGAGGCAGCCGCGCCGGTTAGCGTCAGTCCGATGGCCGGGCCGGGCGGGAGCGTGGCCGGTGCCGCGGACGGCCCGGGCGTGGCGGCGCCCGCCGATGGTTCGCTCGTCGGCGCGCTCGGGAGCACGCCGCTCGCCGCCGCGGGCGTGGCCGGTGCCGCCGACGGCCCGGGAGTGGCCTGGCTGCTCCCGCCACCCAGCAGGATGGTCGCGCCCCCACCGGCCAGCACGAGGAAGAGGACGCCGGCCCCGACGATCAACGGGAGCGGGCTGCGGCCGCGACGCCCGGCGGGAGCGGGCGCGCCCGACGTGGCGATCGGGGTAGCGACCGGCCGGGCGGTCGTTGACGGGAACTCCCACGCCGGTCCGGTGGGGGCCGGCGGCGCGGTTGGGGCTGACACCGCGGTTGGCGCGGTCGCCGCCGCGCCCGCCAGCGCGGCGGACGTCGCCGCGCCCGCCGGGGTGGCGACCGGCCGCCCGGCAGCCGGGAGGCGCTCGCCGCACGAGATGCAGAACGTGCGACCGGCCGGGTTCGCGCGACCGCAGGCCGGGCAGGTCGGGCCGGTCGTGGCGAGCGATGGCGCCGCCGGGCCGACAACGGCCGAGAGCGGCGCAGCCGTTGGCGAGGCCGGCGGCACCGGGGTGGCCGGGGCCTGCTGCGGGGTCGTTCCGGGCGAAGTCGGGGCGGCCTCCGGTTCGGCGGCTGCGACCTCGGGCGCGCCGGCCTCCTCGGCCGCGAACTCGAGGAATGCGCCGCAGCTGCCGCAGAACGCATCCCCGGCGGCGTTCGGCGTGCCGCATTTCGCGCAGATCATCCCGCTCGCGTTCGCCTCCATCCGTCCCTGGTCCCGTGCAGCGTAGCCCACTCGGCGGGCCATGGCGCGGCCCCGCGGGGCCGGCTCATCGGCGCAGGATGATCGGCTGGCCCAGCGAGTCGCGGAAGACCTGGATCAGGCCGCTGACGGGCGGCGCCGCCGTCCCGGGGAGGACGAGGAACGGGGCGGTCGCCGGCGTCGCCGTGACGCCGGAGAGCGTCGCAAGCGCGCGCAGCGTTCGGCTGCCCAGGCGGTCTCGCGGCAGGACGAGGACCTGGGCCGTGAACGCCCCGGTCGCGTCGGTGAAGATCGGCTCGAGCGGCGTGGGCGTGATCCCGATCGACCATGTCAGGACCACCGGCGCGTTTGCCGGGAAGCCTGTTCCCGTCGCGATCGTCACGGTGCCGGTCGGGCCGCGCGGCGGGTCGAGCCGCAGGACGCCCACACCCACGGCCGCGACCAGCCGGACCACCTCCGGCGGTCCGGCGGTAGAAGCGACGGAGAGCAGCGCGGTTCGCGTCCCGGTCGCGGTCCCGATGAAGAGCAGCCCCAGTGCGCACGAAGCACCGGGTGCGAGACTCGTCCCGGTACAGGGGTTCGCGCTGAGCAGGAAGTCGCCAGCGTCCTGGCCGCTGATGGCGACGGCGCCGATCTGCGCCGGGCCCGTGCCGACGCTCAGGATCGACGCGCTGCCCGTGACGCCGAGCGTCCCGATCGGTACGCTGCCGAAATCGGCGGGGTCCGGCGAGACGACGATGGCAGGCTTCCCGACCGGGGGCGGCGTCGGGGTCGGCGTCGGGGTCGGCGCTGGCGGGCGCCGGTCCCGCACGAAGATGTCGACGTTCCCGTTCGTGTCGCCCCGGACAAGGTTCGTGGCAGTCGACTCGAAGAAGACAAGGCGAGCGTTGAGTGCGAGCGACGGCCGCAGGCTCAAGTCGTCGGCCTCCGTCTGGCCGAGGCCCACGCTGACGCGAGCCAGCTGGTCGGTCTGCGGTCCGGCAACGAAGAGGTCGAACACTCCGTTCGCATCGCCGGGGACCAGGTTGGAGGCGCGCGAGGCGAAGGCGATCGATCGACCGTCGGCCGAGACGGCCGGCCACGCGCTGCTATCGTTTGCCTCGGTCCCGTCCGGAGCGACCGAGACGCGCCAGACGCCCGACGCGTCCGTCCAGGCGAAGACGTCAGTGCTCTGGTTGGCGTCATTCGCGACCAGGTTGGCGGCCCCCGATTCGAATGCGACGACGCTGCCGTCCGACGAGAGCGCGGGGTGGTCGCTCGGCCCCGCCGACGGCAGGCCCCGTGCCGAGGAGACGAGCGTCGTGGTCCGCGTGGATCGGTCGCGCCGCCAGATCTGCATCGCCGGGAGAACGCCTCGTATGTTTGTCCCGAAGGCTGCCCCCGCTGCCAGCAGGTTCTGGCTCGAGGCGAACGCGACGACGGAGCCGTCATCCGACACGGCGAGCGACCCATACTGCCGCCCGGCAGGTCCAGGGACGGTCGAGCCCGTCGGCGCGCTCACGGCCTCCACCCGTCCGGTTGCCAGGACCAGGACGTAGAAGCCGGCGGGCAACGGCGAGTTTGGGTCCGCGTAGCCGTCCGACTGGAACGCGAGGACGCTCCCGTCCGCCGAGAGCCGGGGGTGGTGGAGCGCCGACAACCGCAGGTTGGACAGGCCGGGCGCGTCCCCGGTGAGCGTCCCGCCCAGCGGGGACGTGAGCCCCGTGCCGCGACGCCACAGCATGATCGTGGGGGCCAGGTTGCCGTTCGTCAGGCCAAACGACACGAGCGAGCCGTCCCCGGAGACGCTCGGTTCCTCGATCGCGACCGGCCCGGCGAACGCCCCGACAGTCGGCCCCGACGCAACGGGGAAGATCCGGATCGTGGTCCCGGCCCGGCGATCCGCGAGCAGGACGCTGTCCGCGCGACTCCCCGAGCTCAGGCCGACGAGCGTGGTTCGATACGTGACCCACCGGCCGTCCGGGTTGGCCGCCGCCTGGTCCGAGGCGATCCGAAGGAACTGCGACCCGTTGTCGTTGACGGAGACGCGCACGTTGTCGCCCGGCTCGAGCGAGATCGCGAGGGGCGCGGCGGGGCCGCCGGCAGGGGTACCGAGGCCGCCCCGGTCCGTCACCGCAGCAATGGCCGGCGTGACGCTGATCGCGGCGCCGAACCACGCCGCCGCCACCAGGCCCAGGCGCCGGCGCGATGTCATGCGTCCCACCGGATCTCCGACCGCCTCAGGGGCGTACGAATCCGGAGTAGTAGACCGACGGGTCGCAGGCGCCGGACGAGGAGCAGCTGGCCGTGAAGCTGAGTGTCTGGCCCTTCTGGATCACGATCGGCGTCACGTAGTGGAAGTCGAGATCGCGGAAGTTCTCCAGGCGGAGCGTGATCAGGACGAACCCGTCCCGCAGAAGCTGGAGCGTCCCGTCCCGGCCATTCGGATTGGCGAAGACGAGGTCCGTCAGGTAGAACGTGGAGCCGAACTTCGCAGAAGGCGGGTTGGAACCGTCCGCCGCGAGCCGGCCGTCCTGGGGCACGCCGTTGCCGACCGGGGCCGGCGTTGGGGTCGGCGGGCCCGCCGATGGGACCGGGCCGGGCGATGCTCCGGGCGCGAGCGAGACTCCCGGCGAGGGCGATCCGCCAGCGGGCGCCGGGCTGGCGCCGCCTCCTCCGGGGGCGACACTCGGTTTCGGGGCGAACCCGGCGTCGGCGAGCGCCTGGGTGGTCGCGCTCTTGATGGCCGGCTGCAGGACGGTAGCCCAGAGCAGCGCAGCGAGGATGAGCAGGCCGAGGAGCGCCAGGAGCGCGGGCACCAGCCAGCGCGGCAGGATCGCTTCCTGGAGCATCGAACCGTCGAGGATGATCGGCCGACCGTCGTCGCCTGCGACGGCCACCTTGAACGGCCGCGTCTTCGGCTGGCCGCGCCAGAACCGCTTCGTCGGCCTGACCTGGATCTTCGCGAACGCGGCTGTGCCGGGCTCCACGACCAGCCCGGGAGGCTGTACGTTGAACCCGAGCAGCTGGTCTGGGTCGGTTGCGGTGATGGATGCGTTGAGACGGGCGTTGCCGCGGTTGTCGACCGCCAGCTCGTGCGCGGCCCCGCGGCTCCCGCGCGACGCGCGAGGGACGAGCTCGGCGAACGTGTCGCTGAACGTGCCGACCGTGAGGACGCCTTCCTCCACGGCGGACCCGGCGGGATCCTCCTGGGAACGGGCGCGGATCCCGAACGGCAGGGCGCCGGCCGGGGTGGAGGAGTCGCGGGGCGGCGCGAACGAGACGACCGCGCTCCCCTCGG
>JANXWH010000060.1 GCA_025351245.1 Chloroflexota bacterium | reverse complement strand
CCGTGGACGGCATCCGGCTCGTGGCCATCGCGGAGCCGGTTGAAGGCGCAGGGTCCGTGGGCGACGCAGGGCCGGTGAGCACCGGGCGGCCCCGGATCGCGACGAGGGAGGGCACCCGGCATCGGACCGCGGAAGGCATTCTGCACGGCCCCGCCGCCTCGTCGCGGGCCGACGCGGACGTGATGGATCGTGTCATGACGTCCCGCCTCGATCGGATCGGTGCAGCCGTCCGCTGGGGGATCGGTGCCGGCGGCGACGATGCGTCGGCCACCACGCACGCCGCGCTCGCCCTGTGGAGCGCCCGCGACCGCGGCACCGAGCTCGGCTTCGCGACCGGCGACCCGTGGCGCGACGCGCTGCTGGTGGACCTCGGGCTGGCGCTGGCCGCGCTCCTCGATGACCTGACGCCGCGCCAGGCGGAGATCGCCGGCCTGATCCTCGTGGATGGGGCACGCCAGGTGGAGGTTGCCGCAGCGCTCGGCGTGAGCCGCGCGACCGTCTCCGTGGCGGTCGCGCGGGGGCGCCTCCCCGCCATCGCCGCCGCTCGCCGGGCGATCGAGGCGCTCCTGGTGGGGCCCCCGGTGTCGCGGTCGGGGCGCGGTGCCGGCGGCGCGTCCGGATCCGGGTCGCGATGATCGGCGTCTCGCGCCACGGCTGCGCCTCGCCGTCGGCGTCGTCGGAAACGTCATCGTGCTCGCCTTCGCGGTCGTCATCGCGGCCGGCCGGGCCAGGTAGGCACGCGCCCGGCGGGCGGCCTCGTCAGGGTCCGGGCGGGACCCGGCCCGGCAGCGTCACGGTGAAGCAGGTGCGGCCCGGCGCGGACGCCACCTCGATCCGGCCAGCATGCCGGTCCACGATGGACTGGACGATGTGGAGCCCCAGGCCACTCCCCGCCCCGACGTCCTTGGTCGTGAAGAAGGGCTCGAAGATCCGGCCGCGGACGTCCTCCGGGATCCCGGACCCCGAGTCACACACCTCTACGCTGACGCCCGGAGCGACGGCCGGCCCGGACCCCGGCGGGCGCTGGGCCTCGGCCTGCGGATCACGCCGAACGGTGATCTCCAGGACGCCGCGTCCCCGCATCGCGTCCGCCGCATTGACGATCAGGTTCGTCCAGACCTGGTTGAGCTCGCCGCCGAAGGCCTCGATGCGCGGCCGCCCAGCCGGGTAGGTGCGGCGGACCTCGATGCCCGCCTTCAGGCGTGGCCGCAGCATCACGAGCGTGCTCTCGATCCCGGCGATCACGTCCACCTCGCCGACCGGCGCCCGATCCAGGTAGCTGTACTCCCGGACGGATGCGACGATCTCGCCGATCCGTTCTCCCGCGGCCCCGATCTCGGCCAGGAGCTGGCGCCCGAGCGCCCCCGCGGCCAGCCAGGCGAGCAGGACATGCCGGGCCTCGTCGCTCTCGAACGGCGCGAGCAGGTCGTCGAGCTGATTGCCGTCCCAGCCGAACGCGACGAGCGTTGCCGCCGGCTCCGCCGGCCTCGAGATGCCAAGCCGGTCGAGCAGCGCGACCATCGCGTCCTCCCGGTCGGCGGCGTCGACCGGGTCCAGGATCGGGGGCGCTGCCGCCCTGCGGTCCAGCTCGTCGCGCAACGCAGCGGCCACCTCGCGGGCCACGCCATCGGGGTCCAGGTCGTCGGGCCCGAGCGCCCCGAGGGCAACGGCCGTGCGATCCCACTCGCCCGCGAGCGTCGTCAATCGGGCGACGGTGCTTCGGATTGCGGCCGCCGGGTTGTTCAGCTCGTGGGCGAGCCCGGCCGCGAGCGTTCCGAGCGCCGCGAGCTTCTCGCGCTCGCGGAGAAGCGATTCCGTGGCCCGGAGGCGGCCCGCGATGGTACGCAGGAGCGCCAGCGCGAGCTCGGGCTGTCGACCCAGCACGTCCAGGAGCGCGTCGCGCCGCAGGCGAAGGAGCGTGGCGGGGCCGACGGCGCGGACCGTGGCCGATCGGGGCCGGCCTTCCAGGACGGCCAGCTCTCCCTGGACCTCGCCCGGACCGACGACTGCCAGGGGGATGTCCGCGTTGCCGGACCGCTTCGAGACCGCGAGCTCGCCGGTGAGCACGACAAAGAGCGCATCCCCAGCCTCACCCTCGCGGAGGAGGATCGTGCCCGGCGCCAGCTCCACGGTCTCGGCGACGGCGGCAAGCCGCCCGAGCTCGATGTCGTCGAGCCCCGCAAGGAGCGGGATGCGGCGGAGCGGCGCGAGGTCCACCGGCGCGTCAGAGGCCGGCGAGGTGCTGATGCACGAACTGGACGGCCATCGCGCCTTCGCCCACGCTCGATGCGATCCGCTTGACGGAGCGGGCCCGGACGTCGCCGGCCGCGAAGATCCCGGATACGTTCGTCTCGAGGAGGAACGGCTCGCGTGCCAGCGGCCAGCCGGGCACGCGGCCGTCGATCCGCGAGAGTGCCGGCCCCGTGATGATGAAGCCGGCGCCGTCCCGCTCCACCAGGCCGTCGAGCCAGTCCGTGCGCGGGAGCGCACCGACGAACAGGAAGAGCGCCTGCATCGGCACCTCGGTGGTCCCGGCCGCGTCGGCGATCGTGATCGCCTCGAGGTCGTCGGTCCCCCGCACGGCGGCGACGTTCGCGTTGAGCCGGACCTGAATGGTGGGACGTGCCGCGATCTGGTCGACGAGGTACTGGCTCATGCCAGCCTCCAGGCGCCCTCCGCGGACGACGAGCGTGACGCGGCGGGCGAAGCCGGCCAGGTAGACCGCGGCCTGGCCAGCCGAGTTCCCGCCACCGACGACGGCCACGTCGCGGTCGCGGAACGCGAGCGCCTCGGTGATCGCGGCGCCGTAGAAAACGCCGAGGCCGATGAGCGCGTCCACCCCCGGCGCCTCCAGCCGGCGGTACTGCACGCCCATTGCCAGGATCAGCGCCTGGCAGCTCAGCTCGCTCCCGTCTCCCAGCGTGACGAAGCAGTACGGGTCCTCGCGCCGGATGCGCTGGACTTCCTGGGGGGTGAGGATCTCCGCCCCGAGGCGGGTCGCCTGGGCAACCGCCCGGCGGGCGAGGTCCGCCCCGGTGAGCCCGGCGGGGAAGCCGAGGTAGTTCTCGATCCGCGAGGTCGTGCCGGCTTGCCCGCCCGGCGCCTCGCGCTCCAGGAGCAGGGTCCGGAGTCCCTCGGAGGCACCGTAGACCGCCGCCGCGAGACCGGCCGGGCCTCCGCCGATGATGACGAGGTCGTAGAACGGAAGCGCTGCGCGGGTCCGCAGACCCACCTTCTCGGCGATCTGTACGTTCGTCGGGGCCCGCAGGTGGCTCCCGTCCGGGAAGACGAGGAGCGGATCGCGCCCGGGGTCGATGCCCGCGCTCGCGACGAGGCGGGCCGCTTCCGGGTCCGTTTCGACGTCGACCCAGCGATAGGGGACCTGGTTGCGGGCGAGGTAGTCCTTGATCTCGTGGGCTCGCGCGGACCAGCGATGGCCCACCAGCCGGATCCCCTCGAACGGCGGGATCCAGCCGGCGCGCCAATCGTCGAGGAGCTCCTCGAGGGCGGGGAAGAGCCGTTCCTCGGGTGGGTCCCACGGCTTGAGGAGGTACTGGTCCAGCCCGATCTCGTTGATCGCCCGGATGGCGACGTCCGTGTCCGCGTAGGCTGTCAGCAGCACTCGCTTCGCTCCCGGCAACAGGGCCAGGGTCGCCCCCAGCAGCTCGACGCCGCTCATCCCGGGCATCCGTTGATCTACCACGAGCAGCGCGATCGGCGTGCCGCGCAGGGTCAGTCGCCGGATGGCATCCAGGGCGTCTGCGCCGGAGCCGGCCGCCACGATCCGGTAGTCGCCCCCGAACCGCCCCCGAACCTCGCGCTCCACGGCGCGCAGGACCTGGGGGTCGTCGTCGACGATCAGGATGACCGGGTTCGCCATCGCGGGCGTGCCTCCGTCGCGCCCGCCGAGCGCCGTCCGGCCATGCCCCCGGACGCGCCCTCGTAGGATCGTGCCTGCATGCTAGTCGACAACGCCGTTCCCGGCGAGAGCGGAACCGGGCGACCGCGCCGCCCGCGCTCGGGCGCTCGTTTCGCCGGCCGCATTCTTCGCCGGCCGCGCTCGGCCCCGGAGCGGCTGGCGGGCCCCGCGCTCGGCCGCGCAGGCCCGGAGCCCGCCCCGTGGCCCCGTCTGCGTTGGGAGGCTGCCTCGTAAACAGGTCCGGAGGCGAGAGCCTCCGGACCGGATTGTCCCTCCGACGCGATCGGGCCCGCGGCCCGCGGGCATCTGTGAACGAATGCATGGATTCGACCTGCGGGGTGCCTTTAGCTCCGGGTCGACCGGTCAGGCCGCGCGTCGCAGGCCGTGCCGCGTCACCGTGGGGCGCCGGCCGCGCCGCGTCACCGTCGGGCCGCGTCGCGAGTGCGCGGATCGTCCCGGCTCAGGCCTTCGGGTCGTCGCGGAGCCGGGCGAACATCACCGCGTCCACCAGCTCGCCGCGGAACGGCAGGTAGCGGCGAAGGACGCCCTCCCGCACGAACCCCGCCCGGAGCGCGACGCGGCCGGATGCCTCGTTGCCCACCAGGGTCAGGAGCTCCATCCGGATGAGGATCGGCTCGACCGTGAACGCCCAGCGGGCGACGAGCCGGACGGCGCGCGTCGCCGCGCCGCGCACGCGCCTCCGGGGCCAACCAGTAGCCGACCGCGGCCTTGCCTGGTTCGTCCGCCCGCCGGTGGATGGCGATCGTGCCCATGAGCGTTCGGCTCGCCGCATCGGCGATGACGAACGTCGGCTCGCGGCCCGTCGACCACGCCTCGGCGGCAAACGCGACGAACGCTCTCGCGTCCTCGAGGCGATAGGGGATCGGCACGGGAATCCAGCGCGCGATCTCGGGGTCGCAGCACGCCGCGGCGATCGCGGGCGCATCCGCGTCCCGCGGGAGGCGCAGGACCACCGTCCCGTCGGTGAGTGGCGGATCCGGTGGGGGGAACAGGCGGAACAACGGGACGGTCATGCTCCCTAGACTCTACGGCGCGGGAGATCGCTCGGCGTGGCCGGGGTGGCGGGGCTCCCGCAGGACCGGGAGGCTCGCCATGCCGGATCGCTCGCACCCTGCCGATGGGTTTCGCCGGTACCGATCCGCGGGAGACACAGCGGGGCACGCGGTTCGGACCGAGCACGTGCACATCCCGATGGACGACGGCGTCCGCCTGGCGGCGACGCTGTATGTCCCGGACGGGCCCGGCCCGTTTCCCGCGATCCTGGAATCGATCCCGTACCGGAAGGACGACTGGACGCTCTCGCGCGACTGGCCGCTTCATGGCGCGTTCGCCGCTGCCGGCTACGTCAGCTGCCGCCTTGATGTTCGCGGTACCGGCAGCTCGGAGGGCATCGCGGAGGGCGAGTACACCGAACGCGAGATCCTCGACAACCTGGCGGTCATCGACTGGCTGGCGACGCGCGACTGGAGCACCGGCGGCGTGGGCATGTTCGGGATCAGTTGGGGCGGCTTCTCGGCGCTCCAGGCGGCAGCCCGGCGACCACCCGCGCTTCGGGCGATCATCCCCGTCCACTTCAGCCACGACCGCTACAACCTGGATGTCCATTACGTGGGCGGGACGCTCCACGTCGGTGAGAGCGTCTACTGGCCGGTGGAGATGGTGGGCGAGAACGCGCTGCCGCCCGACCCGGAGCGATTTGGGCCGGGCTGGCGCGACGAGTGGCTCCGTCGCCTGGAGGCCACCCCGCAGTGGCCGCTCGAGTGGCTCCGCCACCAGCGCCGCGACTCCTTCTGGCGCGCCGCATCGGTGGGAGAAGAATGGGCTGCGATCCAGGCGCCGGTCCTCGCCATCGGCGGTCTCAACGACGGCTACCGCGATGCCGTGCTGGCCGTGCTGGAGCACGTCCGGGCGCCTCGCCGCGGGGTGATCGGGCCGTGGGGGCACGCCTGGCCCCATGACGGCTCCCCGGGCCCGTCGATCGACGGCGTGGGCCTGATGCGACGCTGGTGGGACCGCTGGCTGAAGGGCGAGACGACCGGCGCCGACCACGAGCCGATGCTCTCGCTCTACGTCGTCGAGCCGCCCGGCACGGCCGAGTTCCCGGCCGAGCTCCCGGGGCGCTGGTGGCACATCGGGCACTGGCCGCCGGTGCTCCGGATCGCGCCGCCGCCGCCGCTCTACCTCGAGGGGGACGGCGCCGCGGGACTCGGCTCGCTCACCGGGGAGCCCGCCGCGTCCGGCGATGCGGCCACGTCCACCTGGGCCGGCCCGCCGGACGTCGGGCTTTGCGCCCCGTTCTGGTGCGGGTACGGCTACCCGCCGCAGGGCGTGCCCGGCGACCAGCGCGCCGATGACGCGCGCTCCCTTCTCTTCACGTCCCCGCCGCTCGAGCGGCCGATCCTGGTCGCCGGGATTCCGCACGCGCGGCTCTGGCTCTCGGCCGACCAGCCCGTGGCGCAGGTTGCGGTGCGTCTCGAGGCCGTGGCGCCGGACGGGCGATCGGCGCTCATCGCTCGTGCCGTGCGCAACCTGACCCGTCTCGACCCCGCTGCCGAGGCGCCCGTGCCTCTCGTGCCGGGCGAACCGGTCGAGGTGGATCTCCCGCTCTCGGCCGCTGGCGCCCGTATCCCGGCCGGCCACCGGCTACGGGTGGCGGTCGCCGGCGCGGCGTTCCCGATCGCGTGGCCGACGCCCACGCCCGTGGCGCTCACGCTCCACCACGACGTGGCTCGCCCCTCCGCGCTCCGCCTGCCGACGGCGGCCGGGTGGTCCTGGGAGCATGCGCCCGACCTGGGCCGGCCCGCCTTCGATCCGCCGGCGAGCGAACCGGTCCCGGGGACCCCGGCGGCATGGCGGATCGAGCGCGACGGGGTGGCCGGGACGACATCGCTCGTCTGCGAGTCCGGCGGAGGCGATCGCTTTCCGGAACGCGAGGGCCTCGTGTTCGCCGCCGACGCGCGCTACCGGGTGACGGTGGCGGACGGGTTCGCGGCATGCCGAGCCGACGGGACGATCCGCTACCGGCTCGCGTACCCGCACGGCCCCGAGGTTGTCGCCGATGCCGGCCTGACGCTTGACTCGGACCGGGATGAGCTCCGGATTCGCGTGACCCTGGCGGTCACCGAGGATGGCGGGCCGGTCTTCGATCGGACCTGGGAGCTGGCCGTGCCGCGCGATCTCCTGTGACCGCGAGCCGGCCCGCGGACGCGTACGATGGGCGCCGACCGAGCGAGGAGAACCCGAATGCGCCAGCGCTCACCGGACGCGGGCGGCGACGACGAGGCGTACGCCGACGAGCCGGCCCCCCTCGCGCCGAAGCAGACCGCGACGCTCCTCGACGCCTCGCGCCGGGACCGGGACCACCTGGCGCAGCTGACGGCTCTGACACAGCCGCTGGTCTGGCCGGGGATGGGCAACGCCCGCCGCTTCTCCGAACCGGGCGCCTGAGCCCCGTGGACGGGGCGCGGCTTCCGGCGCTCGGGCCGCGCGGCGAGGGCTGGGTCGCGCTCCAGGGCATCTTCTTCGTCGGCGTGGGCCTTGCCGGGCTGCTGGGCCCCGCGTGGGGCGACCCGTGGCGGACGGCCGGTCTCGTGGTCGGTGCCGGCCTCATCGCCCTCGGGGTGGTTGGTGCCGTGCTCGGTGTCATCGGGCTGCGGGAGAACCTGACCGCGGTGCCGCGTCCCGTCGACGGCGGCCGGCTGATCGACTCCGGCGTTTACGGCCTGGTCCGCCACCCGATCTACGCGGGGATCCTCACCGCCGCGTTGGGCTGGGGGCTGGCCACCGCAAGCCCGGCAGCGCTCGTCGCGGCCGTGCTCCTGGGCTGCTTCTTCGATCTCAAGGCCCGCCGCGAGGAGGCATGGCTGCTGGCCGCCTATCCAGCCTACGCAGCGTACCGGGTGCGGGTCCGCAAGCTGGTTCCGTTCATCTATTGATGGCCGGCGCGTCGCGGGCGTCGCCTCCGGCGCGGGCGGCGCGCCGGAGGCGATCCATCACGGCGCGACCCAGGCCCACGTCGGGGACCGGCTCCGCCACGATCCGGGAGAGGTCGGCGGCCTGGAGCGAATGGAGCGCGTCGAACAGGCGCGCGGCGGCGCCCACGAGGTCGCCGTTGGCGTCGAGGACCTCGACCGCGGCGAACGGTCCCCCGGCCGCCTCGGCGGCGGCCCGGCCCGCGGCCGAGGCGGCGAGGAAGCCGACACGCTCCCCCGGACGCACGACGAACGCCGGGGCGGCCTCCGGGTCGCGCGGGTCCGCGAGCTCGAGCGGGATGCGCGGTGCGTAGTGCGCACCCGCGCGGCCGGGCGCAAGCTCGGCCGCGCCCGGGGCTCCGTCGACGAGCACCTCGAGACGCCCGATCTCCGCCTCGATCGCCTCGATCGCGATGCCCCCGGGGCGCAGGAGCGCGGCGCGGCCCGCCGCGAGCAGGATGACCGTGGACTCGACCCCCACCCGGCACGGCCCGCCGTCGAGGATCAGGTCGACACGCGATCCGAGCCCCGCCACGACGTGCGCCGCGCGGGTCGGGGAGAGGTGCCCGAACCGGTTCGCGGAGGGCGCGGCCACCGGGACGCCGGCGGCACGGATCAGGGCGCGTGCCACCGGGTGGTCGGGCACGCGCAGGCCCACGGTCGGGAGCCCGGCCGTGACGATCCCCGGGATGACGGCCCGCTTCCGCAGCACGAGCGTCAGCGGCCCCGGCCAGAACCGCGCCGCGAGCCGCGCGACGCGGGGATCATCCGCGTCCTCCATCTCCGCGTACGTCCCGACCGCGGACGCGTCCGCGAGGTGGACGATCAGCGGGTCGAAGGCCGGTCGCCCCTTCGCGGCAAAGACGCGCGCGACCGCGCGGGCGTCGAGGGCATTGGCGCCAAGGCCGTAGACCGTCTCGGTCGGGAAGACGACGAGGCCGCCGGCGCGGAGCCGCTCCGCGGCGATGGCGATCGAGCCCGGGTCGTCGCCGGGCAGGACCGGCGGTGCGGGCCGGGCAGGCGGCCCGGACGGGTCGCGGCCGCGGATCGGGGTGTCTTCACGAGTGGGCATCTCGCGCAGGATCGCGCGTTCGAGACGATGGCGCACGGCAGGCCGGATTCGCGGCCAGATCGCGCGCCCATCCAACGCCGGCGCGGACATCGTACGATCGTCCGGCCCATGCTGACCACCACGACGGCCGCACCCGACGCGGCCGAGATTGCCCCCGAGCCCCTGGCACGCAACCGGGACTTCAAGGTTGTCCTACTGGGCCAGGGCGTGAGCTCGTTCGGGGATGCGATCACGAACACGGCGCTTCCGCTGCTCGTCCTGGCGCTGACCGGCTCGGGCTTCGCGATGGGGATCGTGGGCGCGCTCTCGACGCTGCCGGATCTCCTGATCGGGCTGCCGGCAGGCGCCTACGCCGACCGCTGGGACCGGCGCCGGATGATGTTCGTCGCGGACCTGGGCCGGGCCGTCATCACCGTCGCGGTGCCGCTCACGTACTGGCTGGGTGGGCCCACGCTGGCGGTCATCCTGCTCATCACGTTCCCGCTCAACGTCCTGCGCGTGCTCTGGCTGGCGGCCTACACGGCGGCCGTGCCCGGCCTGGTGGGCCGGCCCCAGATCGCCCGGGCCAACGCGATCTTCGAGTCGTTCTTCACGGTGGGCTGGATCGCGGGGCCGGCCCTGGCCGGCATCCTCTCGGCGGCGATCGGGCCCGCCTCGACGCTCGCGATCGACGCAATCACGTTCGTGTTCTCCTCGGCCGCCCTCCTCCTCGTCCGCCGTCCGCTGCGCCCGGCCCCTCGCGCGGAGCGGCCGCACCTCCTGTCCGACATCCGGGAGGGCGTGCGGTACGTGGCGGGCCACCCCACGCTCCGCGCGGTGATTCTCTTCTGGGCCACCTCGCAGGTGATCACCGCGGCGCTGGCGACGGCACTCACGTACTACGTCACCCGGGACCGGGGCCTCCCGGCCGACGTGCTGGGCATCATCCTCTCCGCGTTCGGCGTGGGGTCGCTGATCGGGTCGCTGGCGGCCGGCCGTCGACCCCCGGAGGCGGTCGGCCGCGCCCTGCTCGTCGGTACTGTCGTGACCGGCTTCATCCTCTTCGCATTCACGATCGGCGCGCCCGTCGCCGTGCTCGTCGGCGGTGCACTCGTGGCCGGCATGACACAGTCGGTGGTCCTGATCGGGTACATCACGCTGCGGACGGCGCTCTCACCCGACGCGATGCTGGGCCGGATCGGCAGCACGGCCCGGACGATCTCCGTCGGGCTCATGCCGATCGGGTCGTTCGTCGGCGGCGCGATGATCGACCTCACGAACGGCGGCGTGACGCTGGCGACGATGGGTGCCCTGCTCCTCGTGGCGAGCGGCGCGTTCGCGCTCATGCCGAACCTCCGGCGGGCGCGCGTGCCCCGGCCCGGGAAGCGGGCCATCGCGTGAGCGGCGAGCGGGGCGCCGTCTCGGTGAGGTCGTGGCCAACGGGGACCCCGTGCTTGCCGCGACTCCCTCTGGCCTTCCTGGCCCGCCGCGCTCGGCATCGCCCACGTCCAGCTCGACGTCCAGCCCGCCGCGCCGACGACGTTCGCGGCAGTCCTGGATGGGTTGGCCCGGCACGGCGCCGGCGCGTACGCCACCGAGCACCGTCAGCCAGGTCGAACTGTCCCCGGTACCGCGCGCCGCAGCACCGCTCCAACGCGTGACACGAGGCCCGTGCGTCGAAGGCCGTGGACCACGACGGTCCACGCGCCGCCGATGCCGAGCAGCGTGAGGACCTCGCGCGCGCCGAGCGTCGTGAGCTCGTAGAAGTCGCGTGCGAAGGGGAGCGCCAGGATGACGAGGTAGACGAGCAGCATGATCCCCGCCAGGAGCCAGGGCCACCACCGGACAAGGCGCCCCGGCGACTCCTCGCGCGCTCCCGATGAGATCAGCGGCAGGAGCCCCAGCCCGCAGAAGACCGTGACGGACGTGAGCACGGTCTGGGCCTCGACAAGGGAGACGCCGGTGCCGAGCGCGTACGCGTACGTGGGGAGCGCGACGAGCACGACCGCGAAGGAGACCGGGATGGACACCCGGAGCGTCTCTGCGAGGAGGCTGCGCGGGAGCCGGCGCGGCGGGACCCAGATCGCCAGCACGATCAACGGGATGCCGACGGTCGCGAACGCCAGCACGGAATTCTGGCGCGGGGTGAGCGGGAACGGAAGGCCCACGATCGCGGCACCGGCGATGATGAGGAGCACGTAGAACGTCCGCGAGAGGAGGAGGACCAGGGTCGCCTCCATCGCCGCCACGATTCGCTGGCCCTCGATCACCGCCTTCGGCAGCACGCCGAACCGGTCCCCGAGCAGGACGAGGTCGGCGACGCCGCGCGCGGCTGCCGAGCCCGACTCCATCGCGATCCCGAGGTTCGCCCGGCGGAGCGAAAGGATGTCGTTGACGCCGTCGCCGACCATCGCGACGTAGTGCCCGCGGCCGCGCAGGAGCGCCACGAGCCGGGCCTTGAGGGCGGGCTCGACGCGCCCGAAGATGGAGCGCCTCTCGGCCTCGTCGGCCACCCCCGCGTCATCGAGCGTCGCGAGCGCCGACCCGGATGCTGCCTCGCCAGTGACATCAAGGCCGACTCGACGGGCGAGCGCCTCCACGGTCGCCGGGTCGTCGCCGGAGATCACCTTGAGCTCGATGCCGGCCCGCGCGAACCCGCCGAGGATCTCGCGCACGTCCGTGCGCAGCTCCTCGCCGAAGCGGAGGAGCGCCACCGGTGCCAGGTCGGCCGGAATCGCCGGTCGACCGTCACCGTCCCGGAGCGCGGCAGATGCCTGGGCGCGAGCGAGGAGCAGGACGCGCACACCTTCGACGGCGACGGCTGCTGCCTGCGCCGCGACGGCCTCCGGAGTGGCTGCGGTCGCCCCGGGGGCAGCCACTCCGGTCGGGTCGGGACGCGCGAGGCGCGGCACGAGGATCGCCGGCGCACCCAGGACCCAGGCGGCCCCATCCGCGAAGCGAAGCCCGGACCAGCGCCGCTCCGACGCGAATGCGATCTCGTCCGCGACCAACCGCGCGAGCCCCGGGTTGACCGCCGCGATCGCGTCGGTCGTGCGGTTCGGCGCGGTCGTGCTGGCGGCCAGCATCCCGAGGGTCGCGGCCACGTCGCCGGCGTCGTGGCCGCCCAGGACCTCGGCACCGGCGTACCAGATCCGCTGGGTGGTGAGCGTGCCGGTCTTGTCCATGCAGAGCGTGTCCACGCGCGCCATCGACTCGACGGCGTTCTGGCGCTGCACGAGGGCGCCGAGGCGGCTGATCCGGAGTGCCCCGGCGGCGTAGGTGACGGTCACCATGATCGCGAGGCCCTGCGGCACGAGCGTCACGAGGACTGCCACCGCTGTGAGCGTCTGGGTCGAGTTGAATCCGCCCGGCACCGCGGCGAGGGCCAGGGCTACCGGGATCACCGTGACCAGGACGAGCCCAGCGACCGCCCAGATCGTGGCGGCGATCTCGCGCTGGAGCGGGGTGCGCTCGTCGCCCAGCCGCTTCGCCTCCGCGAGGAGCCGGTTCGCGAAGCTCGCGGCGCCAACCGTTTCCACCTCGAAGACCGCCGTGCCCGAGATGATCGCGCTCCCGGACAGGACGGGGTCGCCGGCCTGCTTCTGGACCGGGTCCGACTCCCCGGTGAGAAGAGATTCGTCCAGCTCGACACGGCCCTCGCCGACGAGGGTGCCGTCGAGGACCACCTGGTCGCCGCGGCGGGCGACGAGGAGGTCGCCGAGGACGGCCTCCTCGGGGTCGATGCCGCGCTCCTCGGCATCGCGGATGACGCGGGCCTGCGGGCGCGCCAGGAACGCGATCCGGTCCAGCTTTCGCTTGGCGCGCGACTCCTGGACGACGCCGATCCCGATGTTGGCGAGGACCGGGCCCGCGGTCAGGACCGCCTCCACGGCCATCCCGAACAGCAGGAGGAGGACCGAGACGGCGATGAGGATCCCGTTGATCCCCGGGTACGCGTTCTGGCGGAGGATCTCCCAGTACGTCCGCGAGGTTGACGGGCGGTACGTGTTGCCCTCGCCGCGTGCCCGCCGCGCGACCGCCTCCGCCTCCGAGAGCCCGTCGGCTGGGGTGCGCACCGGCCGGACCACGCGCGGGTACGGCGGGAGCGTGGGAACCCGGGCGCCCCCGGCCGGGATCGGCGGGTGGGCGGGCACAGCGATCATCGCGTGGATCATGCCGGATCGCGGCGCTCGTGTACCGTTCCGCCGTGGACGCGATCGCGACGGAGGGCCTGACAAAGCACTACGGCCTGACAAAGCACTACGGGTTGCCGCGCCGGTGGCGCGGCGGGTCCGCCGGATTCGCGCCGATCCGGGCGCTCGACGACCTGACGATCGCCGTCCATGCGGGCGAGATCTTCGGCTTCCTCGGCCCGAACGGATCCGGCAAGAGCACCGCGATCCGCCTCTTCCTCGGCTTCATCCACCCGACAGCGGGCCGGGCGCACGTCCTCGGTCAGGACGTTTCCACCGCCGGCGCGGCGCTCCGGGGCCGGATCGGCTACCTGCCGGGTGGCATCGCCCTCTACGACAGCCTCACCGGGACGCAGCTCCTCGACTACCTCGGCGCGTTCTACGCCCGCCCGCCGGTCCTGCGCGCCAGCCTCGTCGAACGCCTCGACCTGTCCGGGCGGGATCTCGGGCGCCCCATTCGCGACTACTCGCGCGGGATGCGCCAGAAGATCGGGATCGTCCAGGCGCTCCAGCACGATTCGGAGCTCGCCATCCTCGACGAGCCATCCGAAGGCCTCGACCCGCTCATGCAGCGGGCCTTCTACGCGATCCTCGACGAGCGAAAGGCCGCTGGCAGGACCGTGTTCTTCAGCTCCCACGTGCTCTCCGAGGTGGAGCGGGTCTGCGACCGGGTCGCGATCATTCGGGACGGCCGACTGGTGGCGCTCGAGAGCGTGGGCGCGCTCCTGGCCCGGCGCCGGCGACACGTCGAGGCGCGGCTGGACGCGCCGGTGCCGGCTCTCGCAGCCGCGCTCGCCGCCCTCCCGGGCGTCTCGGCGTTCGAGGCGCGCGACGATCGGCTTGCGTTCGGGCTCGAGGGGGACGTTGCGCCACTCCTGCGCCTCCTCCAGGGCGCTCCGCTCGCCGATCTCACGATCGAGCCGGCCCGCCTGGAGGACGCGTTCCTGGAGCTGTACGACGAGCCGGCGCCGTGAGCGGGATCCTCTTCCGGCGGACGTGGGCGGCCCAGCGCGTCCGCCTGCTTTTCGTGATGCTTGCGCTCGCGGTCTGGGGGGTCCTGCTCCCGGTGGTCTACGCCACGTTCGGGAAGGACATGGGCGCCCTGATCCGGAGCGGCGCGTTCGCGAACGTCGTCGACGTCCTCTCGCGCTTCACGGGCGGCGACGTCTTCAGCATCCGGGGAACCGTCGCGCTCGGGCTCGTCCACCCGATCGCGCTCGCCCTCGTGGCGATCCAGGTGATCGGGTTCGCGGCGGCTGCCGTCGCGGGCGAGCGCCAACGCGGCACGCTGGAGGTGCTCCTCGCACGGCCGCTGGAGCGCCGGGTCCTGTACGCGACGCTCCTGGCCGCGACGGTCCTCTTCGCCGCCCTCACGGAGGCGGCCGTTATGGGCGGCATCGTGGCGGGCGCGCTCCTGTTCGGGGTGGCCGGCGATCTCCGGGCGATCGACATCGGGCTCTGCTGGCTCAACGCGGTGGCGCTCTTCAGCGCGCTCGGGGCCATCTCGCTGGCTGCGTCGGTGAGCTTCGACCGGCTGGGGCCGGCGATGGGGATCGCTCTGGGCGTCACGCTCGTCGGGTATGCGGTGGAGTTCCTGGGCACGCTCTGGCCGGACGCGGCGTGGCTTCGGCCGTACTCGCCGTTCCGCTACTTCCAGCCGACGCGGATCCTGGCCGGCACCTTCGAGCTGCGTGACCTGCTGGTCCTCGGCGCGGTCTTCGCCGCGGCGGTCGCGTGGGCCGCGTGGGTCTTCCCGCGCCGGGATCTCGCGGCCCCGAGCTGAGCGGCTACGGCGTCGCCGCCGGTACCTCCGACGCCAGCGGTGTGGAGCTGCCACCCGGTGGCGGGCTCGCGGACGGTGCCGGCGCCGAGACCGCTGCCATCGCGTCGCTGATGGTCAACCAGCCGGCGCTGAACCCGGCCAGGATCCGCGTTCCGCCCGGGCCGCTGAGGCGCAGGGTCGGGGTGGACTCGATCCCGGCCGCGCGGCCCTGGGCAGTCTCGTCCGCGACGGCCTTCGCGACCGCCGGCTCGTCGAGGCAGGCGGCGAACGCCGTCGCATTGAGGGCCGCGATCCCGGCCAGGGTGACGAGGTTCTCTCGCTTGAACGTGCCCTGGTTCTCGCCCTTCTGCGAGGCGAACAGGAGGTCGTGGAAGCGCCAGTACGCCCCCGGATCCTGGGAGCCTGCGCACCGGGCGGCCACCGCGGCGTCGATGGACTCCTGGCCCAGGAACGCGAAGTCGCGGTACACGATCCGGGCATTGCCGGGCAGCACGTACGCCCGCTCCATGGACCCGCCGAAGACCATCGCGTCGAGACGGCAGTAGGGGCACTGGTAGTCCGCCCACACCTCGATGGTCACCGGCGCGGCCGCGCTTCCCAGGGACGGCCCGTCGGCGCCGTTCGGGGGCGGCGTGGGGGTCGGTGCCAGAGTCGGCGACGGTGAGGGCGAGGCGCGCCCGACGCCGCCGAATGCGACGAGGCTTCCCCCCAGGAGCAGCGCCCCCGCGAGCGCCGCGGCCAGATACCCCAGCGCGACGGCGGGTCCGCGCCCGGGTCGCGCGGTTGCCGGTGGCGGGCCCGTCGGCACGACCGGCTCGGTCGGCACGAAGTCGAAGGGCTCCGCGTCGGGGCTGGTGATCGGCGGCTCGGCCGCGTCGGCCGCGTGCCGGGCGTCAGCATCGGGAGGCAGGGATTCGGTCATCGGGGAGGAACCTCGTCAGCGCGTGCCCGAAGCGTACCCGAACGGGTTCGCCGCAGGCGGGGCGGGGACAGGCGGGCAGCTGGTGTTGCACCAGACCCCACCGCACGCCACGATCGGTGACCGGTGGCACCGCAAGATCGTCACAAAGGGCCGACCGACCGTCCCATTTCCGGCCTCACCGCGTGTAGAGTCGCGGATGCGGCCCAGCGTGCCGCCGGACCACCGGGGCGTGGCGGATGCGCCGGCCGTGAACGGGAAGGATCTCGTGTCGCCAGAACAGCTCACCTACATCCTCATCGCACTCATCGTCGCGGGTCTCGCGCTCGGTCTCCTCGTCGTCGTCGCCCTGCTCGCTCGCCGACGCGACGCGGGCGCATCCAGGCAGGCGGACCGGCTCGTGGCCGCTTCCCAGGCCGCCGCCACCTATCCGGCGCATTCCGCGCCCGCAACGACGGCCGCGGATGAGCCCGCGGTTGAGCCCGCGGACGCGGCGGTCCATTTCGCCGGCGGGCAGCCCAGCGCGGCGGATCTCGACCCGGACCTCCTCGACTCGCTCGACCTCGCGCGACCCGCGCGGGGCGTTCGGGCGGCCGACGCGCCGAGCGAGACGGGTCGGCGCTTCACGATCGGCGACCGGCTCCACGAGCCTGGAGCCGATGCGGCCATCGCCGGTTTCCTTGCGCTGGAGCCCGGGCGCGTCCCGCAGGAGGGCCCGGTTCCGGACCCGTATTTCGACCCGCTGACCGGGCTCGACACGCTCCTCGCCTGGGAGCGGACGCTTGCCGAGGAGAACGCGCGGTACGTCCGGTACCGCCGACCAGTGAGCGTCGTCGTCGCCGAGATCGACGGCCTGAGCCGCCTGGTGGAACGCTTCGGGACCGAGCCCGCCCGTCGCGTCCTGCCGGCCGTGGGTGACGCGATGCGTCGCCACGCGCGTCGGACGGACCGGGTCGCCCACGTGGGCGGCGGCCGCTTCCTCATCCTCCTCCCCGAGACCGACGAGGTCGCCGCGATCAACTACGTCGAGCGCGTGCGCGTCGCCTGTGAGCGCTGGCTCGAGTCGGGCGCGGTCGCCCTCCACCTGTCGATCGGCTGGGCCAGCCCGACCCCGGTCGGCGAGATCGACACCGCGCTCCGCGTGGCGGAGGAGCGGATGTACGCGGAGCGGCGGCGTGCCACGCGCTCGGGGACGGTCGGGGGCGACCCGACGCTCTGAGCGGCGCGCGGCGCGTCGGGTCCAACCTGGCCGCCGCGCCGTCTCGCCGGATTCCCGGGGTCGCGGTCGGCTCGCCAGTGCCCGGCGGCCGGCCGCGATCTCCCGTCAGACCACCGGCTGGGTCAGCATGATCGGCAGGCCGATCTTGTTCCCGTACTGGGGTCGGTAGCGGTCGACGTTGTACTGGTGCTCGACATCCACGGTCCGGGCCCCCGGCTCCGGGATGGGGCAGAAGCTGTAGCGGCCATCCCGGACCGCCGTCATGAAGCCGGACTTGCCGTCGACCACGAGCTCCATGGCCACGTTCGCGAACGTGATCGCGACCATCTGGTCGAGCGCGTCCGGGTCGCCGGAGCGGAGGTCGTAGGTCAGCTCGGAGTTGACGGTCTCGATCCCCGTTCGGCGCCGGATCTCGTCGGCCAGGAACTCGCCGATGCTCGCCTTGTGGCGGTGGCCGTAGGCGTCAGCCTCGCCGACCTCCTGGAGCTCCATCCCCCTGGGGAGGGCGCCCTCGGATGCGATCACGAACGAGTACCGGCTCGGGTTGTTGCGGCGATCCTCGACGAGCACGTCGACGAGATGCTGGAGGTCGAAGCGGTACTCCGGGATCACGCACCGCGCCGAGGTCACGTACGCGGTGTGCAGGGCGGTGAAGCCGGCGTTCCGGCCGAAGATCCGGAAGACGCCAATCCGCTCGTGCGAGCCCAGGGTTGTCCGCTGGCGGTTGATCGCGTCCTTCGCCCGGGTGATCGCAGTCGAGAAGCCGATGCAGTACTCGGTCCCACGGACGTCGTTGTCCATCGTCTTGGGAATCGCGATGACCTGGACGCCGGCGTCCGCGAGCACCTTGGAGTAGGAGAGGGTGTCGTCGCCGCCGATGGAGACCAGCGTGTCGATGCCGAGGCGGTCGAGGTTCTCGAGGACGACCGGCGTGAAGTCGTAGATCCCGTCGCCCGTCTGCATCGCAGCCAGGCGGTCCGGGCCCACGAAGTCGGGCAGGTTCCCGGCCCGCATGCGCTTCGGGTTGGTCCGCGACGAGTGGAGCGCCGTCCCGCCGGTCCGATCGATGGTCCGCGTGCTCATGCGATCCAGGGGCCGGACGTAGTCAGGGTCCGGCTCCGGACCTGGCCGCATGTGCGTCAGCGCCTCCCAGCCGCGGCGCAGGCCAAGGACGTCGTAGCCGAGCTCCGTGGACCGGTAGACGACGCTCTTGATGACGGAGTTGAGGCCGGGGACGTCACCCCCGCCCGTGAGGATGCCGATGCGGCGCCAGGTGGACATGGGTCGCGAGCGCTCCTGAGCGTGTTTCAGTGCATCCCATGGTAGCCGGGACGGGCCATCAAGCGGTCGGGCCGGAGGTCACCCCGCGAGGGGCGCTCTCGCCTGGAGCCGGGCGAGGGCGCGGCACGCGGTCCGCCGCCGTGCGGCGTCAGCTGCGGTGACGCACCAGGTCTGCCTTGTGCCGGTGCTCTGGCGGCCGGGCCTCCCCGCGCCCGCCCCCGGAGAACGTGTGGATCGGTCGCGGCGGCGTCTCCGGGTCGGGGAGGAAGCGCTCCTCCACCTCCACCGGGATCGCCCGCTTGAGAAGCCGCTGGATCGCCCGAAGGAGGTCCACCTCGTCCGGGCAGGCGAGCGAGATCGCGATGCCGGACGCGCCGGCGCGGCCTGTCCGCCCGATGCGGTGGACGTAGTCCTCCGCCTTGACCGGCAGCTCGTAGTTCACGACCACCGGGAGCTCCTCGATGTCGAGCCCGCGCGAGGCGACGTCCGTCGCCACCAGGACCCGCACCGCGCCTGCCTTGAAGTCCTGGAGCGCCCGCAGCCGCTCCCCCTGCGTCCGGTCCGAGTGGATGGCCGTGGCTGCGACGCCGTGCCGGTCGAGATCCGAGGCGAGCCGCCGCGCGGCGACCTTCGTGCGGGTGAACACGAGCACCTGGCGGAGGTCATGCGACCGGACGAGGTGCTCCAGCAGGTCAGTCTTGCGCTCCCGGTCAACCGGGTAGAGCACCTGGCGGACCATTTCGGGGGGCGCGTACCGACGAGCGACCTCCAGCGTGGCCGGGTCGGTGAGGAACTCCTTGGCGAGCCGCCGGATCTCGTCGGAGAACGTCGCCGAGAAGAGGAGTGTCTGTTTCCGGTTCGGCATCAGCGCGAGGATCCGGCGGATATCCGGGATGAAGCCCATGTCCAGCATCCGGTCCCCTTCGTCGAGGACGAGGATCTCCACCTGCCCGAGGTTCGCGGCGCGCTGGCCAACGAGGTCCAGGAGCCGGCCGGGCGTGGCGACCAGCAGCTCCACGCCGGAGCGCAGCTCCTTGATCTGCGGGTCCAGTGGGACGCCACCGTAGACCACGGTGCTGCGGAGCGGGACGTGGCGGCCGTAGGCTTCGGCCATCTCGTTGACCTGGATCGCGAGCTCGCGAGTCGGCGCGAGCACGAGCGCGCGCACGGGATGCCGCGCGGGCGAGAAGGAGGTGTTCGCGTACGGCTTCAGCCGCTCGAAGATCGGCAGCACGAACGCCGCGGTCTTGCCGGTCCCGGTCTGGGCGGCGCCCATGAGGTCGCGTCCCGCAAGGACGATCGGGATGGCCTGCGCCTGGATGGGCGTGGGCGTGGTGTAGCCGGAATCAGCCACCGCGCGGAGGAGTTCAGCCGACAGGCCGAGAGATTCGAAGGTCACGTCCGTGCAGCATACTGGAACGGACGCCGAGACCGCGCCGCGGAGGACGAAGCATGGCCAAGACGAAGGCGCACGAGGGCAACCAGCCGACCCCGGCCGGACGCAATCGACGCCCGGAGCGCGACGCGCTGGACATCCCGGCGGCCGCGATCAACCGGGCGGCCGCGCCCGGCGCCGAGCCGAAGCGCGACGACGGCTTCTCCCGGAAGGAGTACGAGGCGCAGCTCCAGCGCCTCAACATCGAGCTGGTCAAGTGGGAGGAGTGGGTCAAGGCACGTGGCCTCAAGGTCGTGGTCATCTTCGAGGGGCGCGACGCGGCGGGCAAGGGCGGCGCGATCAAGCGGATCGTCGAGCCCCTGAACCCACGCTTCGCGCGCGTGGTCGCCCTCCCGGCTCCCACCGAGCGCGAGCGGACGCAGTGGTATTTCCAGCGCTACGTCGCGCACCTGCCGGCCGCGGGCGAGATCGCCCTCTTCGACCGCAGCTGGTACAACCGCGCCGGCGTCGAGCGGGTTATGGGCTTCTGCTCCGAGGACGAGTACCAGGAGTTCCTGCGCTCCTGTCCCGAGTTCGAGCGAATGCTCGTGCGCAGCGGCATCATCCTCATCAAGTACTGGTTCAGCGTCTCCGACGCGGAGCAGGAGCGCCGGTTCCAGGAACGCCTGGACGACCCGACGAAGCGCTGGAAGCTTTCGCCCATGGACGTCGAGAGCCGCGCTCGATGGCTCGACTACTCGAAGGCGAAGGACGAGATGTTCGCCCACACGGACTTCAAGCAGGCTCCCTGGTGGGTGGTCCGAAGCGACGACAAGAAGCGCGCCCGGCTCAACGTGATCGCGCACCTGCTGAGCCAGATCCGTTACGAGGACCTGACTCCCGAACCGATCGTCCTGCCGCCGCGCCAGAAGGACACGGGGTACGTCCGGCCGCCGATGAGCGATCAGACATTCATCCCGGAACCCTTCTGAGCGCCCGTCCGACGCCGCGTTCCCGGTGAACCGACGCCCAGACGACGATGGGATCGAGCGCTCTGCGCTGCTGACCGCGTGCGGCCGGCTCCTCGGCTCGATCGGCCTGCTCCTCCTCGTGGTGCTCCTCCCCGCCACCTTCCTGGTCGTGGCGGGCACGCTGGGCCTCGTCAACGCGCCGGGCTGGGCCGGCGACAACACGAGCGTCTTCGGGTTCTTCCTCGTCGTGGTGCCGGTGGGGATCGCGCTCGCCGCGGTCCATTTCCTGCTGGGCGGCCTGATCCTGGCCCGCCGCTTCTGGCCGGTGGTCGTCACGGTCCTCCTGGTCCTCGCGGTCGTCACGCTCTTCCCGCTCGGGCTGCGGATCAGCTGGCCGTTTCTCAGCCTGACGCTCCTCTATGCGGCGAGCCTCCTGCTCGCGGTCGCGCGACAGGCCGAGTTCGGGTGAGCGGCCGCGGGACGCCGGCCCTCGCGGCGCTGACGGCCGCCGAATAGCTCGACCACGACCGCGACCACAACCGCGACCACGTTCGGGCACTCGGACCGGGCCGGGAAGGTCCGGGAAGGCGTCAGCCGATCGTGACCTGGCCCATGCCTCCGCGGACCGCGATCTCGACGCGGTTCGGGTTCGCATCGAAATCCGGCGATTCCCAGGCCCTTCCATCCGTCGTCCGCGGGAAGCGGTTCGTGTCGACATCCGTCGTCCCGATCGCCATCGCGCTCGTGATCCGGGCGGCAACCCCGACCGGGACCCGGAAGCGCATCTGCGCCGCCCCACCCTCGGCGTCCACCCGCGTGACGCCGGCCGCCGGCAGGGTCACCCGCGACTGCGCCGCTCCCGTCCGGAGCCGGAGGTCCGTGACACGCAGGTTGCCCAGGTCGAGCTCGTTGTCGGAGGCGCCGGTCTCCAGCTCCAGGCGGAGCGGGACCTCGGCCGTGAGGCCCACGCGCCAGTCGAACGGCGGGCGGCGCCAGCCCCAGCTCCACGAGGCGGGGTGGGGCGTGGTGAGCCGGACGCGACCGGGGCCCGCGGGCGTCGCATCCACGCCGCCCTCGAAGGTCCCGTCCACAAGCCGTCCGCTCGCGGCAGGCCCGACGAGCAGCTTTCCGGCGCCGAACACGATTCGAACCTCGGCATCCGCAGCCCCGTCGAGCGTCAGCGCGAGCGCCTGGGGTGGGTTCCCGGCGGGCGGCTGCGCCCCCGCGATCCCCGGTGCGGCCCCGGTGCCGCCCGCCGTCCAGGACGCCTGGCCGGCTCCCGGAAACGCCGACCGTGATCGACGCCGCCAGGGTCCCGGGATGATCGCGCCCACCAGGACTGCGGCCCCGATCCCCATGATCACGATCGGCACCGCGATATCGGTCAGGCTCGCGAACCCGTTGCCGTTCAGGTGGAGGACGCCCTCGAAGAAGAGGAAGCCGATGAGGAAGAGCACGACGCCGGTCACGAGCGATCCCAGCCCCCCGCGCGCGATGTCGCCCCGACGCGTCAGCAGGCCGTAGATCAGGAGCCCGGCGCCGACGCCGCCCGGAGCCACGAGCGCCCACGCATACGCCCAGCTCGCGTACGTCCCGGTCGCATCCTGGACGGCCAGCAGCGTGCCCACGGCAGTCACGATGCCGCCCGCCGCAGCAAGGCCGGAGCCACCGGGCTCGGGGACTGCGAACGCGGCGATGAGCAGGGCGACGCCGGGCAGGATCACCCATGCGGGCCACCCGACCTCCACGCGGGATACCCGGACGACCAACGCGATCGCGCCGAAAACGATGAGCAGGGCGCCGACCACGAGCGCGCCGCGCGAGGTGCCCGACCTGTCCATGCTGCGAACCTCCAGTTGGCCGACGAGCGGCGGGGGTCAGTCGTCGGCGCGGAGCGCCGCGGCGATGTCCAGTGCCCATCTCCTGACGCGAGGCAGGTCGCGCCAGTCGCCCTCGAGCCCGGCCTTCGCCATGATCGCCATCGCGAAGCTGCCCTGGTGGGAGTCGACCCTTCCGCCAAACATCGCGCGCCCCCGCGCCCCGATCTCATCGGCCAGCTGGTCGACCCCGTTGGGGTGGGGCACGATCTCCGGGTGCCGGGTCGACTTGCCGTCGCCGACCGGACCGCTGCTGAAGAGCCAGACCTGACGTTCGGCCAGCGCGAGACGCTCACGCCGGACCAGCTCGAGGGCGGGGCTCTCCCACTGGAACATGTAGACCGCGCTGCCCACGATGACGGCACCGTACGGCTCGATCGTCAGGACGTCGGCCGCCGCGCTGAGCGCCACCTCGAAGCCCGCGCCGCGGAGCGTGCCGGTGATCTCGGCGGCCATCTCCTCCGTGCCGTGATGCCGGCTGGCATAGGCGACGAGGATAGGTTTCGCGAGCATCCGGAGCAACCTCCAAGGGTGAGCCTGGCCGAGCATGGGGTCCGCGCCGGGCCCAGAGAAGGGACCTCCGGCATGGGCGGGAGGGGCCGGGCGGCCGAAAGGCGGGCCCGGGGCGCGAACCGGCGTACCATCCGGCCATGACGACGACCCGACCCGCATCCCTCCAGTTCACCGGTGACGCCGCGGCCGATGCGCTCCTCGCGAGCGACCCGCTTGCGCTGCTGATCGGGTTCGTGCTGGACCAGCAGGTCACCGTCCAGCAGGCGTTCGCGGGCCCGGCGGAGCTGCTGCGGCGGCTTGGGACGCTCGATCCGGCGGCGCTCGCCGCCATGGACCCTGGGGCCTTCGCGGCGGCGTTCGCGGCGCGGCCGGCCCTCCATCGGTTCCCCGGCGCGATGGCCGGCCGCGTCCAGGAGCTGTGCGCCGTCGTCGCGCGCGACCACGCTGGTGACGCAAGCCGCGTCTGGACCGAGGCACGCGACGGTGCGGACCTCGAGAGGCGGCTGCGTGCGCTCCCGGGGATTGGGGAGATGAAGGCCCGGACGCTGGTCGGGCTCCTCGCGAAGCGGTTCGGGGTCCGGCCGCCAGGCTGGGAAGCCGTCGCCCCGTCGTACCCGACGCTGGCCGATGTCGACTCGGCCGATGCGCTCGCCCAGTACCAGGAGCAGAAGCGGGCCTGGAAGGCGAGCCAGAAGGCCGCCGGACGTAGGTAGCCGCCGGCGGGTGGCCGCCGGCGGGTCGCCGCCCCTACGGCGCGGGGGCCACCCGTACCAGGGTCCGCACGAGGTGCTCCAGCGTCGCCGCCGGATCGGCGGTGAGGCCGGCGTGGACGGCCGACGGCTGGATCACCGTGGAGGAGGGCGCCACGAGCCAGTGGAATCGCTCGGCCTGCGAAAGCGCCGCGATCGGTCCGGCGCTCGAGTCGCCCGCCGCGATCCGCCGAACCAGGTCCAGGTGTGCCCGGACCTCGTCGACGTCGCAGTCCGGGTCGAGGGACCGCAGGCGCGCTTCGTCGAGCCGCATCTCCGCGCCGAGGAACCGCCGTGGGCGACACAGCAGCACGACCCCGGCGTTCAGGCGCTCGCCGCGCTCGACACGCGGGACCACCCGCACGATCGCGTAGGCGAACGCGGCGCGAGCGGGCTCAGGCGGCGGTTCGGGCACGCTCAGCCTCCTCCACGAATCCCCGCGGCGGGGCGAGCCGCGCCAGCAGGTAGGCCACGTACGCCGCCCGGTTCTGCGTCACGGATGCAAAAACCGAGTCGCCGGCCAGCCACGCGTCCGGGACGTCCGCCACGATCTCGTCGAGGAGGCGCGAGGTGACGAGCGGGGCCAGCCTCGCATCGGCCTCTGGGATCGGCGCCGCAAAGGGGAGGAGCACGTGGTCGGCGATCCACGGGAAGGGTCGCCGCGCCTGGGCGACCGGGTCCTCCCAGCGGTGATGGGCGAAGAGCGCCGCGCCGTGGTCGATGCAATAGACACGGCCGTGCCAGGTCAGAAGGTTGACGTTCCGCGCACTCCGGTCCGGATTCGTGACGAGCGCGTCGAACCAGGCGATCGCCGCCGCCTGCGCAGGATCGGGCCGTGGCCCGATCGCGGGTGCGAACGCGAGCGCACCGGGCAGGAAATCGACCCCGAGGTTCGTGCCGGGCGACCGATCCAGCAGCTCCTTGACCTCCCATTGGGGCTCGCCGGCGCCGATTGCCGGGTCAAGCTCGACGAGGACCTGCTCGGGCACCAGGAGCCCGAGCGCGCGCCCCAGCTCCCCGGCGATCACCTCGGCCGCCAGCGCCTTCGGGCCTTGCCCGGCGCCGCGGAACTTCACGACGTAGAGCCCGTCGTCGTCCGCTTCACAGAGGCCGGGCAGCGACCCGCCCTCCCGTAAGGGCGTGACGTAGCGCGTCGCGGTGACGGTCCGGAGCATGCCCGGCAGTGTACGGGTCGGCGCGGGCCGTGGCGGCTGGTCTCGCCCCGGCGGCTGGTCTCGCCCCCGCGGCCGAGGCGCGGCCCCGGCCGCGGGTACGGCCGCCCTTCCAGACGCCGTCTGCATCGCCGGCCCAGACGCCGTCTGCATCCAATGCACGATCGCGACGACGCTGGGACACGAGACGCGTCCACGCGTCAAGGCTGGTCCATCGGATGCACGAACTCGACCAGGTCCCGGCCGATCTGACCTTTCGCGCCGTCCGTGAGCCCACAGGGGCCGCCGGGCCGGGCCGGATCGTGCATTCGATGCAGACCGGTGCTGCGTTCGTGCGCCCGATGCACGGATGCGACGCGCGGTGGTGCGATCGTGTGCGCGTTCAGGCACATCGGCGGAAGGCACGACGTCAATCGGCACCCCAATCAACCGGCGAGCACGGCGCCCGGCGGCGGGCGCGGGTCAGCAGCACGT
>JANXWH010000055.1 GCA_025351245.1 Chloroflexota bacterium | reverse complement strand
GACCGTCATCACCGTGCCCGTCATCCGGACTCGCCGGTCCAGCTCCGCGCGGATCGACGCGAAGAGGATCTCGCCCGCCGCTGCCACGCCGCCCCCCACCACCACGCGATCCGGCGTCAAGGTGGTCACGATGTTCGCGATTCCGATCCCCAGGTAGCGACCGACCTGCGCGAGCCCGTCGAGCGCCCGGGCGTCGCCGGCGGCCGCCGCCCGCACGGCCGCTTCCACGGAGGACGTGCCGCATGTCGCCGCGATGACGTCTGCCCGGGCGAAGGCCTCGACGCAGCCGCGGTTCCCGCAATTGCAGAGCGGACCGTCGGGGTCGATCGTCTGGTGGCCGATCTCGCCGGCTGCGCCGTCACGGCCGAGATACAGCTTTCCCCAGATGGCGATCCCCCCGCCGACGCCGGTGCCCAACGTCATGCCGACGAGCGTCTGGGCGCCCCGCCCCGCCCCGAGGCGAAGCTCGGCAAGCGTGAACGCACGCGCGTCGTTCAGGAGGTGGACGGGCACGTGGACGACCCGTTCGAGGCGCTCGACCACGCGAATGCCCGCCCAGCGCACGGGGATGTTCGGGGTCAGGATCACTCGGCCGCCGGCGGCGTCGTAGCGCCCCGGAACACCCAGGCCGACCGAGGCAATGGGGCCCCAATCGACGGCGGCGGCGGCGGCCGTCTCCCCCAGCTGGTCGACAATCCCGTCAGCCCCTGCGTCCAGGCGCGTCGGGACCAGGTCGGTCGCGAGCCGGTCCCAGCCGCTGTCCGTGGACTCGACCACGGCCCACTTCAGCAGCGTGCCCCCCAGGTCCAGCCCGAGGTGCCGGGTGGACGTCACCCGAGCGAGACCGGTGCACTGGCCGCGATCGAGCGGTACGCCGCGTCGACGATCTCGACCGCCCGCAGCCCATCGACCCCCGTCACCGCCGGCTCCCGATCGTCCCGCACCATGGATACGAACTCTGCCAGCATCTCGCGGTCGGCGTCGGGGCCCCACGTCGGCCACGAGATCCCGGTTTCGCGTGTTCCATACACGGCGAGGCGCTGTCGGAAGGCGTCGATGCCGAACGCCCCGCCCGTGCCAACCGCCTGGACCGAGAGGCCGCCCCACGTTGGGTAGGAGCGCGGCTTGCTCCAGCTGCAGTCGATGGTGGCGGACACGCCGCTGGCGAAGCGCATCGAGACGAGCCCGCCGGTCTCGACCCCCGCGAATCGCTCCTGGAGGATCCGGTTCGCGACGGCGTACACCTCGACGACCTCGGAGCGCAGGATCCAGCGAAAGAGGTCCGCCAGGTGCACGACGTGGTCCGTCACCGCGCCGCCCCCGGCGAGGACGGGGTCGACGAACCAGGCCGCGTGGATGTCCGGCATCGTCCCGGTGTTGACGCCCTCGAGGAAGACCGGCGTGCCGAGTGCCCCGGACCGCACCGCGGATTCCAGCGCCCGCGCGGCGGGGTTCCAGCGGGTGGGGAACGCGGTCATCAGGCGAACGCCCGCACGGGCGCAGGCGTCCACGATCGCCCGGGCGTCCTCGACCGTGGTCGCGAGCGGCTTTTCGCACAGGATGTGCACCCCCGCCCCCGCTGCGATCTCGACGAGCCGCAGGTGGCGGCTGTTGGCCGAGGCGATCACGACGCCGTCGACGCGCTCGAGCAGCGCCTCGATGGCGTCGAACGCGCGCGTCGCGACGGGTTCCGCCGCGGCCGCGGCGCGCTGCCGATCGTCGTCCCACACCCCTACCAGGTGCGCGCCCGGCATCGACGCTAGGAGCGAGATGTACGTAGGCGCGTGGACATGCTCGGCGGAGAGGACGCCGATCCGCACGGGCGCACGGCCTTCCGGGTCGACGACCATCACCCGGCCGCCTGCGTGAGCCGGACGACGGCCCCGGTCCGTGCCGACGCGTCGGCGGCGAGAGCGATGCGGAGTGCCTCGAGGCCGTCCGCGGCCCCGATCCTCGCCTCGGACCCGTCGCGGATCGCCTTGGCAAACTCAGCGAGCTCCAGGCGGAAGGGGTCCCCGGCGAGGCCCGTGTCGGCAATCCCCGTCAGGCCACCGCCCGCGGCGCCTGCGAGCAGTGACGGCGTGACCGGCGCGGTCGTCGTCGAGTCCTGCTCGATGAGACCGTGTGAGCCCGCGATCTCCAGGGCGGTCCGGAAGATGGGCGGCGCGTAGCCCCACGATGCCGAGACGTGGCTGATCGCGCCCGATCGGTGGGTGAGGATTGCCACCGCGTGGTCGACGCCCGCGTCCGGTTGCGCCAGGCTCGCCGATCTGCAATGAACCGCCACGACGTCGCCGGCAATCCAGCGCGCGTAGTCGAGGTCGTGGATCATCAGGTCGAGGACGATCCCGCCCGACTTGGCATGGTCGAAGAACCAGTGTCCGGCGGGTTGCCGCGGACGGAAGCTCGCCCTGGTGAGGCGGAGCACGGCGGGTTCGCCGATCGCGCCGGCCAGCACGGCCGCCCGCGCCGCGACGTACTCCGGGAAGAACCGCACCACGTGAGCCACGAAGAGCCGGACACCGGCGTCGCGCGCGGCCGCGAGCATCGCCTCTGCGTCCGCCAGGGTGCGCGCCATCGGCTTCTCGCAGTTCACGTGGCGGCCGGGGCGTGCAGCGGCGATGGCGACTCCGGCATGGTGGTGTGTGGGCGAGCAGACGTCGACGACGTCGACCGCGCCGAACAGCTCGTCGAGGGATTCCGCGACGCGTGCCCCGTGCCGGTCGGCAAGCGCGGCCGCGCGGCCGGCATCCACGTCGTGGATCACGGCTTGGACGCCCTCGGCGGCCCATGCGGCGACGTGTGTCTCGCCGATGAACCCGGCCCCCACGACGCCGACGCGCAACGGCGTATCTGTGCGGGCTCGGGCTGGCCTCATGTCGCTCACCGCTCGGCTGCCCGCGTGCAAGCCGGGACCGCCCCCGTCAGCCATCGCGCCGCGCCGTGAGCGCCACGATCTGCTGGTGCGAGTAGGCAGGGGCCTCCTCACGCGTCAGCTGCGCGAGAACGTCGATCGGGAGCTCGTTGAGGATTGCGTGGTTCGGGTTGAACAGCATGTGCTCGTCGACCGCGAGGCCGAACGCCGACCCTTCCTTCACGGCGTAGTAGAGGTTGCGGGGACGCACGGAGTCGCCGACGTTGATGACGTGGACGCCGGCGGCCTGCAGCTCGCCGAGCAGGTCGACGACGGGTCGCGTATGGCACGAAACCACGTCGCTCACCTGGAGCGTGGTGCGGCCGAAGTCGTGGTCCTCGATGACGACCTCGCCCTCGCGCACTTCGCGCACGGTGGCGTTCGTGATGACGGTCACGGGGTGCCTGAACGGTCGAGAGCTGAGCGCCTCGGCGTCGCCCTGCGCGAAGCGCTTGCGCAGGACATACATGTGGATGACCTCGCACTCGGCCGCGAACTCGTGCTTCTCGGTCACGATCGTGACCTGCTTGCCGATGCTGCCCAGGAATGCTGCCGTGTCGGCCGCGGCGTAATGGTCGCCCCACAGGAGCACGTGCGACCCCAGCTTGTGGAGCTTCCGTGCGCCGGGATGGCACTCGCACGCGATCTTCGGGCAGGCCATCGCCTCCTCGAAGGGCACGACCCGATCACGCTGGCCAAGGACTTCCGGGACGTACGAGATCGCGCCGGTCGCGTTCAGGACGACGTCAAACCCGCGGAGCTCGTCCACGGTCGGGGCGTGGTTGAGCCGGATTTCGATGTGCAGGTCAAGGAGCTGGTTCCGGATCCAATCCAGGTACCAGCGCATCTTCTCCTTGCCCGGCACCAGGCAGCAGTAGAGCAATGCGCCGCCCAGCTCGCCGGCCTTCTCGAACAGGGTGACGGTGTGCCCGCGCTCCGTGGCGATTCGCGCGGCTTCCATCCCGGCCGGTCCGCCGCCGACGACCGCGACGCGGACTGCCTTCGTCGTTCGCTGCATGTCCGCGTACGCGGGATTCCCGCACGCCGCGTTGATCGAGCAGGCGATCTCGTGTTTCGCCATCAGCGACTCCTGCCAGCATCCGCCCAGGCAGGAGATGCACTTCCGGATCGACTTGACCCTGCCGTACTGTGCCTTGACCGGCCAGTACGGGTCCGCGAGCAACTGGCGGGCCAGGCCCACGAGGTCCGTCTTGCCCTCCGCGATGATCCGATCGCAGTACTCCGGATCGCGCAGTGAGTGGCTGGTGATGACCGGGATCCGGACCGCCTTCTTCGTCGCCTCGGCGGCGTACGTTGCCCAGCCCTGGGGATACTGCATCGGGTCGAAGCCGGCTCCGGGACTCTCCTGCATGCCCATCGAGAGGTCGACCGCGGCGCAACCGGCCCGCTCGAGCATCCTCGCGATCTCGATGCCCTCCTCGAGCCCGCGTCCGCCCTCGCACCACTCGTCGAAGGAGTATCGGACGAGGACCGGGAAGCCTTTGCCGCACTTCTTCTGGATCGAATCGACGACCGCCAGCGGGAAGCGCATCCGGTTCTCGAGGCTCCCGCCGAACCGGTCGTTGCGCTGGTTGAGAAACGGGCTCATGAACTCCGAGAGCAGGTAGCCGTGGGCTGCGTGGAGCTCAACGGCGTCGAAGCCGGCCTGCTTCACGCGCCACGCGGCCTCGCTGAAGAGGTCGACCAGCTCGAGGATCTCGGCAATCGAGGCGGCCCGGATCTCCTTGCCCTTCTCCTCGGCGTTCTCGTAGATGATCTCGTGCCCGGCCGACCATGGGAGCTTGAGGACCCGGTCGGTCGCGCCCAGGGTGTTGTAGCGCGGGATCGCGCACTGGCGGCCTGGGTGCTGGAGCTGCACCGCGCACTTCGCGCCGTAGCGATGCATGCTCTCGGCGAGGCGCGCCAGGCCCGGAATGTAGTTGTCACCGTCGGCCACGAGGCACGTCACCGTCGGTCGCCCGGTTCTCATGTCCGGCGTCGTGGCGCCGACGATGATGAACCCGGCCCCACCGCGCGCGATGTCGGCGTGGTGGTGGATGTCGCGCTCGCTCACCTCGCCGTCGGCGTGGGAGGAGCTGATGTCCGTCGGAACATGGACCACGCGGTTCGGCAGCTCCAGGCCACCGAGCTGGATCGGACTGAACAGGTGCGGGAACGACGGCATGGACCTCTCCCTGACTGGCGCGGGTCGCATCCGCAGCGGAAACGGGACGTCCCGACCGATGCGCGGTCTTGATCGCCAGTCTCGCGGTCGACGGTCGCCAGCGGCAATGTCACTAGCGGCCGATAAACTGTCAGGAGCGGCTGGCGCGGCGCGGCGGTGGCGTTCCGGGCTCCGGACGGTCGCGTCCGAGTTGTCAGCAACGGCACTGCGACGGCGTCCGCGACTCACGGGCAACGCGTGCCCGTGAGTCACGCGACGCGCGCGGGACCCCCGCGCGCAAGCCCGCGGTCTTCCCGCAGCACGACCTCTGCCCCGCCCGAACGCCGGTAGTACCGCCGGTAGTCGGCGGGCGACATCGACGAGTAGCGCTGGAACACCTTGTAGAACTGGTTCAGGTTGGTGTACCCGACGGTGTAGGCCACCTCCTGCACGCAGGTATCGCTGGTCAGAAGCAGGCGCTTCGCCTCCGAGAGGCGCAGGCTCGTGACGTACTCCTTGAAGCCCACGCTCGTCACGTCCTTGAACAGGTGGCGCACGCGCGACGCGCTCACGTGCACGTGCTCCGACACCCGCTCCAGCGTCAGGCTCTCCCTGAAGTGCTGCTCGACGTAGCTCAGCACCGGCCGAACCTGCTCGTGTCGATCGCTGGGCGCGGCCGAGTCATCCCGAGCCGACTCGCTGGCACGCGCATGCCGCACAAGGACGGCGAGCGCGCGTCTCAGGATGGCGTCGAGGAGGTGCCGATCGGCGGGATCCTCCCGGTCCCAGATCGTCTTGAGCTCGAGGAGGATCGGCCGGAGCTCGGAGGCGGCCGGCCCTCCTCCTGGAAGGCGGTTGGCGAACGGACGCCCACCGCATCTGAAAGGGGCCAGGTACTCGGCGTCGAAGCTGCGACAGCCCGGCGCCGCGATGAGCTCCGGGCGGAAGAGCGCGAGGAGGAGGCGCATCCGGTTGGGGGGATCGGTGACGCACACGTGCGGCTCGGCGTCGTCGATCAGAAAGATGTCTCCGGGCTCGGCAGGATAGCTGCGGCGCCCGAACAGGAACCGCCCGCTCCCCTGGAGGCATAGCGCGATCTCGAGGTACTCGTGCCAGTGCAGCTGGTCGTCCGCGTCACGTGTCTCGTATTCGAGCACGGACAGTGGGAACGCCGGATCGAGGTCGTGCTGCCAGAAGAAGACCGTCACGAAACCCTCCATGGCCCGGCTTCGCCTCCGCCGACGTCCGGGAGATGCTGCAGGCCTGGCGTGGATGATCGGACTCGTGGCCCGGTTGGCAGGAGGGCCGAATGGACGGAAATGGCCAAACATGTCCAACTCATCCCGGCGGGGGACGTCACCGACGCCCGGCGCCAGCCGCTCCTGACAGTTAATCTGCCGTTAGTGTCATTGCCGCTGGCGAGCGCCGACCGCGAGACTGGCGACCGACAGCATGACGTCGCGGGCTCCGGAGTTGGTATGAGGCACTTCAGTGACATCGGGGCCGCCGTCGTTGGCAGCGGCTTCATCGGCACGGTCCACATCGAGGCGCTGCGCCGGATCGGCGTCCGGGTCGTCGGGCTTCTGGAGGCGACGCCGGAGCTGGGCGCCGTGCGCGCCGCGGAGCTGGGGCTGCCGCGGGCCTATGCGAGCCTGGCGGAGACCCTCGCGGACGACGCCGTCCAGGTCGTGCACGTCACGTCGCCGAATGAGCTCCACCATCCGCAGGTCAAGGAGATCCTCGCCGCGGGTCGGCACGTCATCTGCGAGAAGCCGTTGGCGATGACGTCCGGGGAGTCGGCGGAACTGGTGGAGCTGGCCGCGGCCAGCGGCCTGGTCAACGCGGTCAACTTCAACATCCGCTTCTATCCGCTCAACCAGCACGTGGCCGGCCTGGTCCGCGAGGGCGGGCTCGGCGACGTCCGGCTGGTCACCGGGCGGTACTTCCAGGACTGGCTGCTCTACGACACGGACTGGAACTGGCGCCTGGAAAAGGACCAGGGCGGAGCCCTGCGGGCAGTGGGGGACATCGGCTCGCACTGGCTCGACCTGACCACGTTCCTGACCGGACGCCGGGTCGAGGCGGTCATGGCCGACCTCACCACGTTCATCCCGGTCCGCCGGAAGCCCGCCGGTCCCGTCCTCACCTTCTCCACGGAGCGCGCCTCGGAGACCATCCCGGTCGAGATCCACACGGAGGACGTGGCGACGATCCTCCTGCGTCTCGAGGGCGGAGCGCGCGGCAGCGTGGCGATCTCCCAGCTCAGTCCAGGCCGGAAGAACAGCCTTGCCTACCAGATCGACGGCTCCTCGTCCGCCGTGGCGTGGGACTCCGAGCAGCCCGAGCAGCTCTGGATCGGCCATCGCGACCGGCCCAACGAGCTCCTTCTCCGAAACCCGGCCCTCATGAACGCCAGCGGGCGCGCCGCCGCCCGGCTGCCGGGCGGGCACGTGGAAGGATTTGCGGACACGTTCGGCGCCGTCTTCGCCGCGATCTACGCCGACGTCGTCGCCGGGGTCCCGTCCCGGGCGCCCGCCTACGCGACCTTCGCCGACGGCCATGAGGAGATGCTCATCGGCGACGCCGTCCTGGAGAGCTCGCGCGCCGGCCGCTGGGTCGAGGTGGCCCGACCCGCATGAGCGGCGTTTGCCCGATGGGCTTGGACGGCGCGCGGCGAGGTGATACTCTCGGCAATCGATTATCGACAATCATCCCCTCGTGTCACCTCGTCACGCCGTTGAGCCTGGAGGGTCAGCCGCGATGAAGCTCGGCTTCCTGACCGCACCATTCCCCGCCACGCCGCTCATGGAGGTGGCCGACTGGGCTGCCGGGACCGGCTTCGAGGTCCTCGAGATCGCCTGCTGGCCGCGGACCACCGGCCCCACCCGCCGGTATGCCGGGACGAGCCACATCGACGTTGCGAACCTGTCGTCGTCGCAGGCCACCGAGATCGTGGACGAGCTCGCGGGCAAGGGCCTCTCGATCTCCGGCCTGGGCTTCTACCCGAACCCGCTCCACCCCGACCCGGCCCATCGCGAGCAGGTGATCGGCCACCTGAAGCACGTGATCACCGCCGCGGAGAAGATGGGCGTGCCCCTGGTGAACACGTTCATGGGCGGTGACGGCGCGAAGAACCAGGACCAGAACTGGGAGGAGGCGCTCCGCGTCTGGCCGGACGTCGTGGCATTCGCCAACGACCACGGTCGGAAGGTCACGCTCGAGAACTGCCCGATGCTGTTCTCGTACGACGAATGGCCGGGCGGGCACAACATCGCCACGACCCCGCGCATGTGGCGCCGGATCCTGGAGCAGTGGGGCGGCACGATCGGGCTCAACTTCGACCCGTCGCACCTCGTCCTCCAGATGATCGATGCGCGCCGGTTCCTCAAGGAGTTCGGCGCCCACGTCCTTCACTTCCAGGCCAAGGACCTGATGATCGACCGCGACGGGCTCTACGAGCGGGGCGTCTTCTCGATGGGCATCGGCTGGCAGATCCCGCGCATCCCGGGCCTCGGCGAGGTTGACTGGAGCATCGTCTTCTCGGAGCTCTACCGGCAGGGCTTCGAGGGCGACTGCATCATCGAGCACGAGGATCGCCGCTTCGAGGGCACCGACGACAAGGTCAAACAGGGGTTCCTCATCGCGAGGGACGTGCTGCGGCCGTACTGCAAGTAGCGTCCCCAGGCAGGAGCCCCATGGCACTCTTCATCGACAAGCTCACCGAGCGCGACATCGCGAAGACCATCGATCACTCGCTGCTGCGGCCGGAGCTGGACGACGCGTTCGTCGAGGCCGGCTGTCGGCTGGCCGCGAAGTACGACGTGGCATCGGTCTGCGTGCGGCCGGTGGACGTCAGGCGGGCGGCGGCGCTCCTCGCCGGTACGGATGTCGCGGTCGGCACCACCATCGGGTTCCCGCACGGCAACCACCGCACGGAGACGAAGGTCTTCGAGGCCCAGCAAGCGCTGGCCGACGGTGCCACCGAGCTGGACATGGTCCTCCAGATCGGCGCGCTCAAGTCCGGCCGCGACGCCGACGTCCAGGCGGACATCGAGGCCGTCGTGACGGTTGGGCATGCCGCCGGCGCGATCGTCAAGGTGATCTTCGAGAACGCCTACCTGACCGACGACGAGAAGGTCCGAGCGTGCCGCCTCACCGAAGCCGCCGGCGCCGACTTCGTGAAGACGAGCACCGGCTTCGCGCCGTCCGGCGCAACGCACGACGACCTCCGCCTGATGCGCGCCAACACCTCGCCCCACGTCCGGGTCAAGGCCGCCGGCGGGGTTCGAACGCTCGACGCGCTCCTGGCCGTCATGGAGCTCGGCGTCACCCGGATCGGCGCCACCGCGACCGAGGCGATCATCCTGGACTTCCGCGCGCGCAAGGCCGGGACCGCGCCCGCCGGTGCGTCGACCGGCGAGCCGGGCGGCTACTGATGCGTACCGGCCGGCTGGGGATGCTCGATTCGGATGGTGACGACCGGCGGCCCGGAGAGCCCCATTGGACCCGGGTCCACCGTCGGCGCAGTCACCCTCGTGGACGCACCTACCGAGACCACGCGCGGCAGCTGGCCCGTGCGATCGACCAGCGAGGAGGTGGATAACGAGGCGACGGGCCGCAGCAACGCAGTCATCAATGGCTCGACCGGCGCTCCAGCGAGGAGCCGGCGGTCACCCAGTGGAGGAGTCCCGTTCATGAAACGAAACGGAATCGTGCGCAGCCTCGCGATGCTGGCCGCGATCGCGGTCGTCGTCGGAGCGTGCTCCGGTGCCGCAACACCCTCGCCCGCGGCATCGGCCGCAGCGCCGTCTGCAGCGGCGTCCGTCGCGCCGTCCGCCGCGCCGTCCGCAGCGGCAGCCTCGCCGTCGGCAGCCCCGAAGCAGTACACGATCGGGTACTCGAACGGCGGCGGCGTGGGCAACGGCTTCCGCGAGGAGCAGGTCTGCACGGCCAAGGCACAGGCCAAGGCGTCGGGTTCGGTCTCCAACCTCACCGTGATCCACCGCAACACGGACGCTGCTGGCCAGCTGTCCGACATCCGGAACCTGATCGCGAAGGGCGTCAAAGCGATCGTCTTCAACCCGAACGATCCGGCTGCCCTCAACCCGGCCCTTGCCGAGGCGAAAGCCGCCGGGATCGTGACCGTCTCGGTCGATGCCAACGTGACCGACCCTAGCACGTGGAACCTGACCAACAACCAGGTGAAGTACGCGGAGCTCGGCGCCAAGTGGCTGTTCGACCAGCTCGGAGGCAAGGGCACCGTCTGGTACACGCGCGGCCTCGCCGGCCACCCGGCCGACTCCGACCGTGACATCGGGTTCAAGAACGTCCTCAAGGACTACCCGGGCATCAAGGTCGTCCCGACCGCGGACGGCGTGTTCACGGGGTGGGATCCGGCAAAGACCACCCAGCTGACCAACGACTTCATCCAGAGCGGCCAGTACGACAAGATCCAGGGCATCTGGGCGTCGGGCATGGGCAAGCAGATCGTCGATGCCATCAAAGCTGCCAACAAGAAGTTCGTGCCCATCGTCGATGCCGACATCGGCGGGTTCGTCGCCCAGCTCCTCGATCCCACCAACTTCCCGGGCCTCAAGGGCGCGGCCGTGACCAACACGGCCTCCGTCGGCGGTGCGGGCATCACCCTGGCGCTCAAGCTCCTCAACGGCGAGACGGTCACCGCCTCTGCCGGCGCCAAGGCCAACACCGTCCTGCTGGACCCGGTGTTGCTCGACAACCTGACCGATACCGGCAAGGCGGGGCTGAATTCGTGGGTGTCCGTCCCCGGGATGGACCTGCTGTGGCCGCTCAGCCTCTCCATCGAGGGCTGGACCACGTACGATCCCAACACCGTCCCCGCGTCCTGCAAGGGCGCGTAACTCGACCAGCAGACGCAGCTCGCGCGAGGGACGCCGGTTCCGCCGGCGTCCCTCGCGCGACATCCCTCCAGTTCCAGGAAATCGATGACCATCACCGCCACTGACTTGATGCTCGAGGCGACAGGCGTCTCCAAGACCTACGGCGCCGTCGTTGCCCTGAGGTCGGCGTCCCTGGCCGTGCGCCCCGGGGAGGTCCATGCGCTCATGGGCGCCAATGGCGCCGGCAAGAGCACCCTCGTCAAGATCCTCACCGGGGCAGTCCGGCCGGACGGCGGACGGATCGCGGTCCGAGGGCGGGAACGCACCGTCCACTCCCCGGCCGAGGCGCGCCGCGGTGGGCTGGTCTCCGTGTACCAGGAGCCGTCCATCATCCCGGACCTGGACATCCGGGCCAACCTGCGCCTGACCGACACGCCGTTGGAGCCATTCCGGCACTGGCTCGCCGAGCTCGGCCTCGGGGACCTTGATCTGTCGAGCATGGCGCGGCGCCTTCCGCTGGCCTCGCTCCGGATCATCGACCTCGCGCGGGCGCTCGCGATCGAGCCCGACGTGCTCATGCTCGACGAGATGACCGCGGCCCTGCCCGCCAACCTGACGGAGCGCGTGCTCGAGGTGGTCGGGAGCCGACGCGGCGGAGAGCGCTCGGTCGTCTTCATCTCCCACCGCCTCAGCGAGATCGCGTCCGTGTGCGACCGGGCGACGGTGCTGCGGGAGGGCGAGACCGTCGGCGTCGTCGACGTGACGGCGGGCTCGGACGAGCGGATCGTCGAGCTGATGCTCGGCCAGATCATCCACGAGATGCCGGCGGTCGCGGAGGCGACAGCGGGGCACCGTGGGACGGGCGCGACGCCGCGCCTGGCAGTGCGCGGGATCAGCTCGGGGACGAAGCTCCGGGACGTCTCGTTCGACCTCTACCCCGGCGAAGTGCTCGGGGTCGTGGCGCTGGAGGGCCAGGGCCAGGACGAGCTGTTCGACATCCTCGCCGGCTCAGAGCGCCCGGGCAGCGGCGAGCTCCTCGTGGACGGTTCCGCCGCCTCGTTCCGTCACCCTGCGGACGCCATCCGCGCCGGGCTGGTGTACGTCGCCGCCGACCGTGCGGAGGCCCTCCTCATGCAGCGGTCGGTGCGGGAGAACATCGCCCTGCCGTTCACGGCGCGCATCGGCCGGTGGGGGCTGATCGACCTGGGCGCGGAGCGGCAGAAGGTCGACCAGGCGGTCACCAAGCTGCAGATCGACGCCCGCGCCGGAAGCGAGGTCCGCCGGCTCTCCGGCGGCAACCAGCAGAAGGTGACGATCGCGCGGTGGGTCGCCGGCGGGGTCCGTACCATGCTGTGCTTCGACCCGACCCGCGGGATCGACATCAGGACCAAGCAGCAGATCTACCTCCTGCTCCGCGACCTCGCCGAAGCCGGGGCGGCGGTGCTCCTCTACACCTCGGAGCTGAAGGAGGTGCAGCTCGTGTGCGACCGCGCGATCGTGATCTTCGGCGGGCGGGTGGTGGCCGAGGTCGGCGCCGTGGACGCGGACGAGGCGACGCTCCTGCGCGCTGCCTACCACCTGCGGTCGGACGCTCCGATGCCCGAGCAGGTCGCCGCCGCCGTCGTCGATGCGGCGAGCGTCGACCGGCCGCCATCCGAGGTGGCCGGGGGCCCGGAGGCCCGGGGGTGACCGCCGCGGCGATCGCATCGCGCCAGCGCACCCTCGACTCGGTTGTCGCCACGGCCCGCCGCAACACCTGGACGATCGGGCTGCTCGGGTTCCTTGCCCTCCTCCTGGCGTTCACGAAGCTCATCCAGCCGAGCTACGGGGTGGCGGCAGTCCAGGGGCTCGGCATCGGCGTGCTGCCGCTTGCCTTCGCCGCCGTCGCGCAGGGGGTCGCCGTCATCGGCGGCGGGATCGACCTGTCGATCGGATCGATGATGGCGCTCACCAGTGTCGTCACGGCAACGGCGATGCAAGGCCAGGGCGAGGAGTTCGGGGTCGCCGTCGTGGTGGCCGTGCTCCTCCTGGGTCTCGCGCTCGGCGCCGTGAACGGCGCCCTCATCGTCATCACCCGCGTCCCGGACATCGTGGTCACGCTCGCGATGTCCTTCGTGTGGGCCGGTGTCGCGCTGCTCGTCCGGGCCGCGCCGGGTGGCGGCGCCTCGCATTGGCTCATGGGACTCGCAACCGGGTCGTTTGCCAACGAATGGGTCCCGAAGGCGGCAGTCGTCCTCGTCGTCACGGTGGCCATCATCTGGATCCCGATCCGGGGATCGCGGCTGGGCCTGTCGATCTACGCGATCGGCAGCAACCGCCCGGCGGCGTTCCGGAGCGGCGTCGCCGTCGGGAGGACGAGGTTCCTCGCCTATGCCCTCACCGGCCTGTTCGCTGCGTTCGCGGGCCTCTCCCTCACGGCGAGCACCGGGATCGGGACGCCCGTCCCCGGGCCGTACACGCTGGAGAGCGTGGCGGCGGTCGTCCTCGGCGGCGTCAGCCTCGCCGGCGGCCGGGGCGGTGTCTTCGGCCCGATCGTCGCCGTCGTCGTCCTCCAACTGATCGCGACCGACATGACGTTCCTCAACATGGACTCGAACCTGGCGCTCGTCGCCCAGGGCGTCATCCTCATCGGCGTGGTGATGTTCGGGAGCCTCATCCAGCTTCGGCGGGCCCGCGCATGAGCGCGACCCCGCCTGCCAACCGCTGGCTCAGGGTGGACGCCTGGCGCGGTCTGCTCCGCGACCGGCCCATCATCCCGCTGGTCGGACTGCTCGTCCTCCTGGTCGTGGTCATCGAGCTGGCGGATCCGGGCATCGTCAATCCCGAGTGGGCGAGCGTCATCCTGCGCGCCTCCGTGCCCCTGGCAATCCTTGCCGGCTGCCAGACGCTGACCATGCTGACCGGCGGCATCGACCTCTCGGTCGCCGCGGTCGCATCCATGGCCGGGTTCGTCACCGCAACGCTCGTGAACAGTCCCGGCGGCGTGATCGAGGGCATCGCCGTGGCGCTCGTGGCGGCGGCACTGGCCGGGTTGCTCAACGGGATCGGGGTCGGCGTGTTCCGGGTGCACCCGCTGATCATGACCCTCGGGATGAGCTTCGTCGTGCTGGGCCTGGCGAACGTCTGGCAGCTGCAGATGGTGCAGACGGGCGCGGGTGTTCCCTCGTCGCTCAGGACGCTCGGGACGGGCACGTTCCTCGACGTCCTGCCGTACAGCCTGGTGGTGTTCGTTCCGTTGATGCTCCTGATCCTCCTGGGCCTGCGGCGGACCGGATTCGGCCGATTGCTGTACGCGATCGGCGACAACCCGGTTGCCGCGCGGCTGTCGGGCGCCCGCGCATGGCAGGTCCTGATCGCCCTGTACGTGATCTCCGCGCTGATGGCGGCGATAGCCGGCCTGCTCATCACGGGTCTCACCAACACCGCCAGCGTGTCGCTCGTGGATACCTCGCTCCTGCCGGCCGTCGCGGCGGCGGTGATCGGTGGGACCTCGATCCTTGGCGGCCGCGGCGGCTTCGGCGGCACGATCGTCGGCGCGCTCATCCTGACGGTGCTCACGGCCTTGCTCACCGTGCTCGGGCTGCCCGAGCCGACGCGCCAGGTCCTCTTCGGCGCGATCATCGTCGTCGTCGCGGCCGCTTACACGCGCGTGACAGCGGAGTCCTAGGCGAACCCGCATGTGCCAGGACCTGGAGGCGCTCTACCAGGCGAAGCGGCGGACGCCGGCGGCGCGACGTTCATCTGGCAGATGCTGGTCTCGTTCTGAAGGAGACCCCGCGCCGCGCCCGGCCTCCCGGCCGCGGCTGCAGGGGCCGGGTCAGTAGCCCACGGAGGGCATGTAGGCGCCGGCGGGTTCCTGGTAGATGCCGATCGTCATCATGTTCACGACGAAGAAGACGCGCAGGTCATGGGCCAGACTCCAGCGGAAGAGCTGGGTGTTGGCCAGGGGAACGAGGAAGCCCGGCCTCCCGAAGTCCGCTGCCGCGCCGATGAGCGCCTGGAGGTCGTCGGTGGTCTCCGCGACCGAGTGGCTGAAGTACGTGATACCGGTCGTGTAGCCGGTGATGCGCCCCAGACGCTCCACCACCTTCGCGTTGCCGTCGGCGATCGCCTCGCGCAGCTCGCCCGCCCGATCGTGGCCGTGCACGCGGACGCACAGGGCGTTGCACGCGGCCTCGTCGGCACTCGTGGCCGCGCGAACGGCGTAGCCCGGCATCGAGATCCCAAGAGGTTCCCCGTACATCGCGGCGAACGAGCCGCGAACGTCGAAGCCGAGCTTCGCGTAGAGGCTGAGCGACCGGTTGTGGTAGGCAATCTGGAGCAGCCGGACGCCCGGGGCGCGACGCTCAACCGCCCGATCGAGCACGGCGGTCATGAGCGCGCGACCAACCTTGTGGTCCTGCGCGGTGGGATCGACGCTGATCGGCCCCAGCCCGGAGATGGTCGACCGCTCGTCGAGGAAGTTGCTGCCCAGGATGCGGCCGCCGCCCTCCGCGACCACCCCGTAGACATGTGGATGGTTGATGAGATACCTGATCGGCTCGGCCGCCGCCGCGACCGTCGGGAAGTCCGGCGGGAATCCGTGGCGCGCCGCGAGCGTCCCGAACGCCTCGTAGCAGATGCGCCCGCACTCCTGCCAATCGTCCGGCTCCGCCTCACGAACCGTGACTTCCATCCGCGCCCTCCGATCGCTGCGTCGTGAACCCACCGCGGGGCCGTCCACACCAACGCGATGGTAGCGGCGCCGTGGTGGAGCTGCCGCTGCCGGCGGCGCGCTTCGGCTCGGTCGATGAGGCCCGGGCCCTCTGAGCCACCCTCTCCACCTGGTACAACGCGGGGCACCGCCACGCGGGGATCGGCCGTCTCACCCCGGCCGGCATTCATGCCGGGCGGGCCGCCGAGATCACGGTTGCCCGGGCTCTCACCCTCGACGCCGCCTATCTCGCCCATCCCGAGCGCTTCGTCCGCCGACACCCGCGCTGCCCGAGGGCCCGCCGGCGGTCTGGATCAACCCGCCTACGAAGAAGGAGATACCGCCCCAGTAATCCGCACGCCGGGGTGTCTCACGGGGTTTGACCGGTTCCGTCGGGGGATGGCGGTTCGCCGTCATCCCCCGTACTGTGGCCCTGACATGACCCTCCAGACATGACCGGCCTGCCCCTCGAGGCAACCGGGATCGCGCAGCGTCCCGGTACCCGGCTGATACCTATGCCCTGGACGTCGTCTTTGACGTCGAGCTCGACGACCCGGATCCTGGGCAGGCAGACGCCGACCGGCCATGCGTGACGTTGCAGCCCCGGCCGCCGACCTCGTCGCCCGATCGCGTGGGGGCATGACCTCGCGCGAGCGCGTGCGGGCCGCGCTTGCGCACCGCGAGCCCGACCGCATTCCATTCGACCTCGGTGGGTCCCGCGTCACCGGGATCCACGTCCGTGCCTATGCGCGGCTCCGCGCGCTGCTGGGCCTCCCGGTCGGGGAGCCGCGCGTCGGCGACATCACCCAGCAGCTGGCCGACGTGGAGGCGGACGTCCTGGACGCGCTGGGTTGCGACGTCCGCGGGGTGGCGCCGCGCGCCGCCTCCAGGTACCGCCGGGAGCTGAGCGAGGACGGCGAATACCGAACGTTCGTGGACGAGTGGGGCGTCGGTCGACGGATTCCGCTCGACGGCGGCCTGTACTACGACGCGTATGCACCCCCCCTCGCCGGCGACGTCGAGGATGCAGCGATCGACGCCTATCCCTGGCCGGATGCCGCGGACCCGGCTCGCTCCGCGGGCATGGCCGAGGAAGCTCGTCGGTACGCGCTCGAGGAGCAGCGGGCGGTCCACGTCGGCTCGATATGCGGCGGCCTGACCGAGGGCCTGTTCAAGCTGCGCGGCTTCGAGGACGGGTACATGGACCTGGCGGCGGAGCCTGCCCGGGCGCGCCGGCTGATGGAGCGGATCCTCGAGGTGAAGCTCGCCTACTGGGCGAGCATCCTGCCCCAGCTTGCCGGCGTCGTGGACGTGGTGGGGGAAGCGGACGACCTGGGCGGCCAGGACCGGACGCTGTTCTCACCGGCAACCTACCGGACGCTGGTCAAGCCGCTCCACCGGGAGCTGTTCGCCTTCCTCCACGCCCACACCGACGCGAAGGTGTTCTTCCACACCTGCGGCGCGGTGCGCGAGCTGATCCCCGACCTCATCGAGATCGGCGTGGATGTCCTGAACCCCGTCCAGGTCTCCGCGGCGGGCATGGAAACCGCGGCGCTCAAGCGCGAGTTCGGCCGGGACCTGGTCTTCTGGGGCGGCGGCGTCGACACGCAGCGCGTCCTGGGCAGCGGCACGCCGGACGAGGTGCGCACCGAGGTCCGGCGCCGGGTCGGCGACCTCGCGCCGGGCGGCGGGTTCGTGTTCGCGGCGGTCCACAACATCCAGCCCAACGTGCCGCCGGAGAACGTGCTTGCGATGCGGTTGGCGGTTCGCGAGGTCGAGCATGCCGGGTGAGGTGGTCCGCGGTCGGCTGGTGCTTGCCGAGACCGTCGTGCCGGGGCGCGTGACCGTGGAGGACGGCTGGATCACTGCCGTGGAGCCGGACGCGCGCCGCTAACAGCCCATACGCGGCACCGGGGTTCGTGGACATCCACGTGCACGGCTGGGGCGGCCACGACGCGACCGGCGGTGGGGACGCGCTGGCGGGCATGGCTCGCGCGCTCCAGCGCCACGGTGTCACCTCGTTCCTGCCGACTGCACCAAGCCTGCCCGCCGTCGAGCTCCCGGCCTTCGCCAACCGCGTCCGCGCCTGGATGCCAACGGCGACCGGCGCGGAGACGCGCGGTCGAGCGGCAAGGATTCCGCCCAGAATGGAAGCGATCAACGCTGCCGTCCGATCGCGGGCGGGACCTGGGTGGCCCGGCCGCGATCCGGTCGGCGTTGTGGGTCCTGGCCTGCGCAAGCTCTGGCGCCCCGGACGCAGGGCGCGTACCATCGTTTCCCAGCCAATCGGAGGGTCTCGATCGTCGCTTCGGTTTCCGTCGGAGGACCGTCCCCAGCGGGCGGCCCGAGGTCCGGGAAACGCCCCTATGACCCGCGTCGCCTGCGCACTCCCGGGATCCCGCCGGTGCGCCAGGCGCACCGCGTCGCCCTGCACGCCGGCGGCATCCGCGTAGAGCCGGGCTGGGTCATGGGCGTTCTACTTGCCGTCGCTCTTGTGTCCACCAGGATGGTGGCCGGGTCGACCACCGGCAGCGCCGCCCCGACCGTCCCGTCGATCGAGGCAAGCCTGGCGCGGTTCCACGCCGCGGTCTCCTCCCTGCCGATCGTGTCGGCCGATCCCGCGGGTGAGGCGTCGGGCGACGCCTCCGGCGGCGTGCCGCATTCCGCCTCGCCGGCCGTGGCATGGGCCACGCCGCGCCCGAAGGCGACGCCCCGACCAACGGCGACCCCACGCCCGAAGGCGACGCCCCGTCCGACGGCCGTCCCCGTGAAGAAGCCGGCCGTCCGGGCGACCGCGGCGCCGACGCCGCGCCCGGCTCCCACTCCGAAGCCGACGCCCGCGATCGTGTATCAATACCGGGCCACCGGGCGGGCCACCTGGGGCAACTTCGGAGGCGCCGTGATCACCCGCCTGCCGCCGGGAACCCGCATCCGCGTCTGCGGCAGCCTCGGCTGCTGGGAGGGCGTGTCATCCGGGAACGGCCCGTCGGCCGGCGGAGGCAACCTCGTCGACCTCGACGCAGCCGTCTTCCAGCGCGTCTGCGGCCCGCTGGGCACCGGGGTCGGCTCGATCGTGCTGAGCTGGCGCTGAGCTTCGACCGGCCGGCGCAGGTGTATCGGCAGCCCTGGCCGGTGGGCGCTGCGAGAAAGTCCCAGCTCTCACCCTCTGCGCGCTGAGCGAACGGCCATCCGCCCAGACAGGAGCCCGGGCAAGCGCGGGTGGCCGGTGGGCCAGGTGTAGCCGCTCCGCAGCCTGACGTTCGGAAGCGGCAGCGCCCCGGGATGGTAGGCTCCCCGACGACCCGGGCCGATCCGGTTTCGGCCGAAACGGGGGGGTGTCGTCATGTCGGCGATCGTCGTCAATCGGATCAAGCTCCGCGTTCCTGTCGAGGAAGTGGCCTCCGCGGTCGAGCGCGAGGTCCTGCCCGTGCTCCGGGGACTCCCGGGGTTCGAACGAGCCAGCCTGGTCCAGGTGGGGGCGAACGAGATGGTGGTCGTCATCTCGTGGAGCTCGGTCGAGGCGGCCGGAGCAGGGGCCGCGATCCTGGGTCCTGGGGTCTTCAACACGTTCATCGCTCCCCACGCGGAGAGTCAGGATCGGGTCGTGGGGCCGGTGTTGCTCGACGTTCGGGCGGACTAGGACGGCCGTCGCGGCGTGATTGGTTGCGAGCGCTCCGCGAATCCTTCCGGGACCCACGAGGCACGTGCCACCCGAAGCCAGGCCGGAGTCCAGCCACCCCGAACCCCGCCGGGTCTTCTGCCGCCTCGACGGCATCAGCGCTCCGGTTCGTCCTCCCACCAACCGCCTGAACGGCGCCCGGTCATCGGGCCCGGCGTCCCGGCCGCTCGTGACGCTTGGCACATGCGAGGATCGGGCCAGCGGGGCACGATCCGCGGACCTGACGATGCCGCGCCGGCGTCGGTCCGGGCTGCGACGCGATCCCAGGGGGAGTACAGGCTATGGCAGACGCCGTTCGCCCGCTGACGATCGGGTTCCCGCGGATGCACAAGGAGGCCGGCGAGCGGCGCGACTTCCTGCCGCCCTTCGTCGGCCTGCTGACCGCGCTCGGCGCCGAGGTCCACATCGAGACGGGCATGGGGTCCGGGATGGGCTACGCCGACCACGACTACGCGGCCCTGTCGCCCGACGTGCACGTCACCGACGAGGACGGTGCCTACCGCCAGGACGTGGTCGTCGTGCTTCGGGCGCCGGAGGGCCGCTACGAGAAGATGCGGAGCGGCGCCGTGCTCGTGTCGATGCTCCACTTCGCGACCCGGCCGGCGCGTGTCGCGCTCCTGCGGGATCTTGGGATTGACGCGATCAGCATGGACCTGGTCGCGAACGACGAGGGGCGGCGACTCGTCGAGAACCTGCGAAGCGTGGCCTGGAACGGCGTCGGCGCGGCGTTTGCAGCCCTCGAGCGAACGTGGCCCGGCCTGACCGATCCGAACCGGTCGCCCGTCCGGGTCACGATCATGGGCGCCGGCACCGTTGGGAAGCACGCTGTTGAGTTCGCCACGAAGTACGGCGACGACGCCCGCAACGAGGCGTTCATGCGGCTCGGGCTGCCGGGCGTCGAGGTCGTCACCACCGGCCGGAACCTGACCCAGGACACAGCGTACTTCCGGGCGCGGCTCGCGATCACCGACCTGCTCGTGGACGCCACACAGCGCCGCGACCCATCCGTTTCGGTGGTCCGCAACGAGTGGATCGGCCTGATGCCGCCACATGCGGTGTTGTGCGACCTCATCGTCGACCCGTATCTCCTCGACGTCCAGCCGGCTGTCGTGCGGGGGATCGAAGGGATCCCGCAGGGCGACCTCGACCAGTGGGAATTCGCGCCGGACGATCCCGCCTGGGATGCGCTGCCGTCGACGGTTCCCACCACACACCGCCGGACCGTCGTGTCGTGCTACTCGTGGCCGGGCGTGCGCCCCGAACCCTGCATGCACGTCTACGGCTCCCAGCTGGCCCCGCTCCTCGAGACGCTGGTGCTGAGCGGTGACATGGACGGCATCACGGCGCAGGGTTCCTTCCACGCCCGGGCGCTGTGGCGGGGCAGCCTGCGCGCCTGGCCGGCGGGCCCGGGCGACGACGCGCCGGATGGGCAGGTGCCGTCGGGGCTGGTCCCCGGGGCGCCGGCGGTCGATTCGGGCGAGGCGGATATGACGGCACAGCCCGGGCGTGCGTCGGTCACCGAGGCCGGACAGCTCCACGCGGGGCGGCGCTCGCCAGGCTTGAGCCCCCCTGCGCCCAGGTCGGGTTCGTAGCCCCGCGTCGCCGCGGGGCTGGCCGCCGGGATCGGCTACTCGATCTCGCTCCCCGCGACGCCCGGAACGTTGCTCTCGCGCCTTGAAGCCCCCGAGCCATTGCCCGCGATTTCGGCCGACCCGTGACCGCCCGACCGGACAGCGCGACGCTCCAGGTTTCCGGACATGTCGCAGCGGGATCCGCCGACGCTCTCGTGGACGCGAAACGGACCCGGCCGCCCGAGGTGCAGGGGCGACGCGGGTCCGTGTTCGGTGCCGGTTAACCGGGAGGAGGTCGGTCGGGCCGGCGGAGGTGGAGGCTCGGATGAGGGAGCCGAGCTCCGTGACGCGAAGTTGACCACCGGAGCCTGAATTCATCCTGAAAGCACAGGCCGCGGCTGCGGCAGTGCGCCGACCCGCCACCGTTGCCCGACGGCGGTTCATGGGATCGTCGGCCGCGCGCGCAGCCTCGGCTGGTATCGTGGACGACGTGGAGCGTATGGAGGAGCCCGGCACGCCACGCGTGGACGCGCGCGCCGTCCCGCCTCGCACCCGCACGCTCCGCGCGCGATGGCTGGGCCGGATCGGGTATCGCGATGCCTGGGCGTTGCAGCGCGCGCTGGCAGCGGCCCGCGTGGACGGAACGCTTGACGAAGACCAGCTCCTCCTCCTGGAGCATGACGCGGTCCTGACGCTCGGGCGTCATGCCGACGTCGGGCACGTGATCGCCCCGGAGCCGCTGCTCCGCGAGCGCGGCATCGAGCCGATTCGCGTGGAGCGGGGCGGCGAGGTGACCTACCACGGCCCTGGCCAGCTTGTCGCGTACCCCATCGTCGCCGTTGCGGCGCCGGGCGCCGGTTCCGCGAACGTGGGTTCGCGCCCCCTCGGCGTCCGTTCCTTCGTCGAGGCCCTCGAGGGCGCGATGGCCGACACGTGCGCGGCCGCCGGCATCGCAGCCGGTCCGCGCCCCGGCCATCCGGGCTGCTGGGTGGATGCGACGGGGCCGCTGCCGCGCAAGATTGGAGCGCTCGGGATCCGGGTCGCGCGCGGGGTCAGCTTCCACGGAATCGCCCTCAACGTGACGACGAACCTCGCGGACTTCGACCTGATTGACCCCTGCGGGATGCCCGGGCTCCGCTCGACCTCCCTCGCGCGCGAGCGCGCCCGAGCGGGCCTTCCGGGTGTGGACGCGGACGCGGACGCGGCGCCGACGACCGCGAGCGTTGCCGAGGCGGCCGCGGCCTTCGCGCCGGCCCTCGCGCGGCGCCTGGGCTTCGAGCTTGTGGGCGACCTGCCACCGGGCGACGACGCGACAGGAGAGCGCCGGGCGCTGGAGGCGCTGGTCGAACGCCTCCGCGCGCCATCCTTGACGCCCACCCCCGCAGGCGCCCGCTGATGTCTGCCGGGCTCTTCGAGCTGCGCCGCGACTCGATCACCGGCTGGTGGGTCGCCACCGTGGTCGACCGCGCCTTTCAACGCGATCGCTTCACGCTGGCCGCGGAGCCCATCGACGACGGCGGGGACTGCCTCAACTGCCGACTGCCCGCCGGGGATGGCGTCCGCCTCCGCATCCTCAAGGATTTCGCGTTCCGAACGGTCGGGACGGAGGCCGACGCGCGAGAGCAGGAGAAGAGCGTCAGCCAGATCACGCTCAGCCAGGCCCGGGCCGCCGGCAGCTGGCGGACGATCGTGGCGCCACCCGGCGAGCACAGGCCCCTCCACTCGGTGGGGACGGAGCTGATCGCGGCGCTGCTCCGTGGCGCCCGCGAGGCGATCATCGAGGCCGGTGGGGCGGGCCAGACCCAGTACCTGCAGGTTCTCCAGAACTGGGGCCGCCAGGCGGGCGCCCGCACGAACCACCTCTGCCTGGACCTGTACGACCTGCCCCAGATCCCGCACGAGGTTGCGGAGGAGATCGGGGGTGCGGCGCGCTTCATGATCCGCGAGAGCGAGTGCCCGTACTGCCGCGCGGTCCGGGTGGAGCGCGAGCGCGGAACCCGCTTCCTCTGGGAGGACGACCACTCGATCGCGTTCGCGCCGTTCGCATCGCGCTCGCCGTTCGAGGTCTGGATCGTGCCGCGTCGCCACGAGGCGGACTTCGGGCGGGCCACGGACCACGACCTCGCCTCCGCCGCGGAGGGCCTCCGCCACGTGCTCGGGCTGCTGGCGCAGCTCGATGGCCCGCCGTACAACCTGGTCCTCCACACGGCACCGCTGGGCGGCAACGTGGACGCCACGTACCACTGGCACTGGGAGGTCCACCCGCGTCTGCGCGAGATCGCCGGGCTCGAGCTGGGGACGGGCCTGCCGGTCAACCCGGTGAGCCCCGAAGAGGCGGTCGACCAGCTGCTCCACCGCCTGTCGCGCGACCCCGACGAAGGGCGGGACGAGCGGCCGGGGGCCCGTCGATGAACCGTCCGCCGCGCCTTCGCGCCAGCGCCGCGCGTCACACCGTCGCAGGCTGCGTCGTCAACCGTCCAGAGCGCGGGGCGGACCCGCGTGATTTTGTCTTCGGGCTGGAGAATTCGTGGTCCTCGACGTCACGCGCCGCTGGGGGATCGGGCCGATGAGCCTGCCCCGCGGCCCCCAGCCGCGGTCGGACGTGCCCGACGAGCCCGTGTCGGACGTGCTCCTCCCAGCCGCCGAGGACGCCGCGGCTGCGCTGCCGGCCGATCCGATCGCGGCGCGCGCCTTCGTCGAAGGTCTCTTTGCGCGCCACCACGGCGAGATCTACGCGTACCTCATCCGCATGCTCCGCGACCCGGAGCTCGCTGCCGACCTTGCCCAGGACGCCTTCATCCGTGCCTATCGAGCGCACGCCAGCCTGGAGGACCCGACCAAAGCCCGCGCGTGGCTCTACCAGATCGCCAACCGGGTCGCGCTCGACGAGATCCGCCGCCGGAAGATCGTCCGCTTCATCCCGTGGACGGGAGAGTCCCGCGGCGCGGCGCCGTCCGCGGAGCGGCTGGCAATGGATACGCGGTTCTCCGGCGAGCTCGAGCGAGCCCTCGCCCGGATCCCGGAGCGGCAGCGCTCCGCCCTGCTCCTCGCCGAAGTTCACGAGCTGACCGGCGTGGAGCTGGCCGCGTCTCTGGGCACCTCGCACGTCGCGGCACGCGCGCTCCTCACGCGCGCCCGCGAGAGCCTTCGCCGCGTCTTTGCCGAGGAGCGGCTCCTCGCCGCCGAGGCAGAGGCTGCCGGGCGGCCCCTGGACCGGCCGGCGACGCGCGGCACCCGACCGAACGGACGCGGATGAGCGGTCTGCAGCGCGCCATGCGCCACCCCGACCGCCGCAGCGATCCGCACGCCCACGCGCGTGCGCTCGCCTCCGACCGGCTTCTTGCCCCATTGCCGGGGGAGGATGCCGCGTGGCTCCGGGATCACCTGGACGCGTGCGGCCCGTGCCGCCAGATGGCAGATTCGTTCGCGGCGGACCGCGCCAGGATCCTCGCCCTCCGCGACGAACTGCCGGTGCCTCCCCGCGACCTGGGCGCGCGCCTGTCCAGGGCGCTCGACGTCGAGGTTCGGCGGGCCGTCCGGGAGGACGTCCGTCGGGGTCGGCGGTCGCTCCTCGGGTCGCCGTCGTTCGCGCTCGTCGGGATCGCCGTTGCGGCGGTGCTCGCGGTCGTCTTCCTTCCGCTCACGCTGGCTTGGCTCGGGATCGGGAATGCCCCGATCGGTCCCGGGCCCGGCGGCAGCGGCGCTCCGGCCGCGACGCCGATGACGGTGGACACGCAGGCCGTGGCGTGGGTCCAGCGGCAGCCCGACGGGAGCTACGTCCTCAGCAGGGCCTCGGTCGACCTGGTGTGCCCGGGGCTCGACGCCTCGCCCTGCGGGACGCTGGATGGCGGCGCCCGACAGCTGGTGGCGCTCACGGTGAAGCCGTCGGCTGTCCTCCTGCAGCACAACGGGACATCCGCGGTGCTCGTGGGCCGCAACGCGCTCTACGCGTTCTCCGTCCCGCGCGAGGCTCGCGTCACACCGACGTCCGTTCCTTCGTCCTCCATCCCGACACCCGGGGCACTTTCCCCGACGCCGTCGGTGACGGGAGTGGCCGCTACTCCTCCAGTAGCCACTCCCGTCCCGACCGGTTCCCCCAGTCCGCGCCCCACCGGGACCCCGTCGCCCGCGTCCGCTGTACCGGCGGCGTCCGCGTCTGCCGGACCCACGGCGCCCGCCCCAACCGCTTCTCTCCTCCCGACCGCCGCCCCGTCCGGGGAGCCTGGCGCGACACCGCCGGCCTCGGATGTGCCGACGCCGCCGGCCTCGCTCGTGAGCATCCCGCCCGCGAGCCCGGCCCCGTCGGCGGCCGTGACGACCCCCATCGTCGAGGGCGTCGTGCTCGTGGGTGCACCGCCGGCCTACTCCACAGACGGGCAGTGGGTTGCCTTCTCGGCGCGAGCGTCGGATGGCACCCGGGGCCCGGACATCTACGTCTGGCACGTGGGCGATGCGAAGGCGCGGCTGCTCACCACGGACCACGCGTCGGTGTTCTCCGCCTGGGACGTCGATCAGATCCTCGGAAGCGCCGTGCTGCTGGCCGGCAGCACGGGGTCGGGGACCTCGGCCGTCAAGATCACGGCAGCCGCGTCCCCGGCGGCGGCGTCCCCGGCGGCGTCCGCAGAGCCCTCCGCGACTCCGGCCCCCTCGATGTCCCCGTCGCCCGCCGTCCCGACCGGACGTGCGGCCCCGTCGGCGTCCCCGTCTCCCGCGGTCCCGTCCGCGCCTCCGAGCGGCCCGGTCGTCTCCTTCCTGCTCGATCCCGTGACCGGCGCGCAGACGCCGATCGCCCGCCCGGGGGTCTGGCGCCCCGTCGTGGACCCGACGAACCGGAGCGTCGTCTTCTGGACCGGCAACCAGGCCCTGGATCCCGCGACCAACACGTGGATCCCCACGAATGGCCGGCTCGTCACTGCCGACTGGCAGGCGCTCGTCGGCCCCGGCGACGTCACCGCGATGCCGCTCCCCGGGTCCGCCGGGCTGGCGGGCGTCACAAGCTGGGATGTGCGCTGGGATCCGTCGGGCCGGCACCTGGCCGTCTGGATCGCCGACACGACGGACCGGTCGGCCGGGCGGCTCAGCCTCTTCGCGGTGAACGCGGACGGGAGCGTCGGCGACACGCTGCTGGCCGACATCGCGGCGCTCCCGGGCCTGTCGCTTGGCAGCGACCGGCTGGCCTGGGCCAGCCCGCCCGGCCAGAACGGGCAGGGGAGCACCATGAGCGTGTATGCGTGGTCGAAGGATGGTGCCGGGAGCCTCCACGGCGCCCCGGATCCGGGGACCGACGATCTCGTCGTCGCTCGCTGACGGTCCGCCCTTCGCTCGCGGGCCTGCATCCCGCTGGCCGCGCCGCTGACCGCGCCGCGCGCCCGCAGGCGCGGTATCCTTGTCGCGACCCTTTAAGGACCGGTCCGGAGAGGCCGGAAAGGAGAACGCACATGTCACGTCGCGGGCGCGCCTGATGGACGGGCGCCAGATCATGACGGCGGACGAGATCCGCCGGGCGGTCATCCGCATCTCCCACGAGCTGGTCGAGAAGCAGGCCGGGACCGACGGGCTCGTGCTCGTCGGGATCCAGCGCCGCGGCGTCCCCCTCGCCCACCGGATTGCCGTCGCCGTGGAAGAGCACGAGGGCGTCACCCTCCCCGTGGGCGCCCTGGACATCACGTTCTACCGTGATGACCTCTCGCTGATCGCCCAGCAGCCGGTGGTCAAGGGCACGCAGCTCCCCGTGGACATCAACGGCCGCACGGTGGTGCTTGTCGACGACGTCCTCTACACCGGACGGACGATCCGGGCCGCGATGGACGCCCTGGTGGACTTCGGGCGGCCGCGGGCGATACGCCTGGCGGTCCTCGTGGATCGCGGCCACCGCGAGCTCCCGATCCGCGCCGACCATGTCGGGAAGAATGTCCCCACCTCCAGCGACGAAGTCGTCGAGGTCGCCCTCGTCGAGATCGACGGGGAGGACGCGGTCCGGATCGAGCGGGTCGATGCGCCCGCCCCGACGGCCTGAGGGCGGCATGGCCATGAACGCCTCCCGCACCCCAACCCCGCCCGACGTCGCCTGGCGACAGAAGCACCTCCTGGACGTGGACGCCCTCTCCCTCGCCGAGATCCAGCTGGTGATGCAGACGACGGACGCGATGAAGGAGGTCCTGGCTAGGCCCATCTCGAAAGTCCCCGCGCTCCGGGGCACGAACGTGACGATCCTCTTCTACGAGGCGTCGACGCGAACGCGGGTGAGCTTCGAGGTCGCCGCCAAGAACCTTTCCGCCGATGTCGTGAATATCGCTGCGTCGTCGTCGTCGGTGACGAAGGGCGAGTCGCTGGTGGACACGATCCGGACCGTCGAGGCGCTGGGCGCTGACATGATCGTGATGCGCCACGGGACGTCGGGCGCGCCGTACCTTGCGGCCGAGGTCTTCTCCGGCTCGATCCTCAACGGCGGAGACGGCTGGCATGCCCACCCGAGCCAGGCCCTCCTGGACCTCTACACGATGCGGGCGCACCTTGGCGACGTCCGCGGGAAGAAGGTCGTGATCCTCGGCGACGTCCTCCACTCGCGGGTCGCACGTTCCAACGTGTGGTCGCTCACCGCGGCCGGTGCGGACCTCTGGATCTGCGGGCCCACGACGATCCTGCGCGGCTTCGACGCCTGGGCCGGCCGCTGGGCTGGCGGCGGCGCACCGGGACACGTCGGCTTCACCGTCACCTCGGACGTGGACGCCGCGCTCCGCGACGCCGACGTCGTGATGGCGCTGCGTCTCCAGCGCGAGCGGATGGACGCCGGGCTCCTCCCGTCGCTGCGCGAGTACGCGGCGCGGTTCGGGCTGACGCGCGAGCGGCTCGCGGTCGCGAAGCCGGCTGCGCTTGTCATGCACCCGGGGCCGATGAACGAGGGCGTGGAGATCGCGCCGGACGTGGCGATCCTCGACCGGAGCGTGATCACCGAGCAGGTGACGAACGGCGTGGCGGTCCGGATGGCACTCCTCTATCTCCTCGCCGGCGGGCACCCGGAGGCCGTGACGAATGCCTGATCTGCGCGTCGGCACGATGGTCCCGCTCCTTGAGATCAGCCGGGCCTGGCTGGTGGACCCGGTCGGGGAGCGCGAGGGACCCGGCGAGATCGTGGTCCGCGACGGCATCCTGGAGGCCGTGACCTGGCTTCGGGGCGCCAAGGCCGACGGCATCGGGCCGGACGGGGTGCTCGTGCTGCCGGGATTCCTCGACCTCCACGTGCACCTGCGCGAGCCGGGCAACGAGGACGCGGAGACGGTCGCGAGCGGGCTCGCCGCAGCCGCGCACGGTGGCTTTACGACCGTCTGCGCGATGCCGAACACGACGCCGGCCGCGGACGAGCCGGGCGTCTTCGCGCGGGTTGCCGGGGCGGCCGCGGCATCCGGCTCGCCGGTGGAGCTGCTCCTCCACGGAGCGGTCACCGTCGGCCGGGGAGGGGAGCGCCTCGCTGCGCTCGGGGAGCTGGCCGACGCCGGGGCGGTCGGCCTCTCCGACGACGGTTCGCCGGTGAAGAGCGCGATCCTTCTCCGCAATGCGCTCCTGTACGCCGGCATGCTGGGGCTCCCGATCGTGGAGCACGCCGAGGACGTGACGCTCACCGGGGGCGCCGAGGCGAACGAGGGTCTCGTCGCGACGATCCTGGGCCTCAAGGGGTGGCCTGCGGCCGCCGAGATCTCGGCGGTGGAGCGCGCGATCGCGATCCTCGACTCGGTGCGTGCGGACGCGCCGGGGGCCCGGCTCCATCTCACGCATCTCTCCACCGCCGGAGCGCTGGACGCGGTGCGGCGCGCAAAGGCGGCCGGGCTGCCGGTGACCTGCGACGTGACGCCGCACCACCTGGGGTTCACCGACGAGTGGGTCGCGGGCGCGCGGCGCTGGGCCTGGGAGGCGCTGGACGGCGCGGGAACAGCGCGCGATCCGTGGGCCGACGGCGCCCTGGTCGCCCATCCGTACGGGACCGCCTGTCGGGTAAACCCGCCGCTCCGCGGCGCGTCGGATGCGGCCGCGTGCCTCGCGGCGCTGGCCGATGGGACCGCGGATGCGGTCGCGACCGACCATGCCCCGCACACAGCGGTGGACAAGGAGGCGGAGTTCGGGCTTGCCGCGAACGGGATCAGCGGCGCCGAGACGGCCTTCGGCGTGCTGCTCGCCGCGGTCGCCGCCGGGAAGCTCCCGCTGGCCCGGGCCGTTGCGGCCCTGACGATCGGGCCGGCGGCCGTGCTCGGCGCCCGGCCGGGCCGGCGCGGCGGCGCGCGCGGGCTCGTGGAGGGCGCTCCCGCGGACCTCGTCGTGGTGGACGCCGGGGACCGCTGGCTCGTCACTGCCGATGCGCTTGCGTCGCGCGGCAAGAACACGCCGCTCCTCGGCCGCGAGCTCCCGGGCCGCATCCTCTTGACCGTGGCGCAGGGTCGCCTGGCCTACCGGGACGCAGCCGGAGACGCGTAGGGGGCGTGTCGGCCGCGGCCGCGAACGGCGGCGGTCGCGTCTGCCGCGAGCGCCAGGGCATCGCGCCCGGCTGCGGCGGCGAGTAGCCGTACGGGGCGAGATCAATGAACGCGGCGGCCGCGCGCACAGGGCCGGTCGTCCCGTCCCGACCCGCCGAACGGCTGGCCGTGCGCGGCACGACGCCGCCGGCCGAGCGCGCCGCACTCCGCCGGTCTGGCGGCACATCGCTCGCCGGCACCGCACCGCCCGGAACACGCCGTCGCCGTCGCACCGCGTCCGCTACCCTCGCGATGCAATGTCGCCGACCGCCGACCCGCTTCGTTCATTCGAGCGCCGCGCGCTCTGGCAGGCCCAGCTTCCGCCCCAGCCGGACCGGCGCGGGCGGCCGCTTCCCGACGCCGCGGACCTCGTCGTCATCGGCGGCGGCCTGGCCGGGAGCGCGGCCGCGCGGCGGGGGGCCCAGCTCGGGGCACGGGTGGTGCTGCTGGAAGCCGAAGCGATCGGCTGGGGCGCCTCGTCGCGCAACGGAGGCATGTGCCACCCCGGCTTCAAATGGGGCCCGGCTGAGCTCATGGAGCGCCACGGCGCGATCCTGGGCGAAGCGATCTACCGGGAATCCGTGGACGCCTTCGAATGGACCGCGGCCACGATCGCGGACGAGGCGATCGACGCCGACTTCGTGCGCTCCGGGCACCTGGAGCTCGCCTACGCGCCGTCCCACATGGAGCACCTCTCGACTGCCGTGGCATCGCTCGCGACCGTTGGCGAGCGCGCGCGCGCCATCCCGGCCGCCGAGATGCGCACGGAGATCGGCACGGATGCTTATCACGGGGCGCTGGTCGTGGAGCGTTCCGGAGGGCTCCACCCCGCGAAGTATGCCGCCGGGCTCGCGGCCGCGGCCGAGCGTGCCGGCGCGTCGCTCCACGAGGGTGTCCGAGCGCTCCGGGTGCGGCCGCAGGCGGACGGACGGGCGGTGGTGGAGACGACGGCGGGCCCGATCGTCGCGCGCGAGGTCTTCGTCGCCACGAACGGGTACACGGATGGCGCCGCGCCGGAGCTCCGTCGGCGGGTCATGCCGATCGGCAGCTACATCGTCGCCACGGATCCGCTCTCCGAGGACCTGGCCCGCGAGATCAGCCCCAACGGCCGGATGTTCTTCGACTCGAAGAACTTCCTCTACTACTGGCGACTCACGCCGGACCGGCGGATGCTCTTCGGCGGGCGCGCCTCGTTCTGGCCCTCGTCGGTCGAGAAGACGGCGCGAATCCTGCTCCGGGGCATGCTCCGGGTTCACCCGCAGCTCGCCGGCGTTCGCATTGCATACGCATGGGGCGGCAAGGTGAGCTTCACGTTCGACCGGATGCCCCACGTCGGCCGGCTGGGCGGGATCACCTATGCGAGCGGCTGCTGCGGGAGCGGCGTCGCGATCCTGCCGTACCTGGGGCATCGCGCGGCGGGCTGGATCCTGGGCGGCGAGCCGGCCCCGGCGCTCGCGTCGCTGCGTTTCCCGCTGGTCCCGGCGCCATACGAGGGCCGACCCTGGTTCCTGCCGGCCGTGGGGGAGTGGTACCGCCTCGCGGACTGGCGGGCCGGCCGGGAGCGGCCGCGGGCCTGAAGGACGCCGCGCCGGGCTCAGGTCAGGGAGAGCCCCGCCGCGTCGGCCGCCGCGGGCGCCAGGCGGCGAAGCGTGGCAAGGACCGCGTCCACCGCCGCCGGCGAGCTCAGGTAGTTGACGATCCCGGCCCGCAGGTACGTCCGGCCGCGGAGGATCGTGGTCGAGAGCCAGCCCTCGCCGGACCGGTTCAGCGCCGCGCAGAGCAGGTCCGTGTAGTGGTCGAGCGAAGCGGGATCGGACGCCTCGAGCTCGGCTGCCCGGGCCCGCCCGCCCGGGACGTGCCGGAAGCAGACGACCGAGAGGTCCGGGGCGCCGTCCGGGATCGCCTCCAGGTCGTCGCTCTCCGCGATCCGGGCCGCGAGGTGCGCGGCGAGATCGTCGTTCATCTCTACAAGCCGTCCCAGGCCAGCCGTCCCGAGGTGCTTCCAACTTGCCCAGAGCTTGAGGGCGCGAAACCGCCGCGTCCCCTCGAAGCTGTACTGGTACCAGTGGATCGGCTCCTCGTCCAGGTTGCCGTGGCGGTAGTACTCCGGCTCACGGTGGAACGTCTGCCGCAGATCCTCCTGCCGCCGGACCAGGAGCCCGCCGATGTCGTAGGCCTGGAAGAACCACTTGTGCGGGTCGATCGTGATGGAGTTTGCCCGCGCAAGGTCTGGCACGCGGCCCGCGTCCCGCGCAGAAAGGAGCGCGGCTCCGCCGTACGCCGCGTCCACGTGGAGCCAGAGCCCGTGGGCCGCCGCCACGTCGGCCAGCTCACCGGTCGCGTCCACCGCACCCGTGTTCGTGCTCCCGGCGACAGCCGAGATGGCGAGCGGCCGCAGGCCGGCCGCGGCGTCTTCGGCGAGCGCCCGAGCCACGTCCACGCCGCGGAGGCGGAATCGCTCGTCGGATGGCACGACGTGCAGCGTCCCCTCCGGGAAGCCCAGGATGTCGAGCGCCTTCGCGATCGAGAAGTGCGCCTGGTCGCTGGCGTAGACGCGGACGCCGTCGAGCGCGGCCCCGCGCGGCACGGCCGGATAGGCGGCCACGCCACCCGCTGCGAGGCGCGCCGGATCCAGGGCTGCCGCCGCCGGCAGCCCGGCCGCGGCGGCGGCCGCCAGCCGCGCGAGGTGCACGTCGCGGACGACCGTGAGCGCCATCAGGTTGGCCATCGTGCCGCCGGACGTCAGCACGCCCCAGCTCCCCGCGCCGTACCCCACGAGGTCGCACAGCCAGCGGTTGACCTCCTCCTCCACGAACGTCCCGACCGGGCCCGCCTGGTAGACGTCGATCCCCTGGTTGATCCACTGGGCGAGGAGCTCTCCGACGATCGACAGCGCGAGTGGCGGCGGCGTGAAGTACGAGAGGACGCCGGGGTGGTAGGGGTTGAGCTGGTACGGCGCCAGCCGGGCGGTGAACTCGGCGAGGATCTCCGCGGCCGGCGTCGGCGTGGCCGGGGCCGGGCCGGGCCCGCCCGACGCGCCGAAGTGGCGCTTGCGCAGCTCGGCGTACGTTTCCGGGCCCGTTCCGCGCCGGACGCCCTCGCGGTAGAGGTAGTCCAGGCTCGTCTGCCATGCTGCCGCGCCGAGGCGCTCGAGTGCCGCCCGGCTGGTCGCCTCGTCGCCGATCCCCAGCAGCTCAGGCTCCGGGTGCCAGCGGAAGCGGGCGAGTGGGTCGGCGGGCTCGTCGTGCATCGCCGGAGATCGTACCGGACGCCGCACGTGTGCCGTCTGACCGCGGTGCGGGGGGCCACTTGCCGGGTCCTCGGACGCTCGGGATCGTTCGGGCGTATTGTCACGCCGACGAAATTCGTCAGGCCGACGAAATCGAAATGCCCCGCGGGGCCGCCGAGGACATCCGACTCCGTGACCGACGACGCGACGCCCACGACTGCCCTTGACCGCGAGCCATCCCACCCCGCTGGAGCCGCGGCACCCTCCGGCGATCGCCGGAGCTCCGCCGACGTCGCGGCCCGTCGCCCCGCCTACAAGGGGGAGGAGCTCGATGCCGCGCGCGGCCCGGGCCTTGGCTGCTTCTGGTTCCAGGCTGTTGTCCTCGCCTTCTTTCTGGTCCTCATCCCGATCGGCGTCACGCTGAACTGGCCGTTCGAGGTCCTCGCGGCGCTCCTCTTCGTGGCGCTGGGCCTGCTCCTCTTCGTGGGCCAGACGCTGATCTTCCTGCTGCGGCTCGTGGCGGCCGATCGCCGCGACGCGGGTCGTCGCCGGCCGCTTGCGAGCGCCACGCCGACGGTGGGCGAGCTGGAGGACGTGCTGCTCGGCGTGCCGGCCGCCGATGAAGTCGGTCGCGGAGGTGCGACTGCCGCGACGGAGCCCCCCGCGCCGCAGACGATCGAGCCCGGGTCGGAGGGCGTGCGAGAATAGCGTTCGCCGCGAACGGCGACCAACCAGGGGGCTCGCGTCCCCGAACCGCCGGGAGGGCCGGCGGAGAAGGAGGGCTGACCGCCGTGCCGGTGCTCGCGACCTACTTCTCGGTCCGACGTGGGCGCGACCCGTTCTTCAAGTTCTTCATGCGCACGATCTTCCCGCGGCAGGTTCGGGAGTACGAGGAGAAGTTCGGCATCCGGTTCCTGGGCTGGTACAACGTGGCCCACGGCTGGGACTTCGACAACGTGATCCTCATGGACCTGCCCGACTACGCCACCCTCGACAAGCTGGAGGCCGACGAGGCCACCCGCGCGCTCGGCCATCGGGCCGGCGAGTGGATCTTCGAGCGGCACCACTCGATGTTCCTCCGGGAGCGGATGGGCACCGACCTTGAATACCACCCCTAGCACCGGGCGCCGACGACGACCCGGACATCGAATCGAGAAGGAGGCGCCAGCAATGGACGCGAACCGCACCGATCTGCTCGGCGAGCTCGCCCGCGACGCCGCCCTCGAGCGTTCCGATTTCCTGGTCCGATCGGCCGAACAGCTCCAGGGTTTCCTGGAGGCGAACGCCGCCCGGATCAAGGAGATCGGCGGCATGACGCTGATCGACGACGACCCCGACTACCTCTCCGTCGCGCCCGATCTCTCGTTCCGCAGCCGGACACGATTTCAGGACGAGGTGACCGACGAGTGGGTCAGCGAGACCGAGGTGATCGAGAGCGCCGCGGAGCTGGTGGAGCTCTACAACCCCGCCGACATCTACGCGGCATTCGCCGAGGCCGCGCGCGAAGCCGCTGGCCTGGAGCCGGAGCCGACCGCCGCCGATGATCTCCTCAACGTCGCCGGGATCGGACCCGAAGAGACGGTCTCGCCGGAGGCCGACGTCGCGTACGCCGCCGCCGCCGACGATTGGGCGGCCGGCCAGCCGCTCGACGCCGACGACGAGACGTCGGCCGCGCACAAGCTCTACGACCTCGCGCTCACGTTCCAGGAGCGGAGCCAGCTGTCCGAGGCCCGCCTGATCGAGCAGTTCCAGCAGGCGGCGAGCGGCCTTGCCGAGCAGGTGGGCGACCTGATCGTCATCGACGACGACGACGAGCGGCTCTCGCTGGCCCGCTCCGGCCAGATCCAGGCCGAGGTGGAGCCGGAGGGCGACGAGGGTGCGTGGCGCAAGCTCACGACGCCCGAGGAGCTGGTGGAGTTCTACGACCCGACGGACGTCTTTGGCGACATCGCGGATGCAATCGCGGAGGCCTACCCGGTCGTCGCGCCCGAGATGGACGAGGACGACGAGTCCGACGAGGACGACGAATCCGACGATGACGACGACGACAATTCGAACGCCGCCGCCGAGGCCCGCCCGGGGGCGGACCGCTAGCCGCCAGGAACGCGACGGAAGCCGTCCTCGCCTGGCCTGTCGCACGCTGTCATCACCGAACACGCCGTATGCAGCTCGTCGACGCCGAACTCCAGGAAAGCCGGCAGGTCCTGCCGGGCCAGTGGCTCCAGCAGTACCACGCCCCGGCGCTGGCGGTGAGCGCCCGGGCCGGGCAGTTCGTGCATGTCCGGACCGGTGACTGCTCAGGGCTCGTCCTGCGCCGGCCGTTCACGATCAACACCGCAGACCCCGCGACCGGCGCGATCTCGCTGCACTTCCGGGAAGTCGGCCGCGGGACCGCCTGGCTGACACGCCTGCGGCCGGGCGAAAGGATCGACATGCTGGGCCCGCTGGGTCAGGGGTTCCAGGTGGATTCGCGGAGCCGGCACCTCCTGCTGGTGGCCGGCGGGCTGGGGATCGCCGACCTCCGGTTGCTCGTCGACGAGGCGCTCCGCGACGGTCGGCAGGTGGTCCTCCTCTACGGCTGCCGCGACGCGTCCGAGGTCTATCCCTCGTCGCTCCTTCCGGACGAGGTGGAATACCTGGTCGCGACGGACGACGGGTCGGTGGGCCACCGCGGGTTCGTCACCGATCTCGTCCTCGACTACGAGGCGTGGGCGGACCAGGCCTTTGCCTGCGGCCCGCTGCCGATGCTCCGGACCCTGGCAGGCCTGGTCGCCGGGCGGAAGGGCCGCCTTGGCGTCGCGACGCTCGGGCGCAAGCGAGGCGGCGGCAGGCCGGTCCCGCTCGGGTCGCCGGCGGCCCGGAAGAAGGCCTTTCTGCAGGTCGCGATGGAGCAGAACATGGGCTGCGCGGTGGGCGCCTGCCTGGGTTGCGTGATCTGGGGCGTCAACGGACCGCAGCGCGTCTGCCGCGAGGGCCCGGTCTTCGCCTTCGACGAGATCGACTGGGAGGCGACGGCCGGGGCGGGGACGCACAAGCGATGAGGGCGAAGAAGCGGGTCGTGACCTACGGCAAGGCCGTGCCGCCGTCGCGGGGCGCGACGAGCGGTCCCGCGCCGAAGACACGCCGGACGCCCACCGTCCGCACGATCCGGAGCGCGATCGTGGAGCCGAGGCCGGCGCCCCCGCCGGGTCCGGCGTCGCCCGCCGCCCGACCGGTCGGCCCGCCGGTCGCGGGACCCGCCCGATCCACCGTGGATCTCTCGGTGGACCTCGGGCGCGGCCTGGTCCTGCGCAACCCGATCCTCGTCGCGTCGGGGACGTTCGGCTACGGGGTGGAATACGCCGACGTGGTCGACATCCAGCGGATCGGGGCGATCTGCTGCAAGGGAACCACGCTGCGGCCACGCCAGGGAAATCGCCCGCCGCGCGTCACGGAGACGCCGGGCGGGATGCTCAACTCAATCGGCCTGCAGAACCCCGGCGTCGACGCGGTGCTGGAGCGGTACGCATCGCAGTGGGCAGGCTGGAAGGTTCCCGTGATCGTGAACGTCGCCGGAGAGTCGATCGAGGATTACGTGGGCGTGGTCCGGAAGCTCGACCTCGTGCCGGGGATTGCCGGCGTGGAGCTGAACATCAGCTGCCCGAACGTCGGGAAGGGCGGGCTCCAGTTCGCGATCGACCAGGAAGCCGCGGCGGCCGTGACGCGCGCGGTCCGGCGCGCCACGGAGCTGCCGCTCATCGTCAAGCTCTCGCCCAACGTCGCCGACATCCGGCCGATCGCGGCGGCAATCGCCGCCGCCGGGGCCGATGCGCTCTCGGCGGTCAACACGCTCTCCGGGATGGCGCTCCGCGCGGACCGGACGGGCCCGTTCCTCGGCAACACGTACGGCGGGCTGTCCGGCCCGGCGATCAAGCCGGTGGCGCTTCGGATCGTCTACGAGGTGGCGCAGGTCGTGGGCATCCCCGTCATCGCGATCGGCGGGGTGACGGGGCTCGACGACGTCCTGGACTACCTGGCGGCCGGCGCGGTCGCGGTCCAGGTGGGGACGGCGATTTTCGCGGACCCGACGCTGCCCGTGCGATTGGTGGATCAGCTGGCGGCGGAATGCGGCCGCCGGGGCCTCGCCTCGTACGGGCCGCTGATCGGGACGGCGCTGCCAACGCGGCCGAACGCAGCCTCCGCGAAGGGCGTCGAGTACCGGCCGTAGCGGCACGCCGGCGCATCTGTCCACGAGGTCCACGTGCAGCTCGTCCCCGCCCTGCTGTCCTGGCTCATCGCCATCAACCTCGTGACCGGCGTGGCGTACGCGCTCGACAAGGTCGCCGCGCGGCGCGGCGGGCGCCGGATCCGCGAGCGGACGCTCTGGCTGCTCTGCTTCCTCGGCGGCGTGGGCGGCGCCTGGCTCGTGTTCTTCGGGATGCGCCACAAGACGCAGCACCGCAGCTTCTGGATCGTGCAATCGGTCGCGACCGTGCTCTGGGTCGGGCTCCTGCTCTGGCTGCTCGTCTCCTGACGCGCGGGTCCCAGCCGACCTTCCGCAGATGCCGGTGCTGCGCGGATGCCGGCCCATGGCGCCCTGCCGCGGCCCGTAGAATCCGGACATGACCACGATCCGCCCCGCCCTTGACGCAGCAGCGCGCGCCGCGATGGGCGCCCGCACGGAGTCCCTCTTCCAGCGCGCCGGCGCCCTGAAGGAAGGCCACTTCCTCCTCAAGTCCGGCCGCCACAGCGAGCGCTACCTGGAAAAGTTCCTGCTCCTCCAGGACCCGGCCGTGACCAGCGAGCTCTGCTCGTTCTGGGCCGCCGCGGCCCGCGGGACGGAGGGCCGGCCGATGGTGGACGTCGTCGCCGGTCCAACGACCGGCGGGATCGTGCTGGCGTTCGAGACGGCGCGCCAGCTCGGGGTTCGCGGTATCTTCGCCGAGGAGGTCCGGGGCCCCGATGGGGCGACCCGCCGTGAGTTCCGGCGCGGGTTCCGGATCGAGCCCGGCGAGCGGGTCCTGCTGGTGGACGACATCCTGACCACTGGCGGCTCGCTGCTCGCGATGCTGCCGCCCGTGGAGGCGGCCGGCGGGGAGATCGTGGCCTGCTTCGTGCTGGCCGACCGCTCGGGTGGGACAGCGGTCCTGGTCTCCCCGACGACGGAGCGCCGCTACCCGGTCCAGGGCCTCTGGCAGCTCGAGATCCCGACCTTCGACCCAGGGCCGGAGACCTGCCCGGGCTGCGCCGCGGGCGCGCCGCTCCACGCGCCGGGGAGCACGGGCGCCGCGGGCGCATGACCGCCGCTGTCGCGGGCGCCTGACGAAAGCCGGCAACGCGGCCGACCGATCGGCCGCGCCCCGACGTCGTGGAGTGCCGGGTTCAGCGGGTGGCGGCCGTCGGCGTCTTCGGCTTCTTCGGCTTCGGCGGACGCTTTGGTGTCTTGTCGCCCATGTGGTTCCTCCTTGCAGGGAGTGTACGGGGCGGGCGCCTTCGCTGCCAACCCGCGCGCGCGAAACCCACGCTCCAGCGGATCCTCCGGCGGGCCCTTGTCGAGGTGTGGCGATCGTCGCGGACGGCGCACCCTCCGCGCAGCATCGCACGTTACTGGCAGCATCGGAGCCGACGCGACGCGACGGGCCGAGGCGCGGGAGCGCATCATCTCCCCATGCGACGCTGGAACGGCTGGGGCGACGAGTCGATCAGCGACGAGCTCCCGGCCGGCGGGGCCGACGCGATCGAGCGCGTGGTCGGGCCGGCCACGCCTCGGCGCGACGCGATCCTGGCCGACGTGCTCGCCGGAGTTCCGGCGAGCCGCCTCCCCCGCCACCGCCTCGTCGTGGACGACCCGGAGACGCGGGTCCGCCACGCGCGGGGCCAGAGCCTCCCGGACTGGGTGGCGCTCCGCACGGGACGGCTGGGCGCGGTTCCGGATGGGATCGCCTTCCCGAATGACGGGGTCGAGGTCCGCGAGCTGCTGGCGTGGGCCGCGGCCGTGGGTGCCCGGGTGGTTCCATACGGGGGTGGCACGAGCGTCGTCGGCGGAGTGACGCCCGCGACCGACGGTTCGCCGTGGCTGACCATCTCGATGGCGCACCTGGCGGGGCTGCGGGTCCTCGACGAGGCGAGCCTGCTGGCGACGTTCGGGGCTGGCACGATCGGGCCGGACGTCGAAGCCGCCCTGCGCGCGCGGAACCTGACCCTTGGGCACTATCCGCAGAGCTGGGAGCTCTCCACGGTCGGCGGCTGGGTGGCGGCGCGAAGCGCGGGCCAGCAATCGGCGGGCTACGGGCGGATCGAGACGCTCTTCGCCGGCGGGACCGTGGAGTCGCCGGCCGGGACCCTGGGGATGCCGCCGCACCCGGCCTCGGCCGCCGGTCCGGACCTGCGCCAGGCGATCCTGGGCAGCGAAGGGCGGTTCGGGATCCTCACCGATGCCGTCCTGCGCGTCGCGCCGCTCCCCGAGGTGGAGGCCTTCCCGACACTCTTCCTGCCCGACTGGGAGCGGGCGCTCGCGTTCACCCGGGCGCTCGCGCGGGCGCGGCTCCCGCTCGCGATGGTGCGCACCTCCACGCCCGCCGAGACGTGGACGAACCTCGCCATGGCCGGCCACCAGCGGACGCTGACCGCCCTGCGCCGGTACCTCACCGCACGCGGCGCCGGCCCGGGCCGCTGCATGGTGCTCCTGGGCCTGGTCGGGCGGCGGCGGGTGACGGCCGCAACCTACGTAGAGGTGCTGGGGATCGCCCGCGCGTTCGGAGCGGTCAGGGCGCCGTCGATGTTCGGGCGCCAGTGGCACAAGGGCCGCTTCCGGACGCCGTACCTGCGCAACACGCTGTGGAGTGCCGGCTATGGGATCGACACGCTCGAGACGGCGGTCGCCTGGGACCGCGTCCCGGCCATGGCGGCTTCGCTCGCGCCGGCGATTCGGCGCGGCCTTGCCGACGAGGGCGAGCGGGTCCACGCCTTCACCCACCTGTCCCACGTCTACCCGACCGGGAGCAGCCTCTACACGACGTTCGTCTTCCGCCTTGCCGACGACCCCGACGTGACGCTGGAGCGATGGCGCCGGCTCAAGGCCACGGCATCGGAGGCCATCGTTCGGCTGGGCGGCACGATCAGCCACCAGCACGGAGTCGGGAGCGACCACGCGGCCTACCTCGCCGCCGAGAAGGGAGAGCTGGGCATGGCGGCCCTGGGGGACCTCGCCCGGCGCTTCGACCCGGCCGCCATCATGCATCCGGGCGTCCTGCTGCCGGACGCGCGATGACCGTCCCAGCCGACCCGGATCGCCCGACGCCGGC
>JANXWH010000036.1 GCA_025351245.1 Chloroflexota bacterium | reverse complement strand
GCCGACGCGCGGCTCGACCCGGCGCGCGAGTCGATCCAGGCCGGCGGCGTTCTGCGAGCGGGCGCCGGCGGCGACGTCGCCCACCGCGAGCGCCCGGTGGGATGCGGCCGCGGTCAGGCGGCCCGCCTCGGCGGCTCGCTCCACCTGCTCCGGCGCCAGCCGGTAGGGGAGCGCGGCGATTGCCGCCGCCATGTCGTCCGAAACCGACCCGTCGAGGGCCGCGAGCCAGACGTCGTGTCGCTCGGTGGACGTCGGCAGCTCCGCCTCGACGAGGAAGGCTACGGTCCGTGACCAGGCGGGGTCCCAGCCGCGCGTGCCGTGGAGGACCGTCACGCAGGCCGCTTCCGCAAAGGCCCGGACGGCAGCCGCTCCGTGCTCCGCGAGCACTTCCACGGGGCCCGCCACGAGCCCGGCGCCACGGAGGCGCGCCTCGCGGATCGCGGCCCTCGCGGCGTCCCCGATCTCCTCGCGCGGGCCGAGGCGGGCCAGGTCGACCACCACCGGCGGCGGGCCCAGCCGCGCCAGCGCGCGAGCGGCCACCGTGAGCGGCGCGGTGCCGATCCGCTCGCGTACGTACGCAAGTCGCGCGCCGGCGCGCAGGCCGCGCTCCAGCGGCTCGGCGCCGGCAAGGTCACGGTCGGATGGGGTCACCTCGAGGGCGGCCACGAGCGGGTCGGTCGTGTCGTCGCCCACGAGATGGCCGGCAACCCGGTCGGGGACGCGAAGGGCGCGCGTCAGGAAAGGCCGGTCGGGGTCCTCAACCACCAGGAGCCCGCCGGCGATGAGCGGGCCCGCCGGCCCGAGCCGTGCCCGCCCGGCGCCGGACGCACCGCCCGCCCCCACGAGCTCGAGGGCCAGGCCGATGCTGGCCCGGCGCCGCGAGACGTCGTCGTGAAGGTAGCCGTAGAGGCGTTCGAAGCGCGGGTCCAGGTCCGGCGCCAGCGCGACCAGCAGGAGCTCCACGTCGAGCGGCTGGAGCTCGAACGAGCGGACCAGCCGACGCAGTCGCACGTCCACCCCCGCGGCCTCCGCCATATCCGCATCCGCCTCGACCGCGCGCAGGCGTGCGGTCGAGGCGGCATCCGGGGCGGCGGGCAGGAGCGGCACCGGGGCGCCGCCCAGCATCTCGTCCACCTGCACGTCCGAGACGTACAGGCCGCGGAACCGGTCGTCGGGATCCGGGTCGGTGGCCCGCCGCCGGGCCACCGCCACGCGGATGCGTGCCTCGACCAGCTCCAGCCGCGCCGCCAGGTGGCGGACGGACGCGTCGGTGACCGGGGACGCGATGGTCATCTGTGGTCAGGGCCGCGGGTAGCCGCGGATCCGGTACGTGCGGCCGGGCTTGGCCTTCGTACCGCCGACCACGGTCTCGTCCTGGGCCACCGGCGTCTCGTCGGGGGCGAGTGGTCGGCTCAGGCGAACCGGCACGCGCCGCGTCGAGCGTTCCGGCTGGCCGCCGTCGTCCGGGCGTGCGATCGACAGGCGCGGCATCTCGCGAACGGGCGCGCCGGCGATCACGCTGCGGCCCACAACGAAAGGGGCATTGAAGACCACGTCAAGCGAGGGCTTGAGCTCGCCGCCGAGGGCCGACCAGACATCGGCGATGGAGCGGTCCGGCCCAAGCGGCAGGGCCACGCTGACCATTGCCGGCAGCGGCTGCTCCGCGAGCGCACCGGTCATCTCGGCGGGGCCGAGCGTCTCGTGACGGAGGAACGCGCCAAGGCACGCCGAGAGGAGCCGGTGCTCGTCCTCCGGTCGCTGGGTCCAGGCCGTGACCATGTACTGGAGCTTGAAATAGCGGGGCGGCAGCTGGTGGCCGGTGACGTATCCCTGTGCCGCGTGGAGGGGGGCCCAGGCGGCGTCGCGGCGGGACAGGTCCTCGCGGATGTCGTAGAGGTACAGGTTGATCGTCGGCGCGTTCCGGCGGGCGGCCCAGTCCTTGGTTGGGGCGTCGAACGAGACCTCGACCTGGCTGCCGCTCAGGACCTCGGTCCGGATCAGGCCCCGGAGCGTCTCGTCGACTTCCTCGATCATCCGGTGCACCCCTGGCTGCAGGTCGCGGAGCTGCTGGTCGCGAACCGGCCCGCGCAACGGTCCGGGCAGGCGCGCGTTCGGCTGCGGGCACGTCCGCCCGCCGGGTCAGCCTCGCAAGGTGGTCCGTCGCCGGCAAGCCGCCCCGGGGCAGCCGATCGGGCCGCCCCCGGTGCCCGATGGGGCAGCACGACCGGCCCGTTCGGCTGTCCGCTCGCCCGTTGTGGCGGTCGGGTACCCGGTGCCACGCTCGACGAGTCCCTACCTCCGCAGCCCGGGAGGGCCGATCCGCATGCCGAACTACCTTTCGCCCGGCGTCTACGTCGAGGAGGTCCAGGCCGCCTCGCGCCCCATCGAGGGGGTCGGGACGGCCGTTGCGGCCTTCGTCGGCCTGGCCCAGCGCGGGCCAGCCAACACGCCGGTGATGGTGACGAACTGGACGCAGTTCGTCACCTCATTCGGCGATTTCATGGAGGGGTCGTATCTCGCTCACTCCGTCTACGGGTTCTTCCTCAACGGAGGAACGACCGCCTATATCGTCCGCATCGGCGCCGACGGCGCCGATGCGCCGACCGCACGCCTGGAGCTGCCGAGCTCTACGGACAAGGGCCAGGCAGCCTTCCGCATCGTGGCCCTGGAGGCCGGCGCGACGGGCAACGACGTCCTGGTCGAGGTCGGCGATCCGTCCGAGCCCGGCGAGGGCGTCTTCAAGCTGGTCGTGACGCGCGGCAGCGAGAGCGAGGTCTACGACAATGTCAGCCTCAAGAAGGGCCGCAACAACGTCCTGACCGCTACGAAGACGTCGAAGCTGGTCCGCCTCGAGGAGACGGCGAAGGGCGATGTGGCTCCCGCCACGGGCACGAAGGCCGCGCTCGCGGGCGGGACCAGTGCGGGACCGGCCCGCGTCACGCCCGGCGAGTACGTCGGCAATACGGCGGATCGGACCGGCTTCGGCGGCCTTGAGGCAATCGAAGAGATCACGATGGTCGCGGCGCCGGACCTGATGGCGCTCTACCAGCGCGGGGTCCTCGACCTCGAAGGGGTCAAGGCGGTCCAACTCGCGATCATGGCCCACTGCGAGCTGATGGGCGATCGCGTCGCCATCCTCGACGCCCCGCCCGACTACAACGCCCAGCAGATCAAGGAGTGGCGCCAGGACAAGGCGGGCTACGATTCCAAGTACGCCACGCTCTACTGGCCGTGGATCAAGGTCTTCGACCCGGTCGCGGGCCATGCAGCGTTCGTGCCGCCGTCCGGCCACATGGCTGGCATCTGGGCCCGGAGCGATGGCGAGCGGGGCATTCACAAGGCGCCCGCGAACGAGATCGTGCGGGGCGCCATCTCGCTCGAGCTGAACCTGACCCGCGCCGAGCACGACCAGCTCAACCCGATCGGGGTCAACTGCATCCGCACCTTCCCCGGGCGGGGGATCCGCGTCTGGGGCGCCCGGACGCTCTCGTCGGACCCCGCGTGGCGCTACCTCAACGTGCGCCGCCTCTTCAACTACATCGAGGAGTCGATCCTGCTGGGGACGCAATGGGTCGTCTTCGAGCCAAACGACATGGATCTCTGGGAGCGCGTGAAGCGCACGATCGGGGCCTTCCTTGTCCGCACCTGGCGCGACGGCGCGCTTTTCGGGGCGACCGCGGGCGAAGCGTTCTTCGTCAAGTGCGACGGCGAGAACAACACCGCCGAGTCGATCGACGCGGGCCAGCTCATCGTCGACATCGGGATCGCGCCGGTGAAGCCGGCCGAGTTCGTGATCTTCCGCCTTGCCCAGTTCTCCGGCGGCACGTCGCTCAGCGAGTGACGAAAACGCCCCACCACCCTGCCTGACGACAGACTGGAGGATCCACACCAATGCCAGCCGGACTCCCCTCCGCGACGCCCTTCGACTCGCTCGTCGCCCAGCGCTTCAAGATCGAGATCGCGGGCGTTTCGATCGCCTCCTTCCAGGAGGTGGGCGGCATCAGCTCCGAGATCGAGGTCGTCGAGCTCAAGGCGAATGACGCCTTCGGCAAGCCCATCCTCAAGAAGATGATCGGCGCGACGAAGCCGCCGACGATCACCCTCAAGCGCGCCGCCGACGCCAGCATGGATCTCTATAACTGGCATAAGGCCGCCCTCGACGGCGCCATCGTCGGCGCCCGCAAGGACGGCTCCATCGTCCAGTACGACTTCGCCGGCGGCGAGGTCGCCCGGTACAGTTTCTACAGCGCGTGGATCTCCAAGTTCGAGGCGACCGGGATGAAGGCCGGGGACAACACGCCGTCGGTCGAGAGCGTCACGATCGTCTGCGAGCGGCTCGAGCGGGTCAAGTGACGTGGTGCTCGACCTGATCGCGGGGCCGGCAGCCGCCACTGGCGGCGCGTCCGGCCCCGCGCTGGCGGGCCTGCGGACCGAGTTCCCGTTCGTCCTGCCGCGGGGCTACGTCGACGACGCGGGCACCCTCCACCGCGAGGGGGCGATGCGCCTGGCGACGGCTCGCGACGAGATCCTCCCACTGCGCGACCCGCGAGTCCGTGAGAACGAGGCGTACCTCACGGTCATCCTCCTGTCCCGCGTCGTCGCCCGGCTGGGCACCCTCGGCCAGGTTACGCCGCACGTCGTCGAGGGGATGTTCGCCTCCGATCTCGCGTTTCTCCAGGACCTCTACCGGCGCATCAACCAGGAGGGAACGTCGCAGGCTGCCGTGACCTGTCCGGCCTGTCGCCACGAGTTCAACGTTGAGATCGGGGGCGCCTCGCCGGGGGGGTCCTGACGTATGCGGCCGACCGCCTCTTCGAGGAGGTCGCGTACGTCGCCTACCACTTTCACTGGTCCATGGACGCGATCCTCGACCTGGAGCACCCCGACCGGCTCCGCTTCGTCGAGGAGATCGCGGGGATCAACCGGCGCCTGACCGAAGAGGAGTGAGTTCGTCGTGCGCTGGCCTTTCGTGAATTGGCTACGTGCCGCACCGGGCAGGGACGATCCCTCGCCCGACGCGAGCGAGGCCGCCCGGACCGCGGCGGACCCGGATCCGGGACCGGATCCGCGCATCGTGGCGCGTCCGGCCGCCTGGCGCGACCTGCCCCCGCTCCAGCGAGCGGTGGGCGCGGCTCCACTGACGGCGCCGAGCGCCGTTTTCGCGCGGGATCTGGCGGGCCGCCGCGCGCCCGACCCGATGCTCGGGCCGCTTGGCCACGACATCACGGCCGACGGGCCGGCAGGGCTGGTCAGCGGCATCGCCGTTCCGCTGGTGCAGCGCGCGCCCTCCGGTTCCGACGGACGGCCTGCCCCCGCCCTCCCGGCGCCCGCGGCCCCCGTCCGGGGCCGTCCCACGACCCAGCGCGCCACGATCTCCTTCGCGAGCGGGCCACCGACGGACGACCCGGAAGGCGCAGCGGCCGTCTCTCCGCTCGAGGGGGCCGCCGCATTGGTCATCGCGGGTCAGGCAGCCGGTGGACCGGCGGCCGATTTCCCGAGCCTTGCCCCGCGAACGCTGCCGGTGGCGCGGCTGGAGCCGGCCACGCCGGCCCTCTCAGCGACACGTGTCGCTGACGCGACCGCGCCTGCGCCGGTCCTCGCGCTCGCCCGGATCGTTGCGTCCGGTGCGTCCGGGGCGGCGTCGCAGACCTCGGGATCGCCGCCTGTAACCGCGCCTGTCCAGGTGACGGGCGCGGCGGCCGGTTCGGTGCCGGAGACCGTTCCCGTCGCCCCGCCTGTGCTTGCCGGGGGGGACGAACCCGCGCACACGCTCGTCGCCAGGCGGACCCTCGGCGAGTCCCGGCGCCTGGGATTGGGTGCGCCGCTCACCGGTCGGCCCCCGTCCGACGCGCGGGCAACCGATCGACCCGACCTGCCCGTCGCCCGGCCGACGGATGCGCCGGGTCTGACATCGACGCACCCGCCGATCGCACCGGGCGTGCCGGCAGCCGGGGCGGCGTCCGCGCCGCTCTCCCGCCTGGTGGTCGCGCGGCGGCAGACGACCGCGACCGCGCCCGAGCCCGCGACCGTGGTCCCGCAGGTCTCGCCGCAGGCTCCCGCAGCGGCCGACACGAGCTCGGCAGGCACGCCAGTCGATGCGCCGTCCGCGGAGAAGGCCGCCGAATCCACGGCGAGCAGCAGCGCAAGCTCGACGCGGCCGCTGGTCGGTGACTCGCCGATCGGCGTCTCGCGTCTTGCCCGAGAGGACGCGGCGACGGGCGCGGCGACGGGCGCCGACGCCGACGGGGCCGCCGACGCCGACGCGGCCGCGGAGCACGGCGTCCCTGTCCTCCGCGTGGCGGGAGCGTCGGCCGCGCTTCCGGCTGCCTGGGGCCCGGCCGCCGGAGCGGACGCCGGCCCGGAACCGGGCGCCATGAGCGCCGCAGCGATCAGCGGTGTGGCGACAGGCAATGCGGCTGGGCCCGCGGGTATCGCGGCCGTCCAGCGCAGCCACGCGATGCCGGTCGGAGGCGGGGCGCCCGTCCTGGCGCCGCTCGTCGCCGGCCGCGCGATTCGCGCCAGCCTGCCGGCCGCGATGGCCACCCTCGGTTACGGCCCGAGCGCCGAGGCCTCGCCGGTCGTCGCCCGTCTCGCGATCCCGACGCTCGGGACCGGGACCGGTGGGCGCGACGAGCGCCCGGTCGTCGCCCGGGCCGCCCTGGCAGGCGGTCGCGGCCCGTCGCCCACCGCGATCCCCGGCCTGCCGCTGGCGCGCTCGGCGGTTGGGCCGGCCCGGCCGGACGCGGTCGAGACCGGTCGGCCGGACGGCGCGTTCAGCTGGGCCGCCGGGGCCGGGTTCGCGACCGTCGCTCCGCCCCCCGTGCCGTCGGTGCAGCGTGCCGTCTCGATCGACGAGGTGACCGTGACGCCGGGCGGGGACCCGGCCGGCCCCGCGGAATCCGGTGCCACGGCGGGACCCGCCGGCCAGCCTGGAGCCACGGGCACCGGCGGCGCAGGCACCGACTACGAGGAGCTCGCGGAGCATGTCTACGACAAGATCCGCGCCCGCCTGACGACCGAGCTGCTCCTCGACCGCGAGCGCGCCGGCATGCTGGTTGACGGGTGAGCGCGATGGCCTGCCGGGCCGATCGGAGGTCGCGATGAGCGATCCGGGGTACGGCCTCGCGCTGCGCTTCAAGGTCACCCTCGATGACCACACGGAGCTTGGCAGCTGGACCAAGTGCGAGGGCCTGACCGTGGAGTACGACGTCCAGGAGGTCAGGGAGGGTGGCCAGAACGACTATGTCCACCGCCTGCCCGGCCGCGCGAAGTACCAGAACATCAAGCTGACCAGGCCGATCGACAAGGACACCGGCAAGGTCGCCGCGTGGCTGGCCTCCGTGGCCAGCGACCCGAAGCGCTCCACGGCGGAGATCGAGCTGCTCGATTCGGGCGGCACGAAGGTCACCTCGTGGAAGCTGGCCGGGGTCTACCCGGTGAAATGGTCCGGGCCCACCCTTGACACGGGCGCCAACCAGGTCGCGCTCGAGGCCCTCGAGCTCGTCCACAACGGGTTCACGCGCTGATGCTCACCGGCGGCCCGCTCAAGAAGGCGCTCCTGACGGTGGTCGACGGCGACCCCGCCATCATGAAGCTCGTCTTCACGTACAACCCGGCCGAGATCACGACCTCCAAGTCGGCGAGCTGGAACCGACCGCAGGCGCGCGGGGCGAGCTCCGCGAACCGACCGGAGTTCGCGGGGCCCGGGCCCCAGAACGTCCAGATGGAGATCACCTTCGACGCCTGGGACACCCCGGACGCGGACGTGACCGCCAGCGTCAAGACGCTCTTCTCGTGGACCACGCCCACCCCGAACTCCATCAAGCGCCGTCTGCCCAGGCCGCCGATGCTGGGCTTCGAGTGGGGCAGCAATACCATCTTCGCGGACTACCGCTGCTTTCTCAAGACGGTCCAGGCGCGCTACACGCTCTTCAGGCCTGACGGCACGCCGATCCGGGCGACCTGCCAGATCACGCTGGAGGAGATCCCGGAAGAACCCAAAGGCCAGAACCCCACTTCCGGATCGCGTGAGAGCCGGCGCAGCCTCGTGCTGGACGGCGCCGACAGCCTGGCCGGGGTCGCCTATCGCGAATACGGCGATGCGGCCCTCTGGCGCGGGATCGCCGCCTTCAACGAGATCGACGACCCGCTGCGCGTCGCCGCCGGGACCCGGATCCTTGTCCCGTCGCTGGGCGAGGCGAAGCGCCTCGCGAACGGGGAGGGCTGACGAGTGCCCGACGCCCTCGTCGCGAGCGCCTTCCGGATCGAGATCGACGGGCAGCCGCTGGACAGCGCGATGGAGTCATCCGTGATCCACGTGGTGGTGGACGATCACCTCCACCTGCCGGACACGTTCGTCATCACGTTCCAGGAATCCCCGGAGATGAACGCGGCCGAGACGGCCCGGGTCAAGATCGGCTCGCGGGTGAAGATCGGTGCGACGGCACTCGGCGACGCCAGCCCGGAACCGCTCATCAGCGGCGAGGTGACGGCGCTGGAGGGCGACTATCGCGAGAGCAAGGCGCCGGTCCTCCTGGTTCGGGGCTACGACGCCTCCCACCGCCTCATGCGCGGCCGGATCTCGGCCGTCCATGCACAGCAGAAGTACTCGGACATTGCCGGCGTCATCGCCGACGGCGCCGGCCTCGAGCGCGGCCAGATCGACGACTCCGGATCCGTCCACGAGTTCGTCCACCAGGCTGCCCAGACGGATTGGGACTTCCTTCGTGGGCTCGCCCGTGAGATCGGCTTCGAGGTGGCCGTCCGCGACGGGAAGCTGGACTTTCGGAACCCCCCGGAGGCCGGCGCCGCACCGGAGGCCGGCGACCTTGCCAGCACCGACCCGCTCCAGCTCGTCTTCGGCCAGGAGCTCCTCGAGTTCCGACCCCGCGTCACGGCGGGTGGCCAGGTGGGCCAGGTGACGGTGAAGGGCTGGGACATCGGGGCCAAGCGCGATCTCACGGCCCAGGAGCCGGCCGCCACGACCGGCGCCGAGCTGCCGGAAAATCCGGCCTCGCTGGCGGCGACGTTCGGCTCTCCCGGCCACGTGACCGGCGACCGGCCGCGTCACACGCAGGCTGAGGTGGACGCTGCGGCAAAGGCGGTCGCGGAGCAGATCGGAAGCGTCTTCGCCGAGGCGGCGGGCATCGCGCGCGGCAACCCGAAGATCAGGGCCGGAGCGGCCGTCAACGTCTCGCTCGTGGCGAACCCGTTCGCGGGCCGCTACACGCTCACCCATACCCGCCACGTCTACGAGGCGCGGAACGGCTACCGCACGCACTTCGAGATCAGCGGACGCCAGGAGCGCTCCCTGCTGGGCCTCGCGAGCGGCGGGGGCGGAGCCGCGGCCGGCGACGGCGTGGCAACCCAGGGTCTCGGCGGCGTCCAGGTCGGGATCGTGACCGACAACGAGGACCCGCAGAACCTGGGCCGGGTGCGCGTGCGGCTTCCGTACGCGGGGGTCGACTTCGTGGGCGACTGGGCCCGCGTCGCAGCGCCGGGCAACGGGGCGTCGCGCGGGTTCGTCTGGATCCCGGAGGTCAACGACGAGGTCCTCGTGGCGTTCCACCACGGCAGCGTCCGTGAGCCGTACGTGCTGGGCGGCCTCTGGAACGGCGTGGACGCTCCGCCGACTATCGAGGTCGATGGCGGGAAGCTGAATGGTCGGAAGATTGTCAGCCGGGACGGCAACGAGATCTTCTTCTGGGACAAGCCCCAGAACTCCACCCTCGGCATGGCGACCGCTGGCCAGGAGGTGATCTCGCTCCTCAACCGGCTTGAGAAGGAGTTCTCGGTCACCTCCGACGGCAAGATCATCCTCAACGCCCAGGGCGACATTGAGATCACCGCCACGGGCAAGGTGACGATCAGCGGTTCCGCCGGCGTCGAGATGACGAGCAGCGCGTCGGCAAAGGTGAGCGGCAGCGCCCAGCTCTCCCTGGAGTCCAGCGGCATCACGTCCGTCAAGGGCTCCCAGGTCTCGCTGGGCTGAGGAGGACCGCCATGGCCAACGACGAGTTCATCGGCGCCGGGTGGGCCTTCCCCCTGCGCACCGATTCGGCGGGCGGGATCGCCCTGGTCACGCGTGAACGCGAGATCGAGGAGAGCATCCGGCTCATCCTGGGTACCGCGTACGGGGAACGCCCCATGCGGCCGGAGTTCGGCTGCGGCATCCACGACGAGATCTTTGGCCTGGCCGACGCGACCACCTTCGGCCGGATCGCAGCCGACGTGCGCCGCTCGCTGCGCCGCTGGGAGCCGCGGATCGACGTCCGCGAGGTTGACGTGACCCCGGACCCGCAGGACCAGGCCACGCTCTACATCGACATCCGCTACACGATCGGGTCGGCCAACGATCCGCGCAACCTCGTCTTCCCGTTCTACGTCATCCCCGCGGAGGAGTGAGCGATGGCCCTGCCGGTCCCCAACCTGGACGATCGCCGCTTCCAGGACCTCGTCGACGATGCGAAGCGGCTCGTCCAGCAGCGCTGCCCGGAGTGGACCGACCACAACGTCTCCGACCCCGGCGTGACCCTGATCGAGCTCTTCGCCTGGATGACGGACCAGCTCCTCTACCGGGTCAACCGCGTCCCGGACCGGAACTACGTGAAGTTCCTGGAGCTCATCGGGATCCGGCTCTTCCCGCCGTCCGCGGCCCGCGGCCAGGTCACGTTCTGGCTCGCGGGGCCGCAACCGGACGCGATCCGTATCGCGGGCGGCACGCAGGCGGCCACCATCCGCACGGAGACCGACGAGGCGATCGTCTTCACGACGCTCGACGACCTCCCGATCGTGCCCGTCTCGGTCGTGGCGGCCCTCACCTCCGTCGACGGAACGAAGCACGTTGACCGGACCACCGAGGTCCTCAATGCCCGCGACTTCCTCGCCTTCGAGAGCCGGCCGAAGCCCGGCGACCTCCTCCTGGTCGGCCTGAGCGAGCCCGCGCCCTCGAACGCGCTCCGCCTCCGGTTCGCCTGCGCGATCGAGGGGGTCGGGGTGGATCCAACCTGGCCGCCGCTCGCCTGGGAGGCCTGGACGGGCGCGGACTGGGAAGCGTGCGCCCTGGATCGCGACACGACCGGCGGCCTGAACCGGGACGGCGACGTGGTGGTCCACCTCCCGGTAGGCCATGTCGCGTCCGTGATCGAGAAGGTCAGGGCGGGCTGGCTCCGGGCGCGCGTCACGGAACCCGAGGAAGGACAGCCGTTCTACTCGTCCTCGCCCAACGTGCGGGGCCTGGAGGCCAGCACGATCGGCGGCACGGCCGCGGCGGTCCATGCGGACGTGATCGTCGACGAGATCGTGGGCGTGGCGGAGGGCGTGGCCGGTGGCCGGTTCGTGGTCAAGCGGCGCCCCGTCGTTCCGGGCGACCGGCCGATGACGCTCGGCGTCTCCGACGAGGAGGCCGGTTGGCAGGAATGGACGCAGGTCCCGGACTTCGCCGGGTCCGGGCCCGAGGATCGGCACTTCGTCCTCGACGCGGTGGCGGGGGAGATCTCGTTCGGCCCAGGGGTTCGCGAACCGGACGGGACGGTTCGCCAATACGGGGCGATCCCGCCGAAGGGCGCCCGCGTTCGGGTAGACGCGTACCTGACCGGCGGCGGTCGGGCCGGCAACCTGGCACCGCGGGCGATCAGCGTCCTCAGGAGCTCGATCCCGTACGTCTCCCGGGTGGAGAACCGGCAGTCCATGGCTGGCGGCGTGGACGGCGAGGAGATCGAGAACGCGAAGCTTCGCGGCCCGATCTCGCTCCGAACGCGCGGCCGCGCGGTGACCACCGAGGACTTCGAGCATCTCGCGATGGAGGCGGCGCCCGAGCTGGCCCGCGTGCGTGCCGTGGCCGCCGGCGACGGCGCCGAGGCCGGCTCGGTCCGCGTCCTGGTCGTGCCGGCGGCGCAGGCCGACGCGGGGCGACTCCGCTTCGACCAGCTGCTTCCCTCGGACGAGACCCTCGCTCGCGTCGCCGCCCGTCTTGACGAGTGCCGGGTCGTGGGCACGCGCGTCCTCGTGGAACCGCCGGCGTACCGCGGCATCACGATCGTGGCGCGCCTCCGGGCCCGCCCGCGCGTCAATCCCACCCGCCTCCAGGACGATGCGATGCGGGCAATCTACGGCTACTTCCACCCCATCACGGGCGGGCCGGAGGGCACGGGATGGCCGTTCGGGCGTCCGGTCCAGGTGGGTGAGGTCTATGCCGTGCTCCAGGGGTTGCGCGGGACCGAGCTGGTCGAGGATGTCCGCCTCTTCGGGGCCGATCCGATCACCGGCCAGCGCGGCCAGGTGACCCAGCGGCTGGACCTGGAGCCGCACGCCCTCGTCTTCAGCTACGAGCACCAGCTCCTCGTCGAGGGGGCGTAGGGCGATGCGCGGCCACATTCCCGGGCTCCGCTCGCCGCACCCGCTCGGAGAGCAGCTTCCGGGCGTCTACCGCGACGACGACATGACGCAACGCCTCACGGCCGCCTTCGACGAGGTGCTCGCGGGCGTCGTGCAGGTGCTCGACTGCTTCCCCGCCTACCTCGACCCGGCGCTCGCGCCGGAGGACTTCCTCGAATGGCTGGGGGCATGGACGGGCGCGACCCTCGACGAGACCTGGCCCATCGAGCGCCGCCGCGCGTTCGTCGCCTCGGCCGCCGACCTCTTCAGGATCCGGGGCACCGTGGGTGGCCTGGCTGCCCACGTCGCCGTCTTCAGCGGCGGCGAGGTGGAGATCGCGGAGCCGGGCGCCACCGCCTGGTCGCACGATGCGGGCGGGTCGATCCCCACCGGAAGCTCGGAAGACCTCTTCATTCGGGTGCGGCTCAAGGACCCGAAGGCGGTCTCGGCAGCCGCTCTCGACGCGCTCGTTGCGACCGCGAAGCCGGCTCATGTGCCGCACCGGATCGAGATCATCACGGGGTGATCGGTATGCGCCCGGCACGCGTCTTGCTTGTTACCATGCGCGCACGTTCCGCCGGCCCGGTCGCGCGCGGCCGGACCTTCCAGCGGAGCGCTCCGCGTGCATGCGCGCAGGCTGGCTGTCGAGGGAGCGCCACGTGATCGTCTGCACCAAGTGCGGGTTCCAGAACCTGGCCACCGATAGCTTCTGCGGATCGTGCGGAAGCTTCCTGGAGTGGACCGGGTCGAAGGTGGAGGCCCGGGCCCCGGAGCCGGTCGCCCCGGAGGCCGAGCCGCAGCCAGCGGAGCCGGAGCACCAGACGTTCATCGGCCGCGTCCGCGAGGTCGTTGGGATGGGTGGAGGGTCGGCGTCGACCGGCGAGGCTGGCGATGAACTGGCCGGAGGTGCCGCGGCGCCGGGCCAATCCGAGGTGGACTCCGGCAGCGCGGCTGCGGCCGAGGCGGCGCCGGCTGCCGCGGCAGCCTCGGCGCCGGTCGTGGTCACCGGGGCCAGGGTCTACCGGATTGCCGCGCCAGCGCCCGAACCGGAGGCCGAGCCCGCGCCCGAACCCGCGCCAGCGCCCGAACCCGCGCCAGCGCCCGAACCGGAGGCCGAGCCCGCGCCCGAACCCGCGCCAGCGCCCGAACCCGAACCTGACGACGCGCCCGAACCCGAGCCCGCGCCAGCGCCCGAACCCGAACCTGACGACGCGCCCGAACTCGCGCCCCCGCCCCCGCCGGCACCGACACCCGTTCCACCGCCGCCGCGAATTCGACCGGCGCTGGCCGGCCCGGCCGCCACGACGCAACGGCCGCGTCCAATCGTCGAGGTCGCCCGCCCGGCACCTCCGCCGATCACGGCGATGCCGCCCGCCGTCGAGCGACCGGCGGCCGTCCCGCCGAATCAGCCACCGGCGGCGCGCCCGTCTCGACCCATGGCGCCTCCGCTCGCAGGTCATCCGGGCGTCACCCCGACCGCCGCGACCCCGCCAGTCCAGCCCGCCGCCGTCCTGCCCGCGCCGCCCGACGAGCCCGCGTCGCGGCAACCCATTTCGGTACTGCCCGGCCCGGAGCGTGCCCGACAGGCCGCCCGCCAGGCGCCGGCCGAGACTCCTCCAGCCAACCCGGGTGATCTCGTCTGCGGGAACTGCAGGATCGGCAACGACCCCACCCGGAGATTCTGCCGGCGATGCGGACAGTCGCTCGCCGCGGCGGTCGTCGCGGTGGCCCCGAAGCTGCCGTGGTACCAGCGGATCTTCCGCCGACGACGTACGGCGGCCGCCGCGGGCGAGCGACCGAAGAGCATGCGCACCGACGGCCTGGGGACCCGGCCTGGGCTTTCGGTCGGGCGGCTGCTCCGCGTGGTGGTAGAGATCCTGATCGTCGCCGCGCTCGTCGGCGTCGTCGTCGGCTACGCGGTCGTACCGAGCTGGCGCGACGGCGTCAACTCGATCATCTCGTCCGTGCGACAGGTGGTGGCCCCGAACCTGGTCTCCGTGCGGACCGCCGGCCAGGCGACTGGCCCCGCTGCCAAGGGTCATCCGCCGCAGGCGGCTTTCGACGGTTTCAACAACACCTACTGGGCGGCGCCTGCCACGGGCGGTGCCTCGCCCACGATCAGCGCCGGATTCGGCCCGGCGACCGACGTTGCGAAGATCCTGGTGACGTCGGGTGCCGTCCCTGATTTCCAGGGCAGCCCGCGCCCGCACGATATCTCCGTCCAGTTCCTCGACGCGACCGGTGCGGTCGTCGCCGCGAAGGATCTCGAGCTGAAGGATGCCAAGGATCCACAGTCGTTCGATGTCTCCGCGAAGGGAGCCACCACGTTCCGGCTGACCGTGAAGTCGGTATATGCGTCGAGTGGCGGGACGAACGTCGCGATCACCGAGGTCGAGTTCCTCGCTGCGAAGTAGCCGGGGCAGACGTCCCCGGGCGGACCTCCGCCTCTGACCTGGATTCGCTCGGCGGGCTCGCCGGCAACCCGAGGTCGGCGAGCATGCGCGCGTAGCTCGCCCGTGCGCTCGCCGCCGCCGCGCGGTCCCCGGCCCGCTCACGGGCCTCGACGAGCAGGCGCCACAGCGGGTCGTGGTAGGCATCGATGCCGAGCGCGGCGACGCAGACTGCTGCAGCCTCCGCCGGATGTTCGGGCATCACGAGCTCGGCGAGGCCGAGGGCCGCCTCCACGTAGTCGGCACGCGCCCGATCGCGCCGCGCGACGATCCAGTCGGCCGGGCCATCCTCTGGCAGCAGGTCGCCGGCATAGGCGGCGACAGCGGCTCGGTACTCCGCGATGGTGATGCGGTCGTCGTGTCCGCGAGCCGCCCGCGCGCGAGTCAGCGCCTCGTCGAATGCGAGAACATCGACGCGGGAGCCGGCCGGGATCGCGAGCCGGTACGCGTCGCCGTCGCGAACCAGGATCTCGCAGCCGCCACGGCCGGCGGCGGGCTCCAGCTCCCGGCGCAGCGCCGAGAGCGCGACGTGGAGACTTCGCGCACCCGTCTCAGGGTCGGCGTCCCGCCAGAGCGCATCCTGGATCACCTCGCGATGAACGGGCCGGCCGGCGTTGACCGCCAGCAGGCGCAACACCGCGCGGGGCCGCGGCTTGAGCAATGCCAGGTCGACCGGCCGTCCTGCAACCGCCATCGCGAAGGTCCCAAAGCACCGGATCTCCAGCGGCGGGATCCCGTCCGACAGTTCCGTCGGTCCAGCCGCGCCGATGTCGAGAGCGTTTGACGCGGGGCCCGCCGGCCTGAGTGCCTTCGGCTCGGCGAGTCCGGTCTCGTCGAAGAGCGCCGCCGCCAGCGCCCGGAGCTCGGACGAGTGATCCGGGTCGGCGAGGGCGAGTGCCGCATACGCCAACGCGTGCGGCCCGGGCGTGCCGGCAGCCCTCGCGAACGCCTCGGCCGCCAGCGCTGCTTCGCGGGCGTTGGGTGCGTCTGTGCGGGCCAGGGAGCCGGCGAGGAGCGAGCGCCCCCAGGCCTCGAGCGACCCTGCGCCGAGGGAGCGGAACCGGGCGATCGCGATCTCCAGCGGTGGACCCGCTTCCTCCGGTTCGTCGAGCGCGGCCCATCCCTCACTAAGCGCGGCCAGCCCCTCGGCCCAGCCATCGTGCTCGCGGCCGGCGGCGATCCGGACGGCGGCGGCATCGGTTCGTCCGTATTCGCTACCGACCGGTGTCCACGCGATCGCGAGCGCGGCCCGCCCGACCTGGGCCAGCCACGGCACGCCGAGCCGCTCGGCGGCCGCGACCGCCGCCTCCGCTTCGACGGTCGCCCGGGCGTCGCCAGCCAGGAGCCCGGCGACCGCTCCGCCGAGTGCCGCAGCCGTGCCGAGCGTCGGTGAGTCCGTGGCAGCAAGCGCTGCGTCGCCGAGCAGCAATCTCGCGTCGCGGATGCGTCCGGCGATCAGCGCGGAGAGCCCGGCGGCCAGCATCTCGCCAACTCCCACGCCGGCGGGCCAGGTGCCGGCGGGCCCGGTGCCGCTGCCCGCGTTCGGGGCGGGTTGCCCACGACGCGCGAGCGGATCCCGTGCCACCGCAGCCCGAACCCAGCCGGTCCAGTCGGTGCTGGGTGCCGGATGCGGGTCGAGCCACGCGGCGAGGGCCACCCGCTCGCGCCGGCACGTTGCCCCCGAGTCGCCTGCCCCGAAGAGCGCCTCCGCGCTGCCGTATGCCGCGAGCGCCTGGGTCCAGCGTCCCTCGGCGCGGTGACGCCGGGCGGTCGCCAGTGTCAGCCATGGGTCCTGCACCAGGAGGGCCGGCGGGAGCGTGTCGATCCAGGCCCCGTGACCGTCGACGAGGCGCGCCCCGTGGCGCTCGAGCAGGCGATCGACCGCAGACCAGTCCTCGGCGCGACTGAAGGCGGCGAGCGCTTCCGCCACCGCCCCGTCTGCCACCAGGAGCTCGCCGGCCCGGCGTGCCTGCGCCCTCGCGCCCGACTCGCCGGCTTCGGCCACCAGCATCGCCTCGAGATGGCTCCGCAGGACCTCGTGGTAGCGGAACGTCCCCTCGTCGTCAAGCGCCACCGTGAAGACGCTGCGGCGCTCGAGCTCTTCGAGCAGGTCCCGGCTCCCCGACCGCTCCAGGAGCGCGTCGCACAGGGGCCCGCTGAGCCGACGGAGCACGCTGGTCCGGACCAGGAAGTCGCGCAGCTCGTTGGGCAGCTCCGCGACCACGTTGCGGGCGAGGTAGTCGCGCACGAACCGGGAGCTGGAGCCGAGGCCGGCCAGGATCCGCAGCCGCTCGTCGCGCGGCTTGCCCCGCGTGGCGAGGTGAAAGAGCTGCAGGCCGGCGGCCCAACCCTCGGTCCTCCGGGCAAGCAGCGCAAGCTCGTCCGGGCGGAGCGCATCGTCGTAGAAGTCGCGGAAGAGCCGTTCCACCTCCCAGGATCGGAATCGCAGGTCGTCGACATTGATCTCCAGCAGCTCGCCGGAAACGCGGCGCCGCGAGAGGTTGAAGGCCGGGAGCGTCCGGGATCCGGCGAGCACCGCGAGCGTCGGCGGCGCGTAGTCGATGAAGCGCTCGAACGCGGCCTCGGCGGGTGATCCGGTGAGCGTATGGAGGTCGTCGACGATCAGGAGGACGTTCGTCTCTGGACGCGACTCCAGGGCGGCCGCTGCGTCCTCGACGCTCGTCCACCCACGCGAAAGGCCGCCGATGGCCGCCGCGAAGGCCGCCTCGAGGTATGCCACGAGCGCCCCTTCGCTCCCGTCAGTGCTCTCCGCGCGGTACCACGCCACGGGATGGTCGGCGATCGCGGCCCAGCTCGCGAGGAGCGTGGTCTTGCCCGATCCGGCGGGTGCGATGACGAGCCCCAGGCGGTGCAGCCATAGCTGCGGCAGGAACTTGTCCAGGCGCTCACGCGGCAGCGAGCGGACCCGGGGCGCGCGAACCTTCGCCGGAACGACCCCGCCCCCGGCCTGACCGCGCCCCGTGGCACGCCGGTCCGGCCACGGTCCCATCCCCATGTCAGACGAGGTCCCGACCTCCCAACCGCTCACCGGTCGAGCGCCGGTGCGAGGCGCCATTGTGGCCGCGCGGGGACCGCCGGTCCAGCCCCGGATTCCGGCCCCGGACCATGAGCTGCCTGGAGGGGTGACCCTCGACGCTCCGGCCGAAGCAGCGCCAGACGCCCGCCGACGTCGGCAGGCTCCCGCCGGCCGGGTCAGCCGGGGTGCGAGTGGAGCGCGCGCAGGCGTCCGCGCAACGCGTCATCGACGGCATCGAGGTGGGGGTCCTCGATGAACCGCTCGGGATGATGGCCGATCCGGACGAACTCCCGTTCGAGGGCCGTGCGCTCGTCCGTGAGGCCCGCGATCACGACAGGCGCGCGGTCGCCGACCGCGTGGAGGATCCGGACCAGGTAGGGCGCCGGACTTCGCCCGCGCGACCGACGCGGAACGGAGACGATCTCCGTGCGGCCCCCCGCGCGATCCCGGGCCACGCGCGCACCGGTACGCCCGAGGTGCACGACGGCGCCGCCCGATGGACGATGCGGGAGCGTGGCAACGGTCCTGGTCATCGCGCCCGGGCTTGTCGTCCGCTCGCCGGGGGCGGGCGGGTGTTCCTTGACGGGCGGGCGTGCGGGCACGGGCGAGCTCGCGGGCGCAGCGAGACCCGGCGACCCGGGGTGGGTTGATCGTCCGTGCACGAGGGCACCTCCAGCGCCCCCGACGGTACCGCGCCCGGACGTCGCGCGAGACGGCCGTTCGGATCGGAACAGGCCGCCGAACGGCACCCGCCGCGTGCGGAACCATTCCGGGCGCGCTACCGTCAGGGCGCCATGCGCATCCGCTCGCGACCCGTCGCCCTCGCCAGGTTGTGGGCCGTGCCCGGGCTGCTGCTGGCCGTGCTCGGGCTCCTGCTCGGGCTCCTGCTCGTCGCCTGCAGCGCCCCCGGCAGCGCGGGCTCCGCGGCGCCGACCGCCTCGTCGGCGTCGACGCCCGCGCCGGCCCGGAGCTTCATCGCCGCGGCGGACGCGGCCGCCATCGTCCTCGCGCAGGACCCGCGCTTCTCCGGAATCGGTGCGCGCGACCCGCGCATGGTGGGCCAGGGGTCGTGGTACGAGGTGACACGCGCCGGCGCGGGCTGGCGCGTCACCGTCCAGGTGGGCTGGGGCGACTGCCCCGCCGGCTGCATCAACCGGCACACCTGGGAGTACGTGGTCGGTTTCGATGGCGCCGTCTCGAAGATCGGCGAGACAGGCGACCAGCTGGCCGCCGCGAGCGGGCCCCCGGCCAGCGAACCCGCCGCAAGCTCGCAGCCGTCCCCGACCGCCGGAGGCTCTGGTGCTCCGCCCGTCCCGATCCCGTCCAGTGGCGGGCCGTGGCTGGTCGGCGTGGCGACGGCCGGTCCCGTCTGCCCGGTCGAGCGCATCCCACCCGACCCCGTCTGCGCCCCTCGCCCCGTCGTCGGTGCGACGATCGTGGTCCTCGACCGGGGCGGCCGAGAAATCGCCAGGGCGACCACCGGCGCCGACGGCACGTACCGTGTGGCGGTCTCAGCAGGGAGCGTGCGGGTCCAGGCGGCACCGGTTACCGGGCTGATGGGGACGCCCGCGCCCATCGACGCGGTCGTGCCCGCGGGCTCGGGCGCCTGGCTCCGGGTCGACATGGCATACGACACCGGGATCCGGTAGCCGGAGCGCGTTCCCGAAGCTGCCCCAGCCGTCCGGCTTGGTCCGCGGGCGCAGTTTGGCTTGGTCCGCGGGTGCCGGACCGCCGGTCTGCGACGTTCCTGCTACCTTGCCGCGCATGACGTGCCCCGCATGACACACCGTTCGGTCCGTCTCGAGTGTCGGTGGCTCGCGGGTATCGCCGCCGCCCTGGCACTCCTCATCCTCGGGCCGGCTGCTGCGCTGGCCCACGCTGAGCTCGTCACGTCCGATCCCGCGAACGGCACGACGCTGACGTCCTCCCCGGTCACGGTCACGGCGACCTACAAGGAGGCGTTCGACACGAAGCGCAGCTCGATGGAGCTGCTCGGCCCGGATGGCGCGACGCTGGCGACGAACGAGCCCGCGGCCGCGGCGACCGCAGAATCGATGACCATCCCGGGACTCGGAACGCTCGCCGCCGGGACCTACAGCGTGCGGTGGACCACCATCACGCCCGACGACAACGGGATCGAGCGGGGCACGTTCACCTTCACGGTGGCGGCGGCGACACCGGCCCGGGGCGCATTGTCATCGGCCGCCCCGGGCGCGGCTGCAACGGCCGCCCCGGGCGCGGCTGTCACGGCCGCCGCATCGCCGGGCGCTGGAGGCGGCTCGGCGTCCGGCGGGGCCGGGGACGTCGCGCTGCTCCTGGCTGCGCTTGCCGCGCTCGTCGTCGTGGGACTGGGCTGGTTCGTGCGTCGGGCGCGCTGATTGCGTGGCGGGGATGGGCCGCATCACCGCCCCAGGGAGCCGTCGGAGGGTGGCGGGCGTCGGCGCGACGCTTCTGCTCCTGTTCGCGGTCGCGCTGGCGGTGGCCGCGTGCGGCACTCCCGGCAAGACGGCCGCGGGCGTCGTGATCGCGCTCGACGCGTCGGCCGGGCACGTGAGCAGCTTCACGCTACGGACCACGGACGGCCAGATCGTATCGTTCGCGATCGGGGCGCTCGAGACGGACGGTGCCGCCTTCCCCGCCTCGCACCTGGCCGTGCACGCGGCGACGCTCCAGCCGATCGCGGTCGCCTACCGGGAGGAGGGCGGCCGGAACGTCGTCTACCGGATGGTCGACGCACCGTGGGCCCGCCCAAGTTGAGGCGGCCGAGCGCACGGGCGGGACGCGCGGCGGCGCGCCTCGCCGGTCTACCTCGCCGGGGCCGCCGCCGCCGTGGCGCTCTCGTTCGCGATCGTCTTCGTGCGTGACGTCCGGCCGTTCGGCCCGGGTGATCCGCGCCCGCGCGCGGTGCCCGGGTGGCTCCAGGCGGGACTGCGGCTGCTCGGCCTGATCGCCGTCGGCTGGATCGTCGCCCAGGGGATCGTCGGCGGCGCAAGCGACGGCGACGTCGGCGTCCTCTTCCTGTGGGTCTTCGGCTGGGTGGGAGTGGCGCTCGTCTCCGCGCTCGTCGGCCCGGTCTGGGCGTGGCTGGACCCGTTCACGACCCTCTTCGACGCCGGGGCGTGGATCGTCCGCCGACTCGGTATCGCGGGGTGGGCGCCGGCACCCTACCCGGCGCGGCTCGGTCGCGCGCCCGCGGCGGCCGGCTATGCGGCCTTTGTCTGGCTGGAGCTGATCGTGACCGGTGGCGGGGGCGGCCGGATCCTCGTCGGCGCGTTCCTGGCCTACCTCGCCCTCACGCTCCTCGGTATGGCGCAGTTCGGCCGCGACGCGTGGCGCGCCCGGGCCGAGGTCTTCAGCGTCTGGTTCGGGTTGCTCGGGCGGATCGCCCCGATCGCGCTGGCCGGGATCCCGGACGATGGCCTCGTCCGTCGCCGGTCGTTCGGGGCGGGGCTTCTCGAGCCGGGTTGGGCCCGGGCGGACGTTGCCCTCGCCGCGCTCGCGGTCGCTGCCGTCCTCTACGACGGGCTCTCGCAGACCCAACTCTGGTACGACACGGTTGGGTTGACCGGGATCACGGGCGGGACGGTCACCCTGGCGGTCTTCCTCGGCGTGGCCATCCTCCTGGCGCTCGGTGTGGCGCGCCTCGTTGCCGGGTCGTCCGGGCCGGCGATCGGCATCGCCGCCGTGGGCGCCGGTCTGGTCCCGATCGCGACGGGCTACATCGCCGGCCACTACCTCACCTTCCTCCTCATCGACGGCCAGAAGATCCTCATCGCGCTGGGCGACCCGTTCCTGCAGGGCTGGAACCTGGGCGGCCTGGCGTTCTTCACGCCGAACAGCGCCTGGCTCCCGCCCGGCCTCGTATGGGCGGTCCAGCTCACCGCGATCGTCGGCGGGCACATGCTGGGGGCGGTCGCCGGCCACGCCGCCGCCGCCGAGGGCCTGGACGCTCGTTCGAAGGGAGCGCTCCGGTCCCTTCGCCTGCGCCAGCTGCCGCTCGCGGTCCTCATGGTTGCGCTGACCGCGACGACCCTCTGGTCGCTGGGCCAGTCGATCGTCGGCGTCAAGCCCGGCGGGTGAAGGAAGGGGCGGGCACCGGCGTCGTCGCGTCACTGCGACGGCCCGCAACGGCCCGCGACGGCCCGGCCGACCCGTGGCCGGCCCAGCTGCGTCCGCCGACCTACACTGCCCGGATGCCGCTCATCGCCACCGAGAGCCTGACCAAGCGCTACCCGGGACCGGGTGGCGGCGTCCTCGCGCTCGACGCGCTGAGCGTGGAGATCGAGCCGGGGATCGTTGGCCTGGTCGGGGCAAACGGAGCCGGCAAGAGCACGTTCCTGCGGATCCTCCTGGGGTTGCTCGCGCCGACGAGCGGACGGGCATCGGTCCTGGGCCTGGACACCGCGTCGCACGGTGCCCGCATCCGCGAGCGGGTGGGGTACATGCCTGAGCACGACGTCCTCCCGCCCGACCTGACCGCCACCGACCTCGTGGCGCACCTCGCGGAGATAAGCGGCCTGCCCCGGACTGCGGCCCGCGAGCGGACGGCTGACGTCCTGCGCCACGTCGGCCTCTTCGAGGAGCGCTATCGACAGATCGGCGGCTACTCCACCGGCATGCGGCAGCGCGTGAAGCTGGCCCAGGCACTCGTCCACGATCCGCGGCTCCTCCTCCTCGACGAGCCGACCAACGGCCTGGACCCCTCGGGACGTGACGAGATGCTGGACCTGATCCGCCGTACCGGCACCGAATTCGGGATTGCCGTCCTCCTGTGCTCGCACCTGCTGGGCGAGATCGAGCGCGTCTGCGATCATGTCGTGGCGATCGACGGCGGACGCCTCCTGCGCTCAGCCTCGCTGGCCAGCTTCACCGGTCGGACCGGAACGCTGATCGTGGAGGTCGATGAAGGGGCGGATGACCTGGCTGCCGATCTCGTCGCGGCCGGCTTCCGCGCCCGGGTGGACGGCCCGCGCCGCGTGCTGGTCGCGGCCCAGGACGAGCGCCCCTATGACCTGATCCGGGACGCGGCCGCGACCCGCGGCCTTGCGCTGATCCGCATCGAAGCGGCCCGGCACCGGGTCGAGGACCTTTTCCGCGACGACCCTGACGAGGAGGGCGCCCGTGGCACTGCCGCCTGACCTCGTCGCGGGCAGCGCGACCGGCTCAATCTTCGACCTGGGCTACCGGGGATACGATGGGCCGCGCCTGGGTCGCCGGCACGCGATCTCCACGCTCTTCGCGCAATCGCTGAAATGGACGTTCGGGATCGGTCGGGGCGGCCGCGCGAAGATCGCGCCGTTCGCGCTGGCAGGGCTGACGCTGCTCCCCGCGGTCCTCGCCGTCGGGATCCGGGCGCTCGCCGGGCCGGCGACGGAGCGGGTGAGCCCGATCACGCCGCAGAGCTACCTCACGTTCGTGCAGACGTTCATCGCATTCTTCGTGACCGCGCAGGCGCCCGAGCTGCTTGGCCGTGACCAGCGACACCACGTCCTGACGCTCTACTTCAGCCGTGCGCTGGGACGCACCGACTACGCGCTCGCGAAGTACGGGGCGCTCGTATGCGCCTTGGCGCTCGTGCTCCTGGTGCCGCAGGCCGTCCTCCTGCTCGGGATCGTCTTTGCTTCGATCGACCTTGGCGCCGGCCTCGGCGAGGCCATCCCGCTCGTCCTGCCGATCCTGCTGAGCACGGTCGTCGCGGCGGCGTTCTTCTCCGGCATCGGCCTCGTGATCGCCGCCTTCACGCCGCGGCGGGCCTTCGCGGCGGGGGCGATCGTGGCTACCTTCCTGGTGCTAAGCGGCGTGGTGCAGGTCCTCGTGGTCCAGGGCCGGCTGCGGGATCCCCTCCGGTACGTGGCCCTCCTGGACCCGTATGCGCTCCTCGACGGGCTCGCGTCCACGCTCTTCGGCGTGGCGGGACGCAACGTGACCGTGACACGCTCGGGGATCGACCCCGGGATCTTCGCTGCCGGTGCCTGCGTCGTCGCGGTCACCACGCTCATCGTGCTCGTCCTCCGGTACCGGCGGATCGAGGCATGAGCGGGACCGCGCCCGCGCCCACCGTGTCGGTCAGCGCTGTCGCCAAGTGGTACGGCAACGTCGTGGCCGTGAACGACGTCACGTTCGGGCTGGAGCCAGGCGTCACCGGTCTCCTGGGCCCGAACGGGGCCGGCAAGAGCACGCTGCTCCACCTCGTGGCCGGGCTGCTCCGGCCGTCGGCAGGGAGCGTCACCGTGGACGGGCGCCCGACCTTCGGCGACCCGGCCGTCTATCGGCGCGTTGGGCTCGTCCCGGAGCGTGAGGCGATCTTCCCGTATCTCACGGCTCGTGAGTTCGTCCGCCTCAGCGCGCAGCTCCAGGGTCTGCCCTTCGGCAGCGGCGCCGTCGATCGGGCACTCGGGACCGTCGAGCTCGCAAATGCCGCCGACCGCGAGCTCGCGACCTACTCGAAGGGGATGCGGCAGCGCGCGAAGGTCGCCGCAGCGCTGGTCCACGACCCGGCCGTCCTCGTCCTCGACGAGCCGTTCAACGGGATGGACCCGCGCCAGCGTCTCCACATGATGGCGCTGCTCCGGGCGCTGGCCGACGAGGGCCGGGTGATCCTGTTCTCGTCGCACATCCTCGAGGAAGTGGAGCGGGTCGCGGAGCGGGTCCTCGTGGTGGTCGCCGGCCGCCTCGCCGCCTCGGGCGACTTCCGCGAGATCCGCCGGCTCATGACGGATCGCCCCCATTCCTTCACGCTCCGGACGTCCGACGATCGCGCGCTGGCGGGCCGACTGGTGGGCCGGCCCACGGTCTCGGGGCTGACGTTCGAGGACGGTCGACTGGACGTGCGAACGGCCGACTTCGCGACGTTCACCCGCGAGCTGCCCGTGCTGGCACGCGACGCGGGTGTCTCGATCTTCGAGCTGGCCCCAGCCGACGAGTCGCTCGAGTCGGTCTTCGACTACCTGGTGCGCCGGTGAGCGGCGGGGCTCCGTCGCCCAGTGGTGCGCCGGTGCCCGGCTGGCCTGCGGCCGCGCCGTCGTCGCCGCCGCTGCCGCGGCGCCCGTCGGCACCCGTGCTCGGCGCGTCCGTCCTTGGCCCGCTCGTCAACCTCACGATGCGCGGCCTCCTGGGACGGCGCCGGATCCTCCTGGTCGGCTTGCTGGCGCTGGCGCCGGTCGGCGTCGCGGTCGTGCTCGTGGTCGGCGGAGGGCTGGGCACCACTGCCCAGCTCACCCGTCAGCTCTACGACTCGCTGGTCATGACGACCATCGTGCCGCTCGTCGCGCTGGTCCTCGGCACGACGGCGATCGGCGCCGAGATCGACGACGGGACCGTGGTCCATCTCCTGACCAAGCCGGTTGGGCGTGGCTGGATCGTGTTCGCGAAGATGCTGGTGGCCGGCACGGCCGGCGTGGCGCTGTGCGGAACTTCGGTGCTTGTTGCGGGCATCCTGCTCGTGCGGCTCGACGCGCCCGGACTCGTCCTTGGCATGCTGGTGGGCGCCGTGGTCGCGGTCATCGCCTACACGGCCGTCTTCGTGACCCTCTCCGTGTGGACCGGGCGGGCGCTCATCGCCGGGCTGGCATACGTCCTGCTCTGGGAAGGGATCATCTCGTCGTTCTTCTCCGGGACGCGGCTCCTCTCGATCCGCGAGTACGGGCTTGCGGTCGCGGCGGGGATCGCGGGACCCGAGGCCGGGACGCTCGCGCGCGACGTGCCCCTGGCGACCGGCTTCGTCCTGGCCGCGGTCGTGACGAGCGTCGCGTTCTGGCTCGGTGCGCGGCGCCTCGCGCGGTTCGAGATCTCGGACGCGGGGTAGGGGCGAACCGGGGGCCTGCCCCGCTTGCGATCCCGGCGCACGATCGCGGCGGCCCGGCGATCCGGCGGCCCGGCGGAGCGCGATCGGTATCAACGGCTCGCACCCGAGGCGCGCGGCCCGTACAATCCGCCCCGATGCCGAAGCTGCACCGACCCCGTCGCAGACGCACCCTCTCCGGAGAACAGGCCGGCGTCGCCGGAACGCCCGCGCCCGCCGAAGGGCTGGGAGCGGAGGCCGCGGCGGCTGCCGAATCCGCGGCCCAGGCGGAGGCAGCGACGTGGGTCGAGGACTCGGGTGGCGTTCGCTCCAACGATCCGCCCGGCTGGTTCCGGGACGGCGCCCTCGGCGAGATGCCGGACGCCGCGGCCGGCGCAACGCCCACCGTGGCCGACGAGGCGGCCCCGCTCGACGAGCCCGACGACGCCGCCGCCGCCGACGTGGCCGACGAGGACGACGTGGCCGACGAGGACGACGCCGCGGCCGAGTCTCCTCCCAGGACGATCTACCGCACCGCGCCGCCGCCGCCGGAGGACGCCGCCGCGCATCCACGCCGCCGCTCGCCGGTCTTCTCGGCCCTCGTCGGCCTGCTGATTCTCGTCGTCGTGGGCGGCGGCGGCTTCGGGATCGGGATGCTCCTGCCGCTCCTGCTTCCGCTCCCGGCGGGAGGCGCCTCGGTCGCCTCGCCCTCGCCGACGGGCGCGGGACCGTCCGCGACGCCGGGCACGAGCGCCGGCACTTCGCCCGGCGCGACCGCATCCGCCGCCCCGCCGGCGAGCGTGGTCCCGTCGCCGGCCGCCACGCCGCTCGTCTACGTCGTGAAGCGGGGTGATCAGCTCGCCCGGATCGCGAATTCGTTCGGGGTCACGCTCCAGGCGATCGAGGCGGCGAACGGCATCACCAACCCGAACCTGATCGTCCCCGGCCAGACGCTCGTCATCCCCGCGCCGGCCGCTTCGCCGAGCGTCTCGCCGAGCGCGGCGCCGTAGGTTTCGGGCCGGCGAAACCCGCCGGCGCGGGCGGTCAATCAGGGCGCCGGGTCGGCCATCCAGGCGAGCGCGGGCGGCACGGCGTCCGGGTCATGGCCGCCGGGCCCGGCGTGACCATCGTGCGACTCGTCGGTGCCGTGCGGGTGTGAGTGCCGGATCCCGCCGTGCTCATGCAGGTGCTCGTGGATCAGGTTGGCCGCGATGAGCAGATCGCGGTCACCCAGGACCTCGGCTGGCGAGCCGTCCGCATGCACGCGCCGGTCTTCGCCCAGGACCACGACGCGATCCGCGATGACCGGGACGATGTCCAGCTCGTGGGTGGCCGTGATCACGGTCCGGCCGGCCTCGCCGAGCCGCCGGATCAGGTTCACGAGGACCCATTTCGTGCGCGGATCCAGCGCCGCGGTCGGCTCGTCGAGGAGGATGACGTCCGGGCGCAGCGAGAGGACCGACGCGATGGCCGCCCGCTTCTTCTCGCCGCCGGAGAGCTCGAAGGGCGCCCGGTTCGCGAGGTGCCGGATCTCCATCATGCCCAGGGCCTCGTCGCAGCGGGCCTCGACCTCGTCGTCCGCGAGGCCCAGCTGGAGCGGCCCGAAGGCGACATCGTCGAGCACGGTGGCGCTGAAGAGCTGGATGTCGGGATCCTGGAAGACGAGGCCCACCTGGCGATGGAACCGGAACGCGTCGAAGCCGTCGACGACCGCCGCGATATCCCTGCCCAGGGCCCGCATTCGACCGCCGGTCGGCGCGATGATCCCGTCGAGCAGCTTGAGGAGCGTGGACTTTCCGGAGCCGTTCGCCCCGAGCAGCACCACCTGCTCGCCCGGCCGCACCACGAGGTCGATGCCGTCGAGTGCGACCTGCCGGTTGTTGTAGACGTAACGGACGCCGGCCAGGTCGAAGACCGGCTCGACGTGCGTCTCGGCGTCGCGGGCCCCGGTCACGGCAGGGTCCGCCCGCCGAGCACCGCCAGGGCCGCGACGGCGGCGACCCCGCCCAGGGCCGCCCAGTCGGCGGTCCGCATCCGGCGGGACGCGCGCGCCCGCATCTCGCCCGAGAATCCTCGCGCCAGCATCGCGGCGTAGACGTCGTTGCTCATCTTGAAGGCCCGACTCATCAGGTTCCCCATCGTCCCGCTGATCCAGCGACGTTGTTCGCCGCCGGTCGTCCGGGCCACGACGCGGCTCTTGCGGGCCAGCAGGATCCCGTTCGCGGTGTGGAGGAAGAGGAAGATGTAGCGGTAGGTCATGGAGAGGACGAGCACGAAGACCTGGGGTACCCGCAGGGAGCGCAGGCTCTTGAGGATGTCAGCCCAGGGCGTCGTCATGACGAGGAGCACCGCGAGCGAGACCGACACGCCGACCCGCGCCACGAAGAGCACCGCACCGGCCGCACCGGGCGCCGACGGCGCCAGGTGCAGGGGCCCGATCGCAAGGTCGAAGAGGCGTGGCCCAGGGACCATGAAGATGGCGGGGATCACGACGATGCCCGCGAAGAACGGGATGCCGAGCCAGACGCGCTTGACGAAGAACGAGAATGGGACCCGGCTGGCACGCGCGGCCCCGAGCGTGAGCGCGTAGAGCCCGACGAGGACCGCGAGGGACGCGGTGAGGCTGGCCGCGAGCACGAGGGCCAGGAACATTCCGAGCTTGGCGCGGGGATCACGCCGCTGCAGCCAGCCATCCGTGCGAGCGTGCTGCTCCGTGAAGATCGCGTGCTCGATCGACGCCGTGATGCCGCCCAGCGTCTGCTCGAGCCAGCCGACCCGACCATCCCGGCGTCGGTCGCCTCGACTGGGAGGGCTCGCGGCCACGCGCGGCTGATCCGGCGCGGCCGAAGCGGCGGACGTCGCGCCCCGACGCCCTCGACCGCGTCCACGGGTCCCGTCGCGGCTCGCGACGTCCGCGTTGTCGGGAACGTCCGGCGCGTCGTGGAGGTCCGGCGCCGCGCCGCGGCCGCGCAGGAATGGCGCGATCGCGAGGATGACCCCGCCGCAGAGCAGGATCCCGACGATCCCGGCGGCCTGGTAGCCCACCGCCGCATGCCACAGCGCGGCGTTCGCCCCGCCGAAGAAGGGGAGCGGGATCGTGTACCCGGAAAGCGGGGCGCTGAAGATTCCGGACAGGTGCTGGAGGCCCTGCGGAATGTAGCCGAAGGCGGCCTGGACGTCCTTCGAACCGCCTTCTCCATAGGCGAACCCCGGGGCGATCAGGCCGAGCGGCGCGATGACCGCCACGACCGTGAACGCAGCCCCGATCCGCTTCAGCCGACGCGGCAGCGCGAGGTACGCGAGCGGCACGATGACGACCGCGATGACGGCGCTGACGAGGAGCATCGTCCCAACGTCCGCCCAGTTGACCCGGGACCAGTCGGCACCGAAGAGCCTCCCGGGGTCGCCGCCACCGAGGATGAGCCCGACGGCGAAAAGCACGACTGCGGCGGCGATGCCGGCTCCGACCAGGATCTGCCAGTAGGGGCGAGCGGGTGCCGTCCCCGTCTCCGTCACGCCCGGGGCGTAGACGCCGCGCAGCGACGTCAGGTAGGTCGGGTGGCGCTTCTGGAGGTACGCGACGCCCAGGAAGGTGATGAGGCCCTCGACGATGGACGCCCCGAGGACGTGAGCGAGGAGCATTGCCGGGACGGCTGCGTTCAGGTCGTAGGGGGAGTACAGCGGCCTGCCCGAGGCGTCGCTGAAGAGGAGCGGCTGGATGCCCAGCTCGATCCCGACGGCGAGCGCGGACACCGTGATCCCCACGTACGCGGCGATCCCGGCCGCAACAGCCCGCCGCGACGAGAGGAGCGGGGCGCGACCTGCCAGGAGCTGGTACACCGCGTACCCGACGAACGGGAGGAGCACGCCCATGTTCAGGGAGTTCGCGAAGATCGCCAGGACCCCGCCGTCGCCGAAAAAGAGCGCCTGGATGACGAGGGCGACGCTGATCGCGATGACCGCCGCCCAGGGTCCCAGCACGATCGCGATCAGCGTCCCACCGACCCCGTGGGCCGTCGTGCCGCCCGGCACCGGGATGTTGAACATCATGATCGTGAAGCTGAGCGCGGCGAAGATGGCGAGGAGCGGGATGGTTCGGTTGTTGAGGATCGCCTTGACCTTCTGGGAGGCGATGCCCCACGCGGGAACCGTCGCCGCACCGAGGCCGATCGAGACGATGGGACTCAGGTAGCCATCCGGGATGTGCATGGATCTCTCCGGTCGACGTCGGGCGAGACTGGCGGCGCTGAAAGGGTCCACCCGGCCGGCGGTCCCATGCGGAGTCTAGTCCGGGACCGGTCTTGCTGCAACGTGTTGCAACAACGTCCCGGCGCAACCGTCCACCCTATACTTCGCGCCATGCAGCCAGTTGGATCTCCCGCCCCGTCCGAATCTCGCTCCGACGACCTCGCAGCCTGGGGATCCGTCCGCGATCGCCTCCGTGAGCGCGGCCTGCGCTGGACGCCGCAGCGACGGGCCTTGGTCGCCGTGCTCTCGCAGACGCGCGGCCACGTGACCGGCGCCGACCTCGTCGAACGCTGCCGCGAGCAGGATCCGTCGACGATCCCATCGACCGTCTACCGGACGCTCGACGTCCTGGAGGAGCTGGGCATCGTGCGCCACGGCCACGGCCCGGACGGTCGCGAGGAGTACCACGTGCTGCCGGACGCGGAGCACGGGCACCTCCACTGCCGGGACTGCGGGGCCGCCTGGGAGATCACCGCCGAGGAGGGCGCCTCGATCGTGGCTACGCTGGAGGCCGCCCGGGGGTTCGCGGTCGACCTCTCCCACGTCACGATCGTGGGGCGCTGCCGGGCCTGTCGCTGAGGTTATCGGGGACGCTGCGCGGTCACCGCGCCGGATCACCAGTCGAATGCCAGGGCCGCCCTTCAGCGGGCCGACGACACGGTTCGTGATCCAGCCGCCGTAGAAGTCGCCGGCCTGGCGCTCGCCCCGCTTCCTGCGCGGCACCGACGCCGACTGCATCGAGCCAGTCACTCTGTTGGATCGAGCGCGCTCCGGTTGTTGGATCGAGCGCGCTCCGGTCCCCCGGCGGTCGCCACAGGAGAACAGACGGCCCTTATCCAGCGGACATCGAGAAGCGCGACGCCTTGATTCTCGGCTGTCGTTCGCACAGCGCGAACAAGCCGGTCACTACCTCACGGGAACGGTCCCTGGGCGTCTTGATCCGCACGATCTGGTCGCCAAGGGCGACCCCGCCGCCCGTGGAGGGCGACCCCGCCGCTAGGGGCGACCCCGCCGCGCCGGACCGACCCCGCGACCCCGCCGCCCGTAGAGGGGCGACCCCGCTGCGGAGACCCGGGAGCTCGAGCGCTTCCGGGCCGCCCTCGCGGCCTCGAGCCTTCCGTCAGCGCCGCTCGCAGGTGCCGGGGTCGCCTTCACCGACTGGGAGGGAGCGCTGCTGGCGGCGGCATCGGGGGCAACCGCGGACCGCCCCAGCATCATCGTGCTCGACGAGTTTCCCGACCTCTGTGAGCGGCGGCGCGGTCCCGGCGGCGAGCTTCTCCCGAGCCCCCAGGAAGGCAGCATCCGCGCGGCGTGGAGGACCCTCGAGCAGATGCCGGTCGTGCTCGTGCTCATCGGGTCCGACCTCGAGATGATGGAGCGGCTCACGGTCGACAGCGCACCGCTCTACCAGCGTCCAACGCACGAGTTGCTCGTTCCGCCCCTGGGCCCGCTCGAGGTCGCGCGTCTCACGGGCAGGACTGGGGCAGACGCGCTCGATGCCTATCTCGTCACGGGCGGGTTCCCGAAGATCGTCCGGCTTTGGTCGGGCGGCAACCTCGGCGCGTTCCTGAAGCGAGCCTCGCCGATCCCGGGTCAGAACTCGTGCTCAGCGCCGCGAGGATCCACGACGCGGAGCTACCCGCCAATGTCAATGCACGCTCGATCCTCGATCGAACCCCTGACTCGCGAGGCGCTCGCGCGACTGTCCATGGCGGGAGACGCCACGCTCCGTGGCGCACGCGCTGTCCGCGCCTTCTGGACCCGCGATAACAAGGTTGAGGTCGACCTCGTCGGTGCGGACCGCGAGCCTCCGCCGCCGGCCCCGGTTGCGTTTGTCGGCACGATCAAGTGGCGCGATCGGGCGCCGCTAACGGGTTCTGACATCGCCGCGCTGGTTCGCAGCGCCGCAGGGATATCGCGGGTGGACGCGGCGACGGTTTTGGTTGCGGTCCCCGCACCGGCTTCGACCGGATCGCGGCTCCGATCCGCCAGATCGGGCCCGACGAGATCCTCGCGGCTTTCCCTGCCGACTGAAGCGCTGTTTCATTCACGGGCCCGACGGGCCGGCGGGCGAGCCCCGGGCGGCGG
>JANXWH010000085.1 GCA_025351245.1 Chloroflexota bacterium | reverse complement strand
ACCCTCAACTTCCCCGTCCGCGACAACCGGGCCAATGGGGTGACGGTGGCCCTCGGCGCGGGGGGCACCCTGTCCGCTACCTACGTCACCGGAACCGCCGGGCCCACCGCCCAGGTCATCTTCGACGTGACGGGCTACTTCCAGTAGGGAGGGGAGATCCGGGGGATCCGTTTGGCACCCGATGACGGTGGGCGAGTCCGGGCTTGCCCAATGCGGTAGGGTGCATGAGTCCTGCCCACCGGGGCACGCGGTCGATCTCCGGGGTTGAGCGTCCGCCCGGCCATTGGGATCACGCGAGCAGAACCGCCAGCGAGGGCATCCGTGGCTAGCATTCGTCCGATCGCCGCCTCGCTCGCGCGCCGCCTCGGCGCGCTCGGCCTGTCGGCAGGCCTCTTGGTCGGGTCCGTTGCCCTCGCGACGCCGGCCGGCCTCGGTGCTGTCGCGAGGACGTCGGCGCTGGAGCCGGTGGCCCAATCGGCCGTTGCCCCGGAAGTCGCTCCCGCGACGGTGGCGGTCGCCCCAGCGTCCGCGGCCCGCTCGACGCCCCCGGCGAGCCCGGAGGCCAGCCAGGAGTACCTCGACCTGCTGGCCCACGCCGGCGACGCCAATCACTTCACTCCTGGCGGCCGGGTGACGGTCGGCTTCAAGCCGCGGGCTGGCGAGACGTGGCGCGTCGGCGGGGCCGCGCCGCGCGCGCTGCCTGCCGGCGCGGCCAGCGGCGCCCAGATGCTCGCCGGGCCGCTCGTGCCTGGAGCGAGCCCGGTGCCGAGCACGCCTCCGGCGCCCGTCGACGCCCCCGCAGGCGGCGAGTCGATCCCGGCGACCGGGGCCTCGTTCGTCGCGCCCACGACGCTCGGCGACGCGGACCGGCTCGACGCCACGAGCCTCCGGCGGGACGTCTACGGATTCCTGCCCTACTGGGAGGTGGGCAGCGCCCAGCTCGACTTCACCGTCCTCTCCCACGTCGCCTATTTCGGCGTCGGGACGGATGCCGCCGGCAACCTCGGCACCAAGAACAGCAACGGGACCCCCACCACCGGCTGGGCCGGCTGGACGAGCTCCGCGATGACGACGATCATCAACGCCGCCCACGCGAGCCACACACGGGTGACCCTGACCGTCGAGGCGATGGCGTGGACCTCGAGCAGCGCGGCGGTCCAGCAGGCCCTCCTCGCGAGCCCGGCGGCGCGCCTGAACCTCGCTGGCCAGATCGTCGCGGCCGTCCGGAACCGCGGCGCTGATGGCGTCAACCTGGACTTCGAGCCGCTGGTGACTGGTAGCGAGGCCGGCTTCGTGGCCCTCATCCAGACGATCCGCTCCGAGTTCAATAAGGCGAGCGCCGGCTACCACGTCACCTTCGACACGCTGGGCCGGCCGGCGAACTACCCGCTGGAAGCCGCGCTCGCACCGGGCGGCGCCGACGCGGTCTTCATCATGGGCTACGACTACCGCACCGCCAGCTCGCCGCAGGCCGGCTCCGTCGACCCGCTGGGCGGGCCCGCCTACAACCTTACCGACACGGTCCAGGCGTACGCGGCCAGGGTCTCCGCCGCGCAGGTCATCCTGGGCGTCCCGTACTACGGACGGGCGTGGTCGACCGTCTCGGACGCCGTCAACGCGAAGACCCAGGATCCGGGCACGTACGGCGAGTCGGTGGCGGCCGTCTACAGCACCGCGGTCGACCTCGCGGCGCAATATGGGCGGCGCTTCGACCCGCGCGAGACGTCCGCCTGGGCGGCGTACCAGCGACAGGTCTGCACGGCCACCTATGGCTGCGTCACCACGTGGCGCCAGCTCTATTACGACGACGCAGACACCCTCCGGGCGCGCTACGACATGGTCAACGCGGCCGGGATCCGCGGCGTGGGGATCTGGGCGTTGGGTTACGACGGGACGCGGACCGAGCTGAACCAGGCCCTCGCCGACAAGTTCAAGGCGTCCGGCGCCACCTACCACGCCCTCACGCCCGCCCGCCTGCTCGACACCCGCTTCGCCAACGGCCTCTCCGGCGCCTTCGTCTCGGGCACTGCCCGGACGTTCGGGGTGGCGGGCCGGGGCGGGGTGCCGGCGAACGCGGTCGCGGTGACCGGCAACCTGACGGTGACCGCC
>JANXWH010000233.1 GCA_025351245.1 Chloroflexota bacterium | reverse complement strand
CGGCCCAGCCGCGGCCCCGGCCTGGCCGCGGCCCCGGGCCCCCGGCCCTGGCCCCGGGCGGTCGGTATACTCCCCGGCCATGACCCACGTCTTCGTCGCACCCCATCCCGACGACGTCGCGCTCTCCTGCGGCGGGCTCATCGCGAGCCTCCGCGAGCTTGGGCAGACTGTCACGATCATCACGGTCTTCTCGGGAAACGGCGCGACACGCACGCTCACGCCGTACCAGCGCGAGGCGCTGGGCTTCGGCAGCAAGGCGATCTGGCCGACCAGCGAAGCGTTCAACCGCTCCAACGTCCGCGCGGACCGGCCCCTGGACCCGGCGGTCGACGCCCCGTACCTCGCTACGGCTGACCGCCTGGACGCGACCCAGGGCGAAGCGGACTCGGCCGCCAAGCGCTTCTGGCAACGCTCGTCGTGGTACCGCCGGGCCGACATCCACAACCGGCCGCTTGCCGGCCAGGCGCTCATGGACGACGTTCCGCAGCAGGGCGCCGTGCTCACCGACGCGCTCGTGGAGGCGAAGGCTGCCGGCGACCTGATGGCCGCTCGCCGCCTGGAGGATGAGCGCTTCGCGTACTTCGCCGAGGCGTCGATCGTCTTCCTGGACCTCCCCGACGCCGTCTTCCGCGGCTACGAGGGCGACGACCAGCTCCTGGCGATGCCGCGGCCGGATGATCGAGCGCCGATCGACCTCCTGGTGCGCGAGATCGTGCGCCTGGAGCCCCAGAAGGTCTACCTGCCGCTGGGCGTGGGGAACCACGTGGACCACCAGCTCATGCGCGAGGTGGGCGTCGCGCTCCTGGAGCTGGGCCGACGCTGGGTGATGCCCGGGCCGGAGTACGCGGGGATCGTCACGTATTACGAGGACTTCCCATACGCCTGGTGGGACGACTTCCGGCGGATCGAGAACCTGCCCGAGGGCGCCCTCGCCGGCGTGCCCGCGGACGTCGGCATCACGCCCGACTACGCCGATATCTCGGACATGCTGGACCGCAAGATCATGGGGATCCGGCTCTACGAGAGCCAGCTGGACCGACTCTTCGGGGGTGCCGACGCGATGGCCGACGCCGTCCGCGGCTACGGCGCGAAGGTCGCGGGGCTCAACGGCCGCTCGGGCGCCGCGGAGCGCTACTGGGCGACGTCCCACCTGTAGCGTCCGGGCCACTGGCGGAGCCTCGGGGCGTCAGGAAGTCGCAGCGTCCGGGCCGGTCCGCCCGACGAGAACGGGGACAGGGCCGTGGTCGCCCTTGCGCGCGCGACGTCGAAGCAGGCCGGATGCGCATCAAGGCCGGGGCCGAGGATGGCGGTCCGCAACCCCCTTGTTCGCTTGGGCAGAAGATCGCGCCTGCGTCGTCAGGGTTGACCCGTGGCGGGTCGGAGAGCGTCGCCCAGCATCGAGGCAAACATCACCTCGGTGGGGCGATGGTCGCCGCGCATCGACATCACGGCGGCGCCGGCAAAGAGAACAGCGTGGGGTCGTGGCTTGATCCGAACGAAAGGCGGAAGCCCGTACCGCACGGCGATCCAGTTCGCCCACATGCGCGCCGTGCGCCCGTTGCCGCTGGCGAAGGGGTGGATGCGGATCCACTCGCCGTGGGCATAGGCACACGAGCGCACGATCGCCGCGACAACCTGGGGAGAAGAAGGGGCGCCGACGGGCGGGACAGCAGCGTCAAGCGCCGACACCACGGCCGTGGTTGCCCGTACAAAGGCGTCGAGGGCTGCCGGGACGTCCCTCGCCGACAGTCCGCGGGCGGTCCCGACGGCGACCTCGTAGTCGATCAGGCGCGGGAAGCGCGGATCGCTGTCGCGCACCTGGCCGACATAGTCGGGATGCGGCACGCTGACACGGTCGTAGATCCGACGATGCCACTCGAGCGCGAGAGCAAGCGACGGCGCCGGCCTCGCCGTGGCGTCGGCCTCGATCACGGGCCAGAGGTCTTTGATGTTCGCGATGATCCTTGGGAGGTCGCCCGGTAGATCTTCGTTCCAGTCGGGACAGGGCGGCGGGGTCAAGCCCCACCTTCAAAGGCGCGAGCGACCCCAAAGGCATCCTCGTCGGGCTGAACGCGTCGGGCGGCGATGGGCTCGGGGAGCTCCTCGGCGTCCGCGAATTCGGCCCACGCCTCCGCTCGCCCTTCGCCCCGATAGGCACGAAGCAGCTCGATCGTTTCGGACAGGTTGCTCTCAAGGCCCAGCGCCAGCACCTGCAGCTCGCGCTCGATCATCTCTTCCGCAAGCTGGTTCATCGACATGTGCTGCTGCTCGGCGACGACCCGGAGCAGCTCGCGGGTCCGTTGGTTCTCGAAGCGCAACGGGAAGGCGGATCTCACGCGGCGTTCGGCAGTCATGGCGAGAGGATACCCCAACGACATCAGATGTCGACGAATGATGTCATGCAACCGGCCGCCCTCGACCGACGGCGGCGTATGCCGGCGTGGCTTGCCGTCTGGCACGCCACCCCGCATCGTTGCGGCGATGGACGAGAGTCTTCCGCCGCGCGCCGCCGGCTGGTCTCGCCGCATGCGCATCGGGCTCGCGGTCGGGCTGCTCGCTGCAGCGATCCTCCGATTGGCACTGCTGCCGGCGGTCGGCCTGCGCGCCGACACGGACCAGTTCGTCGGGTGGGTCCACGCGCTGGCCACCGGCGTCCCGCTCGGGGACGCGTACCGGCTGGATCTCTCGTTCCCGCCGGTCATGGTCTACGTCTTCTGGGCGCTCGCCCGCCTCGTGCCGGCCTTTGGGACGGCGGCCGATGCAGGCGACCTGGCCGCACGGATCGCGAGCAAGGCCCCGGCCGCGGTCGCGGACCTCGGGCTCGCACTCGGGGTCGCGTACCTCCTTCGCGAACGTCCGCGCTGGGCGATCGGCGCGGCACTCGCCGTGGCATTCCTCCCGCTCACGTGGTACGTGAGCGCGTGGTGGGGCCAGTTCGAGTCGATCTACGTCCTGCTGGGGCTGCTGGCGGCGATCCTCGTGCTGGCCGACTACCCGCTCCCGGCCGCCGTCGCCCTGGGACTGGCGGTGATGACGAAGCCGCAGGCGTTCCCGTTCCTGGTGCCGTTCGCCGCGTATGCGATCGGAAGGTACGGGTGGCGACGGGCGGCCGTCTTCGGGATCGTCACGGGCGCCGTGGCG
>JANXWH010000224.1 GCA_025351245.1 Chloroflexota bacterium | reverse complement strand
TCACCGGCGCAGCCGAGGTCGCGACGCTCGCCGGCGGGCTGCGCCGCGGTGGGGGACAGGACGAGCCGGCCATCGCCCCTCCCGGGACCGCGGTGGCGTGCCTCCAGGGGCGGATCGTTGCCGTTGCCGTGGAAGCGGAGGCGCGCGAGGCGCTCGCGGCCGCCCTGGCAGAGATCGGGGCCTCGCCGGACGCCTGCGACGTTATCGACGCGGCCGGCGGCACTATCACGCCGGGTCTCGTGGACCCCCACACGCACCTGCTGTTCGCGGGGAGCCGGGAAGGCGAGGTCACGCTCCGGCAGCGGGGCGCCAGCTACCTGGAGATCCTGGCGGCCGGCGGTGGGATCCTTGCCACGGTCGCCGCGACGCGCGCCGCGTCCGACACGCAGCTCCTTGCCCACGGGCGACGCTGGCTGGGCGAGATGCTCCGCCACGGCGCCACGACGGTCGAGGCGAAGTCCGGTTACGGGCTGGACACGGCGACCGAGCTGCGGCTGCTGGCCATCGCCGGGCGGCTGGCCGCGGAGGGCCCGGTGGACGTGATTCCCACGTTCCTGGGTGCGCACGCAGTCCCGGCTGAGGTCCGGGCTGCCCATCCGGACGCGGCTGCCGCGGCGGAGGCATACGTCCGGGCGGTCATTCACGAGCAGCTCCCCGCCGTGGCGGCCCAGGGGTTCGCGCGGTCCGTGGACGTCTTCTGCGAGGCGGGGATCTTCTCGCCTGACCAGGCTCGGCGGATCCTGCAGGCCGCACGCGAGCGGGGGCTGGAGATCCGCCTGCACGCGGATGAGATGGCGCCATCCGGCGCCGCGGAGCTTGCGGCCGAGCTCGGCGCGCTGTCCGCGGACCACCTGGGCTGCCCGTCGCCGGCGGGGATCGCAGCCCTGGCTGCTGCCGCGGCGGCGAGCCCGCGCCCGGTCGTGGCCGTCCTCCTGCCCACCGTCCCGTGGTTCCTGGGCCTGGAGCTTCGAGAGCCCGCGCGCGACCTGATCCAGGCGGGCGTCCCGGTGGCGATCGGGACGGACTTCAACCCCGGGACGTCCCCCGTCCCCAGCCTGCCGCTGGCCATGTCCGTGGCTATGCTCCACTTGGGGCTGACGCCGGCGGAGGTGCTTGCGGCGACGACCGTCAACGCGGCCGCCGCCCTCGGGCTGGCGGACCGGGGCACCCTGGAGCCGGGACGCCGCGCGGACCTCGTCGTCTGGGACGTGCCGACCCACGCACAGCTGCCGTACTGGGCGGGTGCGGACCTCGTCCGGGTGGTCCTTGCCGGCGGGAAGCTGGTGCTGGCCGGTGGCCGTGCCGTCGCCCGCGGCCGTGCGGTCCCAGCTCGCGGCCGTGCCGTCGCCCGCGGCCGTGCCGTCGCCGGCGGCCGTGCGATCGAGGGTCGCGCGACTCCCTAGACCTTGCCGCGAGACTCCAGCAGCACGGTCGTCGTCTCGTTGGGGATGCTGCTCGAGGTGATCGTCAGCTTCGGCTGCGGCGTCGCGTCCTTGGCACCCATCTCGTGCAGGAACTTCGCGAGCGCCTCGTCGCAGTCGCGCTCGTCCTCGCAGACCGGCATCGGCACGACGATCTTCGGGTCCAGCTGGGCGATGACCTCCGCCGCGCGCGTCGCGCTCAGCTGTCCGCCGATCGGCACACAGGCGACGTCCACCGGGCCGATCTCGCCGATCTTCTCCTCGGTCAGGATGTGGGCGATGTCCCCCAGGTGGGCGATCCGGATGCCGTCGAGCTCCACCGCGAAGGTGACGTTCCGTCCGCGGTCCGCCCCGTGCTTGTCGTCCCGAAAGGTTCGGACGCCGGTGATGAGGACATGCTTGAACTCGTACTCTCCCGGCCCCTCGAGCACGAACGCCCCCTCGAGGCTGGTGGGGAGGTGGATCCCGCCGTCTCTCGTCGCAACGCCTTTCGCGCGCGGCAGCGGGTCATCGTCCGGGTGGCTGAAGGTGACGATATCGCCGGTGATGCCGCGCCCGGTCGGCCCGACGACGGCCTGGTACGCGTCCGCGACAACGACGGCGTCCCTGCCCTTGAGGCGGACGCACGTGCGTCCGAACCACTGCAATTCCATGGGGGGATTCTGCCACGCGGCGCTTACCGGGCGTTGCGCCCGGCGGGGATGACGTGCCTTGCGCTGGGTGGGTGCGTGCTGCACGCTCGGTCGGGCCGTACCAGCGCCGTCGAGACCTCCCGGAAAAGGAGGACCGGAGGCGCCTGCCCAATCGGCGCCCCCGGTCGGAGAGAGGGAGGAAGGACCTGACGGTTCGGAGGGTTTCGTTCCGCAGTTCCTTGATCCGAAGACTACGCAGCCTGTGTGAATCCCCAAGACGGCAGACGATGAAGAAACCGCTACCTTCATGGCCCGTGCGACAATCCCGGCCATGCCACGCCCGATGCTTCCCGAGCGCATCTCGCGCTCCGAGCCCGCTGCACTGCGCGAGCTTGCGTCGCAGATTGGGTCGCGAGTTGCGGCCTCGACGCGCGTTCTGGCCGCGGTCGTGGTCGTGGGCGTGTTCGCGACCGGCTGCGGATCGCCCGGCCCGTCGCCGTCGCCGACGCCATCGACGATCCCCACTGCCATCCCGTCCTCCTCGGCCGGCCCCACCGCGGCTCCGGCGAGCCCGAGCGCGGCCCCGTCGATCGATGAGGCCGCCCTCTATCGCCAGATCGAGGATGACGTGATCGCCCTCCGCGGGCTGCCCGTGAAGCAGCGCCTCGAGCCGACCATTCTCGACGAGGCGCAGCTCCGGGTCCGGATCGAGGCGCAGTTCCGCGCCGAAAACCCGCCGGCGGAGATCGCGGCATCCCAGGCGACACTCGTGGCGATGGGCCTCCTCCCGGCGGGCACGTCGCTCGCCGACCTCTACCTGAACCTCCTGGGATCGCAGGTCGCCGGCTATTACGACCCCGCGACGAAGCAGATCTACGTCGTCGCCCGGACGGGCCGGATCGGGGCGATCGAGAAGGTCACCTTCGCCCACGAGTTCACCCACGCGCTCCAGGACCAGAACTTCGGCCTGAAGGGGATCCACACGGACGCCATCGGGCAGGGAGATCGATCGATCGCGCATCTCGCGCTCATCGAGGGCGACGCCTCGCTCCTGATGACTCAGTGGCTGACCAAACACCTCGATGCGGCCGGGATCGCGGAGATCCTGGCGGGCGATCCGGCGGCCCAGACCCAGCTGGACGCGACGCCACCGTTCCTCCGCGACGCGCTGCTCTTCCCCTACACGCAGGGGATCCTGTTCGTCAACTCGATCTGGGCGCACGGCGGGTGGGAGGCGCTGGACCGCGCGTTCGGCAAGCTACCGGACTCCACCGAGCAGGTTCTCCATCCCGACAAGTACGCTGCCGACGAGCAGCCGGTGACCGTGCCCCTCAACGCCGCGGCCATCGCTGGCCGGCTCGGCGCCGGGTGGAAGGCGACCCCGGCCGACACGCTGGGCGAATTCCAGATCGGATCGTGGCTGCGGGCGCGTGGCGTGACGGGTGCCGGCGGCGGGATCAGCGGCGACGCGGCCGCGGCGGGATGGGGCGGCGACCGCTACGCGTTGATCGAGGGCCCGAGCGGGGCGTACGCGCTGGTCGTCCTCACGACGTGGGACACGCGCAACGATGCGGCCGAGTTCGCCACCGCCGCCACGGAGGCGGTGCGCGGCGTCCCGGGGGAAGCGCGCGTCGTGAGGATCGCGCCAGGTACGGCGCTGAACACCGGAGTCCGCGACGTGGCGGTCCTGTTCGCGAGCGACGCCGCGATCCTGGAAACGCTGGCCGGCGCCGCGATCCCCGCGCACCGCTGAGGCGCGGCGCTTCCCGCGCACCGCTAAGGGCGGCCCGCTACATCGCCTCCGGCGCCGAGATCCCCAGCAGCCCCAGCGCGCCTGCCAACGTCAGCTGGGTCGCTCGCACGATTGAGAGCCGGGCGGCGGAGCGCTCCGGCTCGGCCGGGTCAACCACCCGCGCGTCGCGGTAGAAGGCGTGGAACTCGGTCGCGAGCTCCGTTGCGAACGCGGTGATCCCGTGGGTCTCCTCGGCGGCCGCCGCGTCCTCCACGATCTCCGGGAAGCGCGCCAGCGCCCGAACCAGCGCGGCCTCTGGCGCCCCGGTGAGCGCCCCGGTGAGCGCAGCGGGACCGACGGCCGCGCCCGGCGCGAGCCCCGCCTCGGCCGCCTTGCGGAGGATCGAGGCAATCCGGGCGTGGGCGTACTGGACGTAGTAGACGGGATTCTCGGCCGACTGCTTCTTCGCCAGCTCGATGTCGAAGTCGATCCCCGACGTGTGCCCCCGCGCCGCGAAGAACCAGCGTGCCGCGTCGACCCCGATCTCGGCCAGCAGCTCGTCGAGCGTGATGAACTCGCCCGACCGTTTCGACATGGAGACCTCGACGCCGTCGCGAATAAAGCGGACCCAGGCCATGAGGATCATCTGGACCGCTTCGCGGTCGTAGCCCATCGCGGTGGCGGCATTCCGAAGCCGGGCCACCGTCCCGTGGTGGTCCGCGCCCCAGATGTAGATCAACTGGTCGAAGCCCCGACTGAACTTCTCCACGACGTAGCCGATGTCCGACCCGAAGTAGGTCCAGTCGCCGTTCGACTTGCGAACGACCCGGTTCTTGTCGTCCCCGAACGCCGTCGACCGGAACCAGAGCGCGCCGTCCTCCTGGAACAGTGCCCCCGCCGCCTCCAGGCGCTCGACCGCCCGCGCGACCCAGCCGTCGCGATAGAGCGAGCCCTCACTCTTCCAGACGTCGAAGCGGACGCCGAGATGCGCCAGCGACGCCTCGATGCCCGCCCGGACCCGCTCCGAGGCCCACTGCCCGACGATCATCACCGGGTCGGCGCCCGCGACCTCCGCGGCGCTCCACACGTCGTCCGGGATTTCCGACGCCAGGTCGCCGACGTACGCGCCCCGGTAGGCTTCCTCGGGCAGCGGCTCGCCCCTCCGGATCGCGACGACCGACGCGCCGAGGTTCCGCACCTGGGCCCCGAAGTCGTTGAAGTAGTACTCGCGCGTGACGCTGTGGCCGGCGGCCTCCAGCACGCGGCAGAGGAGATCCCCCACGAACGCGCCACGCGCGTTGCCGATGTGGAGCGGCCCGGTCGGGTTGGCCGACACGAACTCCACGTTGACCCGGTGCGGCGTCTCGGCCGGAACGTGGCCCCACACTGCGGGTTGCGCCAGGACCGCCCCGACGACATCCGCGAGCGCCACGTCGGCGAGCCGCACGTTGAGGAAGCCCGGCGCGGCGACCGTCACCGCCCCGATGATGGAGCCCGGGCGGCCGGCGTCCGCGGCGAGCTCGGCGGCCAGCGCCTCCGCGATCCTGAGCGGCGCCATCCGGCACGGCCGGGCCAGCTTCATCGCCAGGTTCGACGAGAGGTCCCCGTGCTCCGGGTTCGCCGGGCGCTCGATCTCGACCGTCGGCCGCTCGATCGTCGCAACGTGCGGCAACGTGCCGGCGGCCGTCGCGCGCCCCCACGCCACCTCGAGCTCCGCCCGCGCACGGGAGCGAAGCGGCACGAACGCTGCTGGCTCGAGTCGGTCGATAGGACGCACGTGTGCTCCTGTGCTCGATGGAGGGTGGCGATTGCCATGGTAACCGGCCTCCCGGGGCCGACGACGTCCACCCGATCAGCCGACCTTCCCAGTACTTCGGTGCACTCCGGCACCACAATCGCCCCGCAGGTTGGTGCAATGGCGGGTCATGAAGGTCGGTTGCTACTGGATACGTGCAGAACTGTCTAGTACCATTGGTAATCCGCTCGCTCGTACGATGCGGATGCACTGATCAGCGCCCAGTACTTGTGGGGCGCGACGGGAGCAGTCAGGGGACCGCAGGCGCCTCGGTATCGGGGCCGGTCCCTACGGCACTTCCTGGAGGCGATTCCTTATCGCGACTCCAACAGGGGCAATGGAGGCCACATGATGTCTCGGGGATTTCCTTCAGCGCTGAGCGCTCGCAGCAGAAGGAGCTTCACGCTCCTCTGGGCGGCGCTCTTCGTGATGTCTCTCGGCCTCCAGTACGGGTCGCTCGCCTCGCCGCCGGCGGCCTCCGCGAACACGACCGGCAACAGGCTTCTTGGCGGGTTCGAGATCGACGGGAACCTCTTTCCCAACATGGACCCGGTCGGCGAGGACTGGACGAGCCTCCTGACCGCGCCGACGATCGTCGACCCGATCGGCAATGCCGACACTTCGACGTTCACCGGGGGTTCCAAGGAGAACGACGCGCCGTTGTCCTGGACCG
>JANXWH010000077.1 GCA_025351245.1 Chloroflexota bacterium | reverse complement strand
GATCGCGTGAGCGCCAAGGCTCGTGACGAACCGAGCGTGTTTCGTCACGCCGGTCCGGGCTGCGTCGTCTGTGGCACCCCGCTCCGCCGGGCGGGCGCCGGGCGCCGTCGCCTGTACTGCGGCGGGGCCTGTCGCCAGCGCCCCTACCGGCTCCGCGACGCGGCGCGCCACCTGCGCGACGCCGAGGGTCGGGAGGCCGATCCGGTCGCGGTCACCCGCCTCCTCAATGCCGTCCTCGGCCTCGAAAGGAGGAGGTGACACCAGGCCAGCGCAACGCCCTATCCTGTCCGAGCCGAGGAGCCTGAGCCGTCAGCGCTTTTCCAGCACAGCCGGGACGCGACCGACGCGTCAACGTGCGTATCATCGGAGGGGGATCCGTTAGCAAGCGGGGGAAACGCTCGTGTCTTCGATAGCGCCGCGAGAAGCCCAGATCCGCAGATTCCGGCCGACTCGCGCCTTTGTCGCGGCCATTGGCATCGCTCTCGCCTCGCAGCTCGCACTCGCCTGGCTCGTGGTGGTCGGAACGCCGGCGCTCAGCATCGGCGTCACTCACGAGCCCGACGACCGCTGGCTCGTGACGTCCGTCGCGCCCGGGGGAGTGGCCTGGAACAACGGCACTCGCCCGGGGATGGAGGTGATCGGGATCAGCCCGGCGGACGTGCTCCCGTCCGGGGAGTGGGCATCGATGCTGATCACCGACGGCCTGGCCCAGATCACGATCCAGCGCCATGACCTGCCACCCCGGCCGGAGCCCCTGATCGCCGGCCTCCTGGCCCTTGGCCTTGCGATCCTCGCCTCTCGCGTCGTGCCGTCGGTCGCCTGGTGGCTCCTCCTCGTGCCGCCGATCCTCGCCTCGCTCCACGGGGCCCTCATCGTCGATCCGCCGCTCAGCCTGGCCATCGAACTCGCCGGGCCGGCCCTCGCAGCGCTGTATGTGGTCGATGCCGCTGGCTCGACGGCACGCATCGCTCGCTTCGTCGCGATCGGAGCGGTCACCCTCTATCTCGTCGGCTGGGCCGCGTCGTTTGCCACAGCGCAGGACGACTGGGTCGCCCTCCGGGATCTGGCGGTCGTCCTTGCGGTCGGCATCGGTGCCGTCGCGTTCGCTGCCACCATCGCCTCGGCGTTCGCTCGCGCGCGAGCACGCTCCGGAGCGAGCCTGTCGACCCTGGCACCTGTCGTGGCGCTGGGCCTGATCGTCGACGAGTTCGTGCCCGGCCGAAACCGGACGCGCCTCACGGCCATCGAGCGCGAGCGGGCTCGACTCGCCACCGAGCTCCACGCGGACGTCCTCCCGGATCTCTCGGCCGCGATCCGCTCGATCGAGGAAGGCGGCTCCGCCGACGAAGCCGCCCAGAGGCTGCGTGCGATCGCCGTCGACCTCAGGGACCTGATGGGTGATCGGCGACTGAGCCTGCTCGAGGAGCTCGGGCTCGTCCCCGCGCTCGAGTGGCTGGTTGAGCAGGTGGAGGCGCGGACCGGCGCGCGAGTCGAGTTGGACGTCGAAAACGCGCCGCTGGGGTCTGAGGCGCGCCCGCCGCGAGATGTCGAGCTCACGGCCTATCGCGTATGCCAGCAGGCGCTGGACAACGCGCTGCTCCACGCGCGCCCGAGGCACATCCGGGTTCGACTGGACGTGGACGCTGGCCATGCCGAGCTCGAGGTGAGCGACGACGGCGTCGGCATCCGCGCCGGAGACGAGGATCGGGCGCTCCGCACAGGCCACATGGGTCTCGTGGACATCCGAGGACGGGCGGCCGCGATCGGCGCTGTCATCCAGATCGGCGCGCGGCCCGGCGGCGGGACGATGGTGCTCCTTCGGTGGCCGGCGTGATCAGGGTCCTCATCGTCGACGACCACCCGTCAACCGCGACGGGCCTTGCCGTGCTCCTCGGTCGGGAGGACGGCCTCGAAGTCGTGGGCGTCGCCGGGGACGTCGAGGAGGCGCTCCGCCTTTCCGGCGAACTCCGTCCGTCAGTTCTGCTCTGTGATATTCAGCTCCAGGGCGAGGCCGGCGGATTCGAGATCCTGCGACGGCTCCGCGACCGGCCCGGCAGGCCGATCGTCCTTCTCTTCAGCTCGTTCGACTATCCGGCCTTCCACCAGCGAGCGCTCGACCTTGGCGCCGCCGGCTATCTCTCGAAAACCGCAAGCGTCCCCGACATCGTCGCCGCACTTCGCGGGGTAGCGTCGGGGGGCACGGCATTCACCGCGTCGGCGCTGGACAACGCCTCTGGCGCGCCCCGGCCACCCTCGGACCGGGAGCTGGAACTCATCCGGCTCATCCGGAGCGGCCCGTCGAACGCTGAGACCTCCGCTCGATTGGGGATTGGCACGCGCGGGGTGGAGAGTTCCCTCCGGCGTCTGTTCCAGCGCTACGGCGTCCTCAGCCGGACAGAGCTGGTCACGCTCGCCGAGATGCAGGGATGGCTCGCGCTCCCGTCGTCAGAGCCCTCCTGAGCCGGAGATCACGGGAGACCCGTCGGGCGCGAGGAACACGTAGCGCACGTCCGAAGGGTTGAGGTCCGAGACCGGCAGCAGGACGAGCCATCACCCGGCTCGCGTAGTCGCCAATGCCCGTCGGCTCGAATAGCAGGACCTCGACGGTGTCCCCGGTGCGGCGGGCCGCGGCGGCACGGCCGTCGACCCGGATCAGCACCGCGGGCGCGACCCCGCCCGCGTGTCAATGGCCACGTGCAAGTACGGTGGGGCCAAATCGCAGTCATTCCCACCGAGTTGCTCCTTGCGGCCACGTGTCACCCCGAGCAGCATTCAGAACGTCGTTTCACAAGAGGATAAGTGGCAAGGGCCCCCCATACACCCCGCGTCAGGGGGGTATCAGCGACTCGTCCACCGCTATCTCGGCTGCGGCTCCCCGCTGCCGAGCGAGCGACGCCATGATGACGTCCGGTTCCTCTACCTCATCTCCTGGCTCAGCTTCCGCCGCCAGGAGTTGTGGGCGCCGAAGGAGTCGGCTTCAGTGCAAGCCAGATCCGCCAGCCGCCGCCCTTGAGCGGCGCGACGATGAGCGTCTCCTTCGCGTGTCGCCACCGTTCAGCTCGGCGTGGACGACGGCCACCTCGTACGCTCGACCGGACTCCCCGTTCGCCAGGAGGTCGTCGTAGAGCGGACCCCATGCTCGCCCGAGGCTGCGCGTGAGCACGGTCACGGAGGTCACCGCGTCCGGCCGCCAACCGCCCGCAGTTAGGCCTTCCTGCCAGGCTTGGAGCGACTGCTGGCCACCGAACGCCCGTTCTGACCACGGCGAAAGCGTGTCCCATGCGCTCTGCCAGAGGCCCTTCGAACGGGCGACCTCGAAGTCGTCGACGACCTGCCGCACGCTCGCTTCGTCCTGCGAGGGGAGGGCGGAGGGTACGGAGAGGGCCGCCCCAAACTGCGCCGGGCGCCACGTTCGGCCGCCGTCGGCGGTGACGAAGAGCGGATACCCCTCCAGCAACCCGATGGCGGTGTACCCCAGGCCATGCTGCGAGTCGGCGAACGCGGTGTGGACGAAGACGTTTGGCTGCGAGATCCCGGCGAGCTGGAGATCTTGCCAGTGGGACCCGCCGTCGTCGGTCGTCGAGACGGTCCACATGTCCACCACCGCCCAGTGCATTGGGCTGACCGCCGACCATTCCGAGATGCTAACGGCGCTTGCCTCGATGCGGCGAGCTGCCAGCTCCGCCCTCCATCCGCCGTGCGGTAGATCCGTATCGTTCCCAGCCCGCCCTGACCAGCCGAACTCGCCGCGATCGCGAACACGCCATTCGACGCGTCGAAGAAGGTCGGGGGCCCCGAGCGACAGGGCCGGCCCGCCACTCTCGTGGATCACCGGTGCGCCCGGCGGCGCAATCGCGGTCCAGGTCAGGCCGCCGTCCCTGCTCACAGCGAGCATCGCCACCGGGGATCCCTGCTCTTGCGAGGACGCTGTCGCCCACAGCGTGTTCGCGTCGCTTGCGGTCAGCTGCCAGCCGAGTGGTCCCGCGTCTGTCGCCGCGCTCGACGTCACGATCGACCAGCTCGCCCCGCCGTCGTCGGTGCGGAAGACGGTGCTCGACGTGGCGCCAGGGTTGAGCGACGTCAGGAAGCCGTGGCGGGCATCGACGAAGTCGAGCCCAACGTCGCCCGGATACGCCCCCGGCAGTCCGGTCTGCTGCCATGACCGTCCGCCGTCGGCCGTCCGCTCGACGACGATCCGGACCGTCCCATGGGCGTTGGCGTCGACCCCGACTCGTTGCCGACCTGGCTCGCGAGGCTGACTGCCCAGGCATGCTCGCGGTCGAGCATGAGCAGGCTCGGCTGGCGGACGACGCCGTTCGAGAAGGTGCTGGACGACCCGTTCGTCGCCTGCCAGGTCTCGCCTTCATCGACGGGAGTGAGCAGCAGGGAGCCCTTGATCGCCCAGATGCAGCCAGAGCGGATGATTCCCGCCGCGGCCACCGCGCTGTCGGTGAGGTTCGGCGGCAGGGTTGCCGGGACGGAGGTCGGGCCGGCGGGGCTGACAGCCGGCCGCAGCAGCGGAATCATGATCACGGCCGCGACAATCGCCGCGGCCAGCAGGATCGACCCGGCGAACCGCGTCACGATATGAACGCGGGCCGAGACGGGGAGGCTTGCCCGAGCCGTCCGCGACCTGGCGGGCTGCCCGTGCCGAGAGCCGCACCGAGTCGGGTGGGGTCAACGACCGGTAATAGGCGGTGAGGCGGGCTTCGAGGTCGACTTTCTTCTCAGTCATCGGCGGGCCTCCTTCGCCTGTGCACCCGTTCGCGCGCGGGCCCGGCGCCCCTCCCCTACCCCAGGTCGCGCTGGACCGAGAGGACGTCCTTGACCCGCTCGATACGGCTCATGACCCGGGCAAGCTGCGAAACCGACGCCACCTGGAGCGTGGCCACGACGGTCGCCGCGTGGTCCTGGCTGACCGCCACGTTCGCCGCCACGATGTTCACCTTGCTCTCGGCGACGGCCCCGGCGATGTCGTTGAGGAGCCCGGTCCGGTCGTGGGCCTCGACCCGGATCGCGATCGGGTAGGTCTGGGCCGGCGCGGCCTCCCACTCAACATCGATCAGGCGCGCCGCCTCGCGCTCGTTGACCACTGTCGGGCAGCGCCCGAGGTGGACCGTGATGCCGCGTCCCCGAGTGATGAAGCCGACGATCGGGTCGCCCGGGATCGGGTGGCAGCACTTCGCGAACCGGACAAGGAGGTCACCGACGCCCTTGACGCGAACGCCGCCGGCGCGGGCAGGCGTGGGCGCAATGGCCGGCAGCGTCAGCTGCGCGTCGTCGACGACGCCAAGCCGCATAACGACCTGCTGGGGCGAGACGGCCCCGTAGCCGATCGCGGCGTAGAAGTCGTCGAGCGTGTCGTGCCCGTAGGGTCGGGCAGCCTCGAGGAGCCGGTCGTGGCCGACCGCCGCGATCGTGGTCCGGGCCAGGCGCTTCAGCTCCCGCTCCAGCGACTCGCGGCCGTGGCTGATGTTCTCGTCGCGGTCCTTCTTCTTGAACCATTGCCGGATCTTCTCGCGGGCATGCGAGGTCCGGACGATCGACAGCCAGTCGCGCGACGGGCCGTGCTCGGCCTTCGTCGTCACGATCTCCACGATGTCGCCGTTCTTCAGGCGATAGTCGAGCGGGACAAGCCGGTTGTTGACCTTCGCGCCGATCGTCCGGTGACCGACGTCCGTGTGGATCCGGTAGGCGAAGTCGAGCGGCGTCGCGCCCGCCGGCAGGTCCTTGATGTCGCCCTTCGGCGTGAAGACGAAGACCTGGTCCTGGAAGATGTCGAGCTTGATCCCCTCGACGAACTCGGTCGCGTCGGTGACCTCGCGCTGCCAGTCCATCAGCTGGCGCAGCCAGGCCAGCTTGGCGTCGTAGTCGCGCTCTGCCTTCGAGCCCTCCTTGTAGCGCCAGTGGGCCGCGATCCCGACCTCGCTGACGGAGTGCATGGCGTGCGTCCGGATCTGGATCTCGAGGGGCTTGCCGTCCAGCGCGATCACCGCCGTGTGGAGGCTCTGGTAGCCGTTCGGCTTGGGGACCGCGATGTAGTCGTCGAACTGGCCGGGGATCGGCTTCCAGAGGCTGTGGACCACGCCCAGCGCCGCGTAGCAGTCGCGCACCTCGTCGACCAGCAGGCGGATCGCGTAGACGTCGTAGATCTCGCCGAAGGCCG
>JANXWH010000143.1 GCA_025351245.1 Chloroflexota bacterium | reverse complement strand
GGATCAGGAGCTTCACGTCCTTGGAGAGCGCCTTGGCGATCTCCACGAGCTGTTGCTTGCCCACGCTCAGCAGCCCGACCTTCGTGACCGGCTTCTCCGTCAGACCGACGATCTGGAGCAGCTCTCGCGCCTTCGCGTGGGATGCCTGCCAGCTGATGACGCCATGGCTGGCCTGCTCATTGCCCAGGAAGATGTTCTCGGTGATCGACAGGAGCGGGACGAGGGCCAGCTCCTGGTGGATGATCACGATCCCCAGGTGCTCGCTCGAGCGGATGTCCCTGAACCGGCACTCCTGACCCTCGAAGAGGATCTCCCCGTCGTACGTGCCGTGGGGATACACCCCCGAGAGCACCATCATGAGGGTGGATTTGCCGGCGCCGTTCTCACCGACCAGACCGTGGATCTCGCCACGCCGGACGGAGATACTCACGTTGTCCAGGGCCTTGACGCCCGGGAATGTCTTCGTGATGCCCCGCATCTCGAGCAGCACATCACTCACTGAGACCGCCGCCCTTCCTTGCCCGTCGGGTGGATGCGAAACCGCGGGTGTGCGGTGGCCAGCATGGCCCTGCACACCCGCGGCAGGTGGTACGAAGCGCGAAGCTACTTGAGCTGGTCAGCCGTGTAGTAGCCCGTGTCGACGAGCTCTTTGGTCACGGTGTCCTTGGTGACGCTGACGACCGGGAGGAGGTAGGACGGGACGACCTTGACGCCGTTCTCGTACGTCTTGGTGTCGTTGACCTCGACGGTCTGGCCCTTGAGGAGCTGGTCGAGCATCTTGGCGACCTGCGCCGCGAGCTTCCGGGTGTCCTTGAACACCGTGGAGGTCTGCTCGCCGGCGAGGATCGACTTGACGGACGGAAGCTCGGCGTCCTGGCCGGTGACGACCGGGCCGGGCTTGTCGGCGCTGTAGTAGCTCACGGCCTTGAGGGCCGCGATGATGCCGCGGCTGATGCCGTCGTACGGCGCCAGGACCGCGTCAACGCGCTTGGCCGTGTACTTCGAGGCGAGGATGTTCTCCATGCGGGCCTGGGCCAGGGTGCCGTCCCAGCGGAGGGTCGCGACGTCGGAGAACTTGGTCTGCCCGCTCTGCACGACCAGCACGCCGTTGTCGATGTAGGGCTTCAGGATGGACATGGCGCCGTTGAAGAAGAAGGTCGCGTTGTTGTCATCGGGCGAACCGGCGAACAGCTCGACGTTGAACGGGCCCTTCTTGTTCTTGAGGTCCAGGCTGTCGACGATCGAACCGGCCTGGGCGACGCCGACCGCAAAGTTGTCGAACGCGGCGTAGAAGTCGACGTTCTTCGAGTTGCGGATCAGGCGGTCATACGAGACGACCTTGATCCCCTTGTCGGCGGCCTTCTGAAGGACGTCGGTGAGGGTGGTGCCGTCGATGGCGGCGATCACGAGGACCTTGGCGCCCTTGGTGATCATGTTCTCGACCTGCGAGACCTGTGCCGGGATGTCGTCCTCAGCGTACTGCAGGTCGGTCGTGTAGCCCATCGCGGTCAGCGACTTCACGAGGTTGTCGCCGTCGGCAATCCAGCGGGCAGACGACTTCGTCGGCATCGCGATGCCGACCAGGCCGCCGCCGCCGGCGGGCGCCTGGGACGCAGCGGACGAGGCGCCCGGCGCGGACGAGGCGGCCGGAGCCGTCGTCGCGCCCGTAGAGCAGCCTGCGAGCGCGAGGACGCTCGCCGCCAGGGTCAGGGACAGCAGTTTCTTCATGGGTGCGTTGCGCTCCCTCCGTGTGGGATACGGAATGTTCCAATTGCACCGAGACGAGCTTCGTATCGACGAAATCATCCAGGCACGTGGGCGAACGCGCCCGCAGTCCCTCGATGGTTGCCGCTCCTCCGGCTGGCCTCGATGCCGTGATCGTTACCGGGAACGATCACGCCGGCATGCTAGACGCACCGGACCCTTGTCGTCAAGATTCGACGTCATCTGCCCGCAACCGCGTCGGGGCGCTTCCGCAATCGTATCGAAACCCGATCTCACGATGGCGCGGCATGACGCTCCCGGGCGCTGGCCCGGATGTCACCTCCCCCGGAACGCGCGAACTGTCCGGGCCTCCGCGAGAGCACGACTGGCCGGGAATCAAGGGCGACCGCGGGCGATGACGCGAGGGGTGGCGTTCGCGGTGTACGCTCGTCAGACGCAGATCGGCCGCCACCGGCAGGCCCTGCCGACGCCGATCGCCGCAATAGAGTTCGCCGCATGATCGGTCCCGTGACCGCCGCCGAGCTTGGGGGCTTCTCGTTGTTCCGCGGGCTGCCCGACGAGGACCGCACGGCGCTCGCCGCGGTCGCCGAGCGACGGGAGCTGGCCGACGGCGCGATCCTTCACGCCGAGGGCGGGCCCGCGCTCGAGCTGTACCTGGTCGAGCGTGGTCAGGTCACCCTGCGCGTGTTCCGCGAGGGCCACACGATCATCGTGGGGACCTTCGGACCGAATGAACCGCTCGGGTGGTCGTGCCTGCGCGAGGACCCGGTGGCGCTCACGACGGCGCGCGCGAGCGGCCCGCTGCGCCTGATCGCGATCCCCGCGGAACCGCTGCTCGCGCTCATGTCCTCGGGCTCCGCGGTCGGCCGAACGCTCGTGCAGCGCTTCCTGAACGTGGCGGCACTGAACCTGGCCGCCACGCGCGAGCAGATCGTTCGCCACGGCCGCGAGGGCGTGATCACCGGCGGCTGACGCCGGTCCAGGCCTGCCGCCCCGGCCGTCCGAAGCGAACGGCGCCGCGCGGCCGCTCGTCGGTCCGCCGGTGGTCAGCTGATCGTCAGCACCGGCTGCTGCCGGGCGGCGCGCACGCTCACGCGTGCGGCAACGGTCTTGGCGAGCGCAGTGAGTGCCTGCGCTGCGACGCCCGGCTCGCGCTGGGCAACCGCCGGGATGCCGGCATCGCCACCCTGGCGAACGGTGATATCGAGCGGCACGCCGCCCAGGAACTCGATGTCGTGCTCGCGCGCGAACCGCTCGCCGCCGCCGCGCCCGAAGATCTCGGTCGCCTCGCCGCAGTGCGGGCAGACGAACGCGCTCATGTTCTCCACGAGGCCGATGACCGGGACGCTCATCCGGGCGAACATCGCGAGCGCCTTCGTCACGTCGGCGATGGCCACCTGCTGTGGAGTCGTCACCAGCACGACCCCAGAGATCGGGACGGCCTGGGCAAGCGTCAGCTGCGCGTCGGAGGTGCCGGGCGGCAGGTCGACGATGAGATAGTCCAGGTCGCCCCAAGCCACGTCGCGGAGGAACTGCTGGATTGCGCCGCCGACGAGCGGCCCGCGCCAGACGATCGGCTGGCCGTCCGGGACGAAGAAGGCGATCGAGATGACCTTCACGCCGTAGCGCTCGAGCGGCACGATCTTGTTGTCGGCGTTCGCCTTCGGCACGCCCTCCAAACCCATCATGAGCGGGATGTTCGGGCCGGTGATGTCGGCGTCGAGGAGGCCGACTGCTGCCCCCGCCTGAGCCAGCGCGACCGCGAGGTTCGCGCTCACCGTGCTCTTCCCGACGCCGCCCTTGCCGGACGCCACGGCCACGATGTTCTTGACGCCCTCCAACAGCTGTGGACCCGCAGCGGGCGCGGCCCGCCGGACCATCGCGCCCCACGTGATCCGGGCCTCGCCGACGCCGATCGCGGCGAGCGCGGCGCGGGCATTTCGCTCGATCTCGTCCTTGAGCGGGCAGGCCGGCGTGGTCAGCTCGATCGTGAAGGCCACGTCCGCGCCGTCGATCGTGATCCCCTTCACCATGTTGAGGGTCACGAGGTCGCGGCCGAGCTCGGGCTCCTGGACGGTGCGCAGGGCGTCGAAGATGGCCTCTTCGGTGAGCGTCGTCATCTGGCGAATCAGTCCTTCACGGGGCGCCGGCCGGCGCGAGTTCCAGGCCACGGAGCAGGGCGCCGGGCGACCGCATCGTACCCTGCCCTCCGGGACCCTGCCCCCCGGCACGTGGCTCGAGGCTGGCGGCCGGATGGCCCGCCCGACACCGGAGTCGGCTCATACCACCGCAGCTGGCGACGGATCTCGTTGCATGACGGGCTTCTGCCGACGTACCGCCGCTCACGGGGAAGCTGAAGCTCGTTTCGCTGGGTAATACGATCCCCGCCGACTGCCGCACCACGGTAGCATTCGCGCCACACGCGCCCGAGGGTGACGTGGTTGCGATCCCGGGCGCGCCCGATCCTGGGCATTGCCCATCCGGCACGAGGAGCGACGAGTCCCCAGTGACGACCGAGGTTGCAGTCCGGCTCGTAGATGTCGTCAAGAAGTTCGGCGACGTGGCGGCCGTCGATCGGATCAACCTCGAGGTCCGTGACGGCGAGTTCTTCTCCCTGCTGGGCCCGTCCGGCTGCGGCAAGACGACCACCCTTCGGATGATCGGCGGCTTCGAGGAGCCGACGTCTGGGCTCATCGAGCTGCAAGGCAAGGACGTGACCTGGCTGCCGCCGTACCGGCGCAACGTCAACACCGTCTTCCAGAACTATGCCCTCTTCCCGCACCTCACGATCTTCGAGAACGTTGCGTTCGGCCTGCGGCGCAAGGGCGGCCTCAAGGACGCCGAGCTCCGCAGCCGCGTCACCGAGATGCTGCGGCTGGTGGAGCTGCCCGGCTTCGAGAAGCGCAAGCCCACCCAGATCTCGGGCGGCCAGGCGCAGCGCGTCGCGCTTGCGCGGGCGCTGATCAACCGGCCGGCGGTCCTGCTGCTCGACGAGCCACTCGGCGCGCTCGACCTCAAGCTTCGGAAGCAAATGCAGCTGGAGTTGAAGCGAATCCAGCACGAGGTCGGGGTCACGTTCATCTACGTGACCCACGACCAGGAGGAGGCGATGATGATGTCGGATCGCATCGCCGTTATGAACAGCGGCCACTACGAGCAGCTGGCGGACCCAGAAACGCTCTACGAGCGACCCCAGACGCGCTTCGTGGCGGGCTTCCTCGGCGTCTCGAACCTGCTGGCAGGAATCGTCCTGGAGAAGGGCACGCCGTACGCGAGCGTCCGGCTCGCGGACGAGGCCGTCGTTCGCGTCCCGGCCGCGGCGGTCAACGGGAGGGCCGACGTGGAAGTCGGTGTCCGCCCCGAGAAGATCCGGCTCTTCGGCGCCGACGCGGAGCCGCCGAGCGGCCTGAACGTGCTGAGCGGGACGGTTCGGGATGCCTCGTACCTCGGGGTCAGCACTCAGTACATCATCGAGACGAAGAACGGCAGCCGCGTTTCCGTCTACGAGCAGAACGTCGAGCGGACCATCCATGGGTCGCTCCACCGGCCCGGCGAGGCGGTCCACCTGGGCTGGTCGCCGGATCACACGTTCGCGGTGGGGCCATCCGTCGCGGATGCATCGGCAGGAGAGTAGCGGCCGGTTGGAAGAGGCCGGCCCCGCGCGCAGGAGGAGCAGCATGTCCGAGCAGCACCCGACACTTGTCACCCGCGCGATGACCCGCCGCCGCATGCTCCAGGGCACCGCGCTCGCCGGCGTGGCCGCGTTCCTGGCCGCGTGCGGTACCGCGGCCCAATCCGCGACGCCGTCGGCGGCGCCCTCGGAGGCGGCCTCCACCGCGCCCTCGGAGGCGCCGAGCCCGAGTCCGGCCGCCTCGGCCACCGCCAAGCCGAGCCCCGCCGCGGAGCTCAACTTCGCGAACTGGCCGCTCTACATCGACCAGGACTCGTCCAACCCGCCGAAGTCCCCCACCCTCGACGGGTTCACCAAGAAGTACGGCACGAAGGTCAACTACCGCGAGTCGATCAGCGCGAACGAGGACTTCTTCGGCACGATCCGGCCGGCGCTCCAGGCTGGGCAGGACACCGGCTGGGACCTCGTGGTGCTCACCGACTGGATGGCCGCCAAGATCATCGGCCTCGGCTGGGTCGAGACGCTCGACACCGCGAACACGCCCAAGTTCGTGGCCAACGAGTCCGACAACCTGCGGAACCAGCCCTGGGACCCGGACAACAACAAGCGGGCTCCGTGGCAGTCCGGCATGACCGGCCTTGGGTTCGACGCGAAGGTCGTGGGCAACCAGACCGCCACGGCGGCCATCTGGCAGCCGGATCCCCGTTGGAAGGGCAAGGTCTGGCTGCTCAACGAGATGCGGGACACGATCGCCCTGACCCTCCTCAAGCTGGGCAAGGATCCGGCGACGGCCACGAACGCGGATTGCGACGCTGCGATCGCCGAGATCAAGAAGGCCGTCGACGGCGGGATCGTCCGGAGCTTCCTCGGCAACGATTACAAGGAGCAGCTGATCAAGGGCGACCTCGTCCTGGGCTTCGCCTGGTCCGGCGACATCATCCAGGCGCAGCTCGAGAGGGCGAGCCTGAAGTTCAACATCCCGTCCGAGGGCGGGATGCTCTGGACGGACAACATGCTCATCCCGAAGGGTGCGGCCCACAAGTACACGGCCGAGCTGATGATCGACTACGTGTACGACCCCGAGATCGCCGCCCAGATCGCGGCGTACGTCCAGTTCGTGTCGCCGGTGAAAGGTTGCAAGGAAGCCATCGCGAAGAACGCCGACAAGTCCGTCGCCGCGCTCGCCAAGAACCCGCTCATGTTCCCGGATGCCGCGACCCTGGCGAAGACCCATATCTTCAAGGCGCTCTCCGCGGACGAGGACAAGTACTTCAACGACCAGTTCTCCACGCTGCAGGGGAACTGATCGGGTCCCTCGGGCGGCCCCGCGGCCGGGTGACCCGCCGCTCGGACACCTGAAACGGGCTCATCGGTGCTGAGAGGGAGACGTTGACCGCGCTGCTCCGACGCTACCGGTTCATCGTTCCGTACCTGCTGCTGACGCCGGGCCTGATCTGGCTGGCCATCTTCTACGTGTACCCGTCGGTCCAGATGTTCATCAGTTCGTTCTGGAGCGGGTCATTGGAGCGTGGCTTCACGTTTAGCCTCTCCAACGTCCACAACTACACCGACGCGCTGAGCCGGTACCAGGACCAGATCGTCCGATCCATCTTCTTCGCGGCCGCCGCGACGGTCGCCACGTTCCTCATCAGCTTCCCCCTCGCCTACACCATCGCCTTCCGGGCCGGGCAGTACAAGAACCTCCTGCTCTTCCTGGTGATCGCGCCGTTCTTCACGAGCTTCCTGCTCCGGGTCATCAGCTGGCGGACTATCCTCGGCGACGATGGGCTGCTTCTCGGTCCGCTGAAGAGCGCGGGGCTGGTGGGCGACGACGTCCGGATCCTGGCCACGCCGGTTGCGGTCATTGCCGGGATTGCCTACAACTTTTTGCCGTTCATGACCCTCCCGATCTACGTGAGCCTGGAGAAGATCGACAAGCGCCTCCTGGAAGCCGGCCAGGACCTCTATGCGACCCCATGGAGCGCCTTCCGCAAGATCACGCTTCCGCTGGCCCTCCCGGGCATCTTCGCGGGAACGCTCCTGACCTTCATTCCCGCCATGGGCGACTACGTGAACGCGGAGCTGCTCGGCCAGACGCCCGGCACGAAGATGATCGGGAACGTCGTCCAGAGCCGATTCCTCGTCAACAACGACTACCCGACCGCCGCCGCCCTCAGCTTCATCCTCATGGCGGGCATCCTCGTCGCGGTGGCGGTCTACGCGCGACTCCTCGGGACCGAGGAACTCGTGTCGTCGGCGGGCTGATCCGTGACGACCGCAGCGCTCGAGTCGGCCGTTCGATCCCCCGGCACGCCCGTCCAGCGCATCCGGCGCTGGCTGGGGCACAACGCCCTGTTCGTCTATACGTTCGCGGCAATCGTCTACCTGATGCTGCCGATCGTCGTGATGATCTTGTTCAGCTTCAATCGTCCGGCCGGCAAGTCGAATTTCGCCTGGCGCGAGTTCAGCCTGAACGCGTGGCTCAACCCGTTCGCGCCGCTCGGCCTGAGCGACGCGGTGATCGCGAGCCTGCGGATCGCGTTCGTCTCGACGATCGTGGCAACGATCCTCGGCACGCTGATCGGCCTGGGCCTGACGCGCTATGTGTTCCGGGGCCGGGCGGCCACCAACCTGATCATCTTCCTGCCGATGGCGACGCCCGAGATCGTCCTGGGGGCCTCCCTGCTGACGCTCTTCGTCTCGATCGGGATGGCACGCAACGAGCTGACGATCCTGATCGCCCACATCATGTTCAACATCAGCTACGTGGTCGTGACGATCCGGGCGCGGCTCGCCGGTTTCGACCGGCGCCTCGAGGAGGCGGCCATGGACCTGGGGGCCACGGAGATGGTGACGTTCTGGAAGGTCACCTTCCCGCTCATCTTCCCGGGGATCCTGGCCGCGGCCATGCTGGCCTTCAGCCTCTCGATCGACGACTTCGTGATCACGAACTTCACGGCCGGCTCGACGGTGACGCTCCCGATGTACATCTACGGCGCGACCCGGATCGGCGTGCCCGTCCAGGTGAACGTCATCGGCACGATCATCTTCGGAACGGCGGTCGGCGCCGTCGTGCTGAGCACGCTGCTCCAGCGGCGCGACCGCGCCGCCTGAGCCGATCCTCAGCGTACCCAGCGCCCCAGCGCAAGGAGCCCCGCCATGGTCGACACCGCACCCGTCCCGACGCCGGCGGCGCTTCCAGACCGCGGGGTCGTGCCCGGCGTCTGGTCGCGCGTCACGAACCTGACCGTCGACCGCGGCGAGGGCAGCTGGCTCATCACCACCGACGGCGAGCGGTACCTCGACTACAGCTCCGGGATCGGCGTCATCAACACCGGGCATGCCCATCCGCGCGTCGTCGCCGCGGTGCAGGCCCAGGCCGCGAAGTTGCTCCATGGCCAGCAGAACATCGTGTACCACGAGCCCGGCCTCCGCCTGTACGACCGGCTCCGAACGCTCCTGCCGGGCGGACCGTGGCAGGCGTTCCTGTCGAACTCCGGCGCGGAGGCCGTCGAGGCCGCGGTCAAGCTGGCGCGCGCCGCGACGGGCCGGCCGGTCGTGCTCGTCTTCCGGGGCGGCTACCACGGCCGGACGGCCCAGACCATGGCGCTGACGACGGCCAGGAACGTCTCTCGCGCGGACTTCGAGCCGCTTCCCGGGTCCATCTACGCAACCGCCTACCCGTACTGCTACCGGGCCCCGGGCGGCGGGCACGCGCCGGACGCCGCCTGCACCTGCGACTGGGAGGCGGAGCTCGACCTCACGCTCCACACCCTGACCTACCCGGAGCACGTCGCGGCGATCATCGTCGAGCCGGTTCTCGGTGAGGGCGGCTACATCGTGCCGCCCCCGGGCTTCCTGCCGCGCCTGCGTGAAATCACCCGACAGCACGGGATCCTGCTGATCGCCGACGAGGTCCAGACGGGCTTCGGCCGCACCGGCGAGCTGTTCGCGGTGCGCCACTGGAACGTGGAGCCGGACATCCTCGTCTTCGCGAAGGGCGTCGCATCCGGGCTCCCGCTCTCCGGGATCATCGCCCGGGCGGACCTCATGGCAAAGTGGCGGCCGGGCGCCCACGGCGGTACGTTCGGCGGCAACGTTGTGGCCTGCGCGGCGGCGAACGCGACCCTCGACGTGATCGAGGATGAGGGGCTCGTGGCCAACGCGCAGGGCCGCGGCGCGCAGCTCCTGGACGGGCTCCGCCGGCTGGCCGCCGGGCGGCCCGTGATCGGCGACGTGCGCGGGCTCGGGTGCATGGTCGCGATGGAGTTCGTGAAGCCCGGCCAGGGCGATGGGCGGGTCCCGGACCCGGAGATGACAAGGCGGGTGATCGCCGAAGCGCTGGACCGGCGGCTCATCATCCTGTCGGCGGGCTCGTATGCCCAGGTGACGCGGATCATCCCGCCGCTCGTCACGACCGTGGCCGAGGTGGACACCGCGGTCCGGATCCTCGAGGAGAGCCTCGCCGCCGCCGGGGCGTGAGCTGTGGCGACCGGCACCGGCGGACGTCAGGCGGCGCTCGTCAGGCGTCGCAGCAGCTCGTCGTGCAGGTGGCCGTTGGAGCCCACGAACGACGGCGCGTCGATCCGGCGGGCGCCGGTCACGTCGGTCACCCGGCCGCCGGCCTCCTCGATCAGGACGAGCGGCGCGGCGACGTCCCAGGTGTGCATGCCGGTCTCGATCATCGCCTCGGCGGCGCCCTCTGCGACCAGCGCGTAGCCCCAGAAGTCGCCGAAACCGCGGTCGCGCCAGCAGGCAGCGATCGTTGCGTCGAAGCCGGGCATGAGGCCGGACGCGACGTTCTCCCGCCGGCTCCCGTAGAGCACCTGCGCGTCATCCATTCGGGTCACCGCGGAGGTCAGCACGGGCCGGCGAACACCGTCGCGCCCGATCGCCCAGGCGCCCATGCCGCGCGCGGCATGCCAGCGCTCGCCGAGCGCGGGTGCGCTGAGAATCCCGACTTGGAGTTCGCCGTCCGCCTCCACTGCGAGGAGCGTCCCGAAGAGCGGCACGCCACGGATGAAGTTGTGGGTCCCGTCGATCGGATCGATGTACCAGCGGATTCGGCCGTCGCCGGCCTCTTCGCCGTACTCCTCGCCCACCAGCCCGTGGTCCGGATGCGCCACCCGGATGCGCTCGCGCACGAGCCGCTCGATCGCCTGGTCTGCTTCCGTCACGAACGAGCGGTCCGGTTTCGTGGAGGTCGGGACGTCACGCCGGAACCAGCGCATGGCGATCTCGTCGGCGGAATCGCAGAGGGAGAGGCCCAGCTCCAGCCAGGCCCGCAGGTCGGCCTCCGGTGCACGCCGGCGGGAGGCGCTCCAGTCCGGCCCGAAGCCGGTGATCGGTTCAGCGCGATCGGTCATTGGGCCCTCGTGCGTACGCTCGGCGAGGCCCCCAGCGTACCCGCGACGGCGCAGAGTGTCCCATTCGACCACCGCGACCGAGCCCGGGCATGGGCACGGAGCGGCCCGGGCCGGCAAGCCGGCACGGGCCGCGGAACGCAACAGGGCGTGGTCAGCCGGCGACGGCCGCCGCGAGCGCCTCGGGCATCGGCCGATGCCAGGCGGGCGTCGTGATGAAACGGAGCAGGTCGGTGGTGCCGGTCATCTTCAGCTGGTCGAAGAGGAAGGCGAGCTTCTGCGCCTGGCTGGCGAGGATCTCGCGCTTCGTCGAGAGGCTCCAGATCTGGCGCTTGAAAGGGCCGATGGCCTTCTTGCGGGTCGTGTAGACGAACTGGGAGTCGGTCATCCCGTCCTTGCGCTCGTCCGCCGCGTTGGCGAAGCACCAGGCCTCGATCTCCGCATGGAGGTCCGCCGGGAAGGCCGGGTGCTCGTAGACGGCATTCTGGAAGCCCGTCGCCAGATGGATCTCGGCGGTATCGACGGTCGGGAACGTATGGAACAGGGCGTCCGGGAGGGTGCTGGCGCCGTGCTGGACGGCGCCAGCCGCGCCGTAGGTTCGGGCGACCTCGCCGAGGACGCGAAGGACCTCGAAGTCGAGCTTGACCTCGGCCACGCCCCCGCCGGGGAGCGGCACCCCGCCGTGGCTCGTGCCGGTCTGGACGCTGACCTTGCTGACGCCGATCGCGCCGGCCGTCCGGGCGTCGAGCTCGCGGCGGTAGCCGTCGAGGTAGACGCGCAGCTCGGCCTCGTTGGAGTTCTGCTTGCCGACCTCGCCGATCTCGCCGCCGACCGAGATCGTCACGCCGGCCGGCTCGAGCTCGCGGATGAGCGCCGTGATCTCGGCGGCACGGGTGTAGTTGGCCCGCTGCTGCTCGTCAACGGTCGCCCGGGAGAGGTCCACGAGCGTCGAGCTGTCGATGTCGATGTTGAGGTAGCCCGCAGCCACCGCGTCGCGGCAGGCCTTGCGGATCTCCTCGGTCACCGCCTCGGGATCGGCGGCGTACTTCTTGGCGTTGAACTGGTAGTGGTCGCCCTGGATGAAGACCGGGCCGACCCAGCCGGCCGCGATCGCGCCCGCCAGGCAGTTCGGGGCGTACTCGAAGACGCGCTGCCAGGTGTATGTCTGCTCCGAGCGGGCGAGCTCCAGGATGACCGGCCCGACGGCTTTCGCCTTCGCGGTGGCGAAAATCGTCTTCGCCATGTCGAAGGTGTCGATGCGGATGTTGATGGCGGGGACGGTGAAGCCGCGGACCTCGCCGCGGCTCCGGGCCGCGTAGAGCTCCTGGATGCTCGCGGACGGGGCGCGGAGCTCCTGGCTCGCCTCCCAGATCAGCCAGCGGGCCGCCTCGACCGTCGCCGGGTCCTTCGAGAATGTCTGCGTCCAGGCCAGGTCCTCGATGGTCCGGGCGCGGAACACCGCCTCGTCCGTGACGAGAAGCCGGCCGCCCTCGACCCGTGCGGTTCCCTCGAGGAGCCCGATGAGCTGCGGGATGGTGTCGGCGACGGTGGCCATGGGCGAACCCTCCTGCGTGGCGCAGCGGCGTCCGCGGACGTCGCGATGGGTGGATGAATGATCGCGTCAGGCCGGACGAGCCGGCCGCGTCATGGTACGCCGCACGACCCCGTCCCCTCCCCGGCCGGCCGGACCGCGTTCGGGGGCCGAAGGTCGTGCGCGGCACGCAAGCGCCACGGGCGCCGCGACTACCCGACGCCTGCCTCGGCGGCAAAGGCGGCCACGATCCGGTCCAGCTCGGCGGGCATGCCGTCCGGGAGTGCCGGCACCTCGTGCGATGCCAGCAAGGCTTGGACCCGCTCCCGGGCGCGGGCACGCGGCTCGGGCCGGCCGGCCGCCTCCCAGTCCTCCCACGTCCCGCGGTCGAACACGCGCGGCCGCCAGAGCTGCCGCATGTGCGCCAGCGTATGGTCCTCCGCCAGGAAGTTGCCGCCCGGCCCGACCTCGCCGATCGCCCCCACCGCAAGATCCTCTTCGGAGACGCGGATCCCGGCCGCGAGATGCCGGAGCAGCCCGAAGATCTCGGCATCCAGGACCATCTCGTCGAGCGCGAAAACCCGGGCGGCATGGAGCAGGCCAGCGCCCGAGAGCATCTCCGCCCCGGCGAGGAGGCTGACGAGGCCCGACAGGCCGTTCTCCACGCCCGCCTGCCAGTCGGCCCGCTTCGCCCCGGTGGCGAACGTGCCAATGCTCGACGGGAGACCGTTGGAGCGCGCCAGCTGGGCGAGCGCCGCCTGGAAGAGGAGGTCCTCCGGGCCGCCGCACGCGACGAGCGCAGTCCGGAGATCCAGCGTCGTGGAGCAGGCACCGTAGAACGTGGGCGCCCCCGGCACGAGCGTCTCGAGGATCGCGATCCCGGCCAGGACCTCCGCGTTCGACTGGACCAGGACGCCGGCCGGCGTAGCGGGGGCGGTGGCGCAGGCGATGGGCATCACGACGAAGCCCGCCGGCACGCCCGCCTCCGCGTAGACCAGCGCCGCCTCGAGCGCGTCGCCCTCGAAACGCAACGGGCTGAGCGAGACCTGGAACGAGGAGAGGATGGGTCGCGCGCGGAGCGCCTCGGCGCCGCCGGCAACGGCACGGGCCATCGCCACGGCCCCGCGGGCGGCCAGCGGCGTGACCGCGGTCATGAGCTGGACGTGCTTCCGGCTGTTCGCCAGCTGCACCCGGAGCTCGTGGAGCGGGCGCACGGGCCCTGGCGCGTCACCGGCCTCCACGCCCTGCCACAGGAACGCGATCTCCGGCAGTGCGTCGGCGAGGCGTGTCACGAGCGCGAGGTCGGCCGCCGTCGACGCTCGCCGGACGTCCGTCTCCGGGTCGAGCATCTCCGCCGCGCTGCCATCCACGGAAAGGTAGCCGTGGCGCCCGTCGAGCGGCAGGTCGCACGCGGGGTCTCGTGCGGCAAGGAGGTACCCGTGCGGCGCGAGCGCGACCGCGGACTCGACGAAGGCCGCCGGGAAGCGGACCCGATCGCCGTCCACCCGTGCCCCGGCCACGGCGAGCCGCGCTCGCACGGTGGGCGAACCGACGGCGACGCCGGTCTCCGCGAGGACGCGGAGCGATGCGCCCTGCACCGCCGCGAGGGCGTCCGGCGTCAGTGGGCGGAGGGAGGGCGCGTCATCCAGCGCCAGGGCGAGGATCGGTTGGTCGGACATCGCGAGCCTCGGGAGTCCCGCGCGTGTGATCGCTGGCGCGACGGGAGGTTCGGGCCGCGCGCCGCGCCTCAGCGCTTCGACGACCCGGGCGGGCGGTGGCTCACGTGATGGGTCTTCCACTCGGAGCTGACGCCGTCCGGGGAGGCGCTGCTGCCCTGCCACCCGCACGTGCACGTCACTCGCTGGAGCTTGTGCTTGTACTCGTCGATGACGTGCTTGAAAGGCTCGTCCACGACCTTGGTGGATGACGGGCGCTGGTTGGTCATGCGGCCTCCCGGTGGAACGCATCGAGATCGCGGCGGGCAACGCCCCCTGGGCGCCCGGGATCACGATGTGAGCGCTGATTGTAGTCCGAATCGCCGAAATCGGCCTCAGATGGGACCCAGCGCGGCCTCCGACCGGAGCCGCTCCGCCCGGTCAAGGTGCTCGCGCTCCAGGTCGCCCGCGTGACGGCTCGTACGGGCGGCCAGCTCCGGGTAGATCCCCCACGCGAAATGGTCGTACTCCGAGCGTCCCGGGTCCCAGGTTGCGAGGACGGCCGGGCCGAGCCGCTGGACGTGGCCGGCGGCGTCACGGGCCACCGGCCGGAGGTAATGCGCCGCGACCACGCGAGCGGGCGAACCCCTGGTGCCGTCGCCCGCTTCGCCGTCCGGGCCCAGCACGAGCACGGCACCGAGGAAGGAGATCTCGTCATCGGCCAGGCCCTGACCATGAAGGACGGCGAGGACGTCCGCGAGGTCCGTTGCCTCGATCGTCGCGGCGAGCCCGCTTCGGCCGGTCGTGGCCGAGAGCGCGGCCCGGAGCAGACCCGGCGGGGTCGAGATCGTGAGCGTCCCGGCGAGCCGGACGAGCCGGCGCTCCACCACCGGGGCGGCCGGCTCCGGTCGACGATCGGCGGGCAGCGCCGCCACGAGCGCGTCGAGCAGCACGTCGCGACCGCCGCGACCGCCGCGCCCGGGGCCGCCGACGTGGACCGGAACGCCGTCCTCGAGAAGGAGCCAGGCCAGGGCGGCGAGCTGCGCGTCGAGCACCCCGGCGGCGACCAGCCGAGGCAGCGACGGGACGATCTCGGCAGAGGACACGGGCTACTCCGGGGATAGCGACGCGAGGGAGGGCGAGCCTACCCGCCTCCTCGAGACCGCGTCAAACGACCTGACCAATTGCGTGGACACGAATTCCTCCCCGCCCCGACGTTCCCGAAACACAACCCAATGCGCTGCACCTTGACACCGTCGCGGCGCGCAGGGTACTTTCCCCACCGGTGCGCCAGTCGGCGCATGTCATCCAACCGAGGTATGTCACCGAATGAGCATGTGGATCTTCCTCACGAGCGCCCCGGAGCGGCCCTGCGCCGATCCTGTTGGCGCGCTCTGCGGGCGATCCGTGCCCAGCTTGGCCTAGTCTCGCGGCGGTAGCGCCGCCAGCACAGGAGCCGAAGCCGCGGGCCGGATCAGGGCCCAGCGGCTTTTTCATTGCCCCGCGCCAGCGCGGGGTGGCGACCCGGAGCCGCGGGCCATCGACGCAGGGACAGACGTCGGGCTCGCGGCTCTTCTCGCTCTCGAGGAGCGTCGCGCGGAGGGGCCCGGGAGCATCGGGTTCGCCACACCGAGACGAGAAACGGGAGCCACCATCGTGAGCACCACCCTCATGCCGGAACAGAAGATCACGGTCCCCACGCCCGTCTCGGCGCAGGTCGAGGCCCCGGCCCGGATCCCCGAGGGAGCGCCCCGCCCGGTGCGACCCGCCGGCCCGCCCGCGCTCCTCCTGGAGCACGTCTCGAAGACGTTCGTGATCGGGCGGAAGAAGAAGCCCGTCGCGGCGATCTCCGACGTGTCCATGCGCGTCGAGCGCGCCGAGATCTACGGCGTCCTGGGCGCCAACGGGAGCGGCAAGTCGACGCTCATCCGGCTCGTGTCCACCCTCCTGACGCTCGACACGGGGCGCGCGGAGGTCTTCGGACACGACGTGGAACGCGACGAGATGGCGGTCAAGCGGCTCATCAACCGGGTGAGCGTGGACGCCGCCTTCTTCAAGAAGCTGTCGCCATACGAGAACCTCGCGTTCGCCGCCCGCCTCTATGGCCTCCATGCCGGCGACGCACGACGGGAGGCGGTCCGGATCCTCGCCCGGCTCGGCATCTCCGAGAAGCGCATGGGAAGCCCGATCGAACAGATGAGCCGGGGCATGCAGCAGAAGGTTGCCATCGCGCGGGCGCTGCTGACCTCGCCGACGCTCCTCCTGCTCGACGAGCCAACGACGGGCCTGGATCCCCGGTCGAAGCTGGAGGTCCAGGCATTCGTGGAGGACCTTCGGGCGACGCACGACGCGACGATCCTCCTCACCACGCACGACATGGCAGAGGCCGACCGCCTCTGCGACCGGATCGCGATCCTCGACGGCGGACGCCTCGTCGCCGAGGACACGCCGGACGGCCTCAAGGCCCGCGTGGCCCGCGAGACCGACCTGGCACCGACCCTTGACAACGTCTTCATGACCTACACCGGCCGCTCCCTCGACGAGGACGTCGAGGCCGAGGGCCCGGAGGACGACGAATGACCACCCTCGCACCCGGCACCGGCCGCGGCCGCCCTCCGAGCCGCACCGTCCACGCCCCCCTCCACCACCGGGAGGTACACGCGATGAACACCCAGATCCAGTTCCTGCAGGCGGTCCATGCGGACCGTCTCGCGCGGCTCCACGCAGAGGCACGCCAGGCTCACCTTGCGCGGTCGACGCGGACCGACGGGCGGCGCCTGCGCCGCGCGCTCGGTCGCTCGCTCATGCGCGCCGGCCAGCGGATCGCCGCAGAGGCGTCCGCTCCGGAGCGCACGGTCGAGCACCTGACGCCGGCCGGGCCCCGCTGATGCGGGGCCGGCCGGCCTCCCCCAACCTACGGGAGACCCTCCAGTGACCATTGCCAGCCGCCCGATGGCGACGGCCCTGCGCGAGCTCAGCGCGTCGGCCGCCTTCATCGAGCGCAACTTCAACCTCAGCCGCCGCTACTGGGGCTGGGAGCTCGCGTTCCTCGTCTACGCGGTCGCGGGTGCCCTGTCGATCTCGTTCATCGGGGCTGCGGCGGCCGACAAGCGGCTCATCTTCAGCCTCGTCATCGGGGCGATCTTCTGGAACTACCTGTCCACGGTCTTCAGCTTCATCGCCGAGACGATCAGCTGGGAACGCTGGGAGGGGACGCTGGAGTACACGATGATGGCGCCGGTCCGGCGCGCGTCGCAGCTCGCCGGGTCCACGACCTACGCGATCCTGTACGGCCTGGTCCACACGTCGGTGATCCTGCTGGTCCTGACCCTCTTCTTCGAGCTGGACATGTCGCACGCGAACTTCGTGACCGCGTCGGTCGTGATGTTCGCGGGCTCGTTCTCGGTCGTCGGGATCGGGATCATGGCCGCGATCCTCCCGCTCCTGTACGTGGAGCGCGGGGCCCAGATGACCTTCGTCATCCAGTCCTGTCTCCTTGTCGTGAGCGGCGTCTACTACCCGGTCAGCGTGCTGCCGGGATGGATGCAGGTCGCGTCCGCGTTCTCGCCGGCCACGTACATCCTCGACGGCGTCCGCAAGGGCCTGATGGAGGGGGCATCGGTGGGCGCGGTCGTTCACGACCTGTGGCCGCTGGCGCTCATGGGCGCCATCCTGATCCCGTTGGGGCTCTGGCTCTTCGGGCGCGCCGAGCACTACGCCAAGCGCACCGGCAAGCTCAAGCGGGTGGGCTGACGGATGACGACCTCCGGATCGAGGAAGCCCAGCCGCGTCCCCGGGCTCTTCCTCCGCCCGATCCGCTGGCCGGAGGAGGCGCAGCTCATCGTCGACGTCAACAATGCGAGCCGCCGGGCGGGCGGGAGCCTCTTCGTGATGAACGTCAAGGTGCTGCGGGCCTTCTACGACCACCTCGTCAACAGCGAGCTCGCCGGCGACTTCCGGCTGGCCGAATCCAACGGCCGGCCGGTGGGCTACGTCCGCGTCGAATGGCACGACGAGAATCGCGGCGACCGCGTTCACGGGGCCGCCCTCTACGTGACCCCCGACGCACCCGCGGGCACTTTCGGGCCCCTGCTCGACTGGATCCTGAGCCGGCACCTCGACATCGCCGGGGCGCAGGGGCCGGTCGACCACCCGCGCACGGCGAGCATCTCGACCCTGTTCGAGCCGCCGGACGCCAACTCGGTCCTCGAGTCCCGTTCGTTCGTCCCGGTCCGCCACGGCTTCGAGATGCTGCGGCCGAGCCTCGAGGAGATCCCGGAGATTCCGCTGCCGGCCGTGATCGAGGTCCGGCCCGTGGAGCGGGAGCAGTTGCGCCGAATCTGGCAGGCGGAGGCGGAGGCCTTTGCCGGCCACTGGGGCGCCGGCGCCGACGATCGCTCGGAGGAGCGCTGGCAGGAGTTCCTGGCGGATCCCTTCATGGACCTCTCGCTCTGGCAGGTCGCCTGGGACGGCGTCGAGATCGCCGGCATGGTCCGGCCGTTCATCAACGACGCCGAGAACACCAGCGTCGGCGTCCAGCGCGGCTGGTGCGAGAACGTCTCGACCCGCGCTCCGTGGCGCGGGCGAGGCGTCGCCTCGGCGCTCATCTCGCGCGCCCTCCGCGCCCTCCGCGAGCGGGGCGTGACCGAGGCCGCCCTGGGCGTGGATGCTCAGAACGAGACGGGGGCCCTCCGCCTCTACCAGAAGATGGACTTCCGGGAGGCCGCCCGCGAGACCGAGTGGCGGCGCCCGCTCTTCCTCGACGGCTCGCCGGCGACGGAGGCGGGGGCGTGAGCGCCCCGCTGGTGCCGTTCGCGCACGTGGCGCCGCTCGGCTGGGATGGCGCCTGGGATGCCGCGTTCGCCACGCATGCGGCAGACGGCTTCGTCCCGGCACGGGTCGTGGCCGAGCACCGGGGGTCCTACGAGGTGCTCGTCGCGGCTGGCGCCGCACCGCTGACGGCGCGCGTCACGGGGCGGCTCCGCCACGCCGCGCTGGGCCCGGGCGACTTCCCGGTCGTCGGCGACTGGGTGGCGACGGGCCTTCGCGCGGACGAGGGGACGGCGAGCATCCACGCCGTGATTCCACGCCGGACCCGCATCCAGCGCCGCGCGCCGGCCGATCACGGTGCGCCGATGCAGATCCTGGCGGCCAACGTGGACGTGGTGATGATCGCGACCTCGCTGAACCGCGATCTCAACGCGCGTCGCCTGGAGCGGTTCCTCGCGACCGCCTGGGAGTCCGGCGGTCGGCCGGTGGTCGTCCTCACGAAGGTCGATCTCGCGACGAACCCGGTGGAGGTCGCCGTCGCCGAGGCCCAGCTGGAGGAGCTGGCCGTCGGCGTGCGCGTGCTCGCCACGAGCGCCGTGACCGGCGACGGGCTGGCCGCGGTCCGCGAGCTCCTGCGACCGGGGACCACGATCGCGCTCCTCGGGTCGTCCGGCGTCGGGAAGAGCACGCTCATCAACGCGCTGCTCGGCGAGCAGCGCCTCGCCACGTCCGAGGTCCGGGAGGACGACGCCCGGGGCCGCCACACAACGAGCGGCAGGCAGCTGGTGCTGCTGCCCGAAGGCGGGCTGCTGCTGGACACGCCCGGCATCCGCGAGCTCGCGCTCTGGGACGACGGCGCCGGCCTGGCCGCCGCGTTCTCGGACGTGGAGATGATCGCCGCCCGCTGCCGGTTCACCGACTGCACCCACGAGCGCCAGCCCGGATGCGCGATCGAATCGGCCGTGGGGCGCGGCGAGCTCGCGGCCGACCGGGTGGCCGGCTGGCACAAGCTGATCCTCGAGGAGCGCCACCAGGCGCTGGAGCGCGATGCCGTCGCTCGCCGGGCGGAGCGGAAACGCTGGGCGGTCATCGGCCGGAACGGCGCCGCCCGCGCCCGGGAGAAGCGCGGCGGGTTCGGACGATGAGCGAGCGCGAGGCCGCGCGGCTGGCGCGAGTGACGAAGGCACCGACGATCCGTCACCACCCTCTCGGCCGGCCCGTCGCCGCGGGCGGGCCGGTCCTGCCAGACGGCCACCACACGGGCGTTCGTCGCGCCGATCTCGTCATGCGTGCACCAGGCGGTCACCTGGCCCGTTCTGTGCTCGGCGCCGCCGCGTCGTGGGCGCGGTTCGTGCATGGCCCGACCGCGACTCGGGGCGAGCGGGCGGAAACGCGATGACGTGCGCCCGCCTGGGGTGCACCTGACAGGAACGGCAGGCCCACGAGGGGCACCGTCCGGCGTGCGCCCGCCTGGAGTGCACCTGACAGGAACGGCAGGCCCGCGGGGGCACCGTCCGGCGTGGCGGCCCCCTGCCGCACGCCGCACGGCCCGACGTAGCTCAGAACGGCAGGAGCCGCTCCCGCGCGACCGTTTCCAGCCACGGCTGTTCGCGCGCGAGGGTCGTCTCGCGCCCGTGGCCCGGCACCACGCGGAGGGACCCCTGGAGGCCGGCCAGCCGCGCGAGCGAGTCCGCCATCGCGACCGCGTCGCCGCCGGGGAGGTCGACCCTGCCCCACCCGCCCGCGAACAGGGTGTCCCCGGAGAAGAGGACACCGTCGTCGCCGGCCACGAGGCAGACCGACCCCTCCGTGTGACCCGGGGTATGGAGGACATCCAGCCGCACGTCGCCGAAACGGATCACGCCGCCTTCGGCGAGCTCGACGGCCGGGACGCACGGCGGGATCGGGAACGGCGCATAGAGCGGCCGCGGGTCCGTCAGGCGGTGCCAGTCCGCGCGGTGGGCCGCGATCTTGGCGCCGGCGGCGTCCGCGGACTGCTCCCGCGACCATGCCTGGAGCGCGGCGTTCTCGCCGGTGTGGTCCCAGTGGCCATGGGTCGAGACGATCAGGAGCAACCGCCAGTCGCGGCGTGTCAGCTCGTCCACGACCCAGGGCAGGCCGGGGATCGCGCCGTCGATGACGATCGCCTCGCGGGTTCGCGGGTCGCCGACCAGGCAGACGTTCGTCTGCAGCGGTCCGATGGCACGGATCACGAGCTCCATGCGCGAAGGGCGTCCAGGTGGGCGCAGCGGGGCGTTCGGGATCGCCAGGTCAGGCCTCGAGCTTTGCCTTGATGCAGTCGAAGGTCTGGCCGATCCCCTTGTTGACTGTCCCGTCGATCCGCCCCGCGCCCACGCTGGCGATCATCCCCGAGATGGTGACGTCGGCGGTCCAGTCCACCGCGGTCGAGCCGTCAGCGCCATCGGTCAGCACCATCTTCGCGGTGGCGTCCACGGCGCTCCCGGGCGCGTGACCGCGCGCGCGTACCGTCGCGTCGTCCGGCTCGTGGATCTCCGTGAACTCGACATCGACCACGACCTTGGCGCTCAAGAAGCCCGAGCCGACCCTGGCGTGCGCCTTGAACCGGCCACCGTCGAGCTTCTCGATCGACTGGGCGCCAGGCGCGCAGCTTGCGATCTGGTCAGGATCCGTGACGAACGCCCAGACCTTCGCGCGGGGGGCGTGGATCTCGACGCGGCCCTCGAACTTCATGCGGCGGCTCCTCGGTACGAGTGATCAGGCCAGCGCCAGGTAGCGCGCCGGGTTGTTCGCGAAGCGAGTCCGGCAGCCCGCACAGCAGAACGCGTACGTCTGGCCCTCATGGTCGGCGATGTGGCGCACGTCTGCAGGCTCCACGCTCATCCCGCAGACCGGGTCGACGAGGATGATCCCCTCCCACGCGGGCTGGCCGACGCGTGTCGGATTGGCGGAATGGACCGTGCCGGGGCCGGGTGGGGCGGCGGGGTTGGCCACCGCGGCCAGGACGGCCAGGTCGGCCGGCGTGTCGACGTCGGGGTTCGCACCGGGAACCGCCACCCGGACCACCCGCGCCGGATCGGCGGCAAGCAGCGGGCCGAGGCCCCGGTCGCCGGTGAGGCCTGCGACGAGCGGCCAGCCTGCCGGCAGGAGCAGGACGGGATTGGGCGTCGCGTCTCCCGCATAGCGGGGCACGACCGCGATGGCGTGGGCCGACGCCGCCGCGCCGCACAGGTCGCGCAGCACATCCGCGCGAACGCGCGGCTGATCGCCGAGGAGCACGAGCACGCCGGTTGGCGGCGTCACCGCCGGCGCCACCGCCGGCGCCACCGCCGTCACGGCGCCGAATCCGAGCCGGAGCGACGTGGCCAGCCCGCGCTCCGGCGTCGGGTTGACGGCGACCAGGACCTGCTCGAGCGCGGCCGGGTCGTCGTCCCGGACCGCGTCCAGGACGGCACCGGCATCGCGCCCGAGCACGACGACCACGCGCCCGATGCCAGCCTCGCGAACGGCCGCCAAAACATGGGCGAGGAGCGGTCGTCCATCCAGCGCCGCCCGGACCTTCCCGCCGCCGAAGCGCGAGCCGGCGCCGGCGGCGAGGATGACGGCCGCAGCGTCGCGGACGCTGATCACGCCGGCGCGCTCGCCGGCGCCAGGACGTGCATCGGGGCGCCCGATCCGCCGTAGCGCTCCGCGACGACCTCCGCCATGATCGCGAGCGCCGTCTCGGCAGGCGCGCGTCCGCCAAGGTCAAGCCCGATCGGTCCGCGCAGTCGGGCCAGCTCGGCATCGGCCACCCCCGCCGACCGGAGTCGTGTACGCCGGTCCGCCTGGGTCTTCCTCGAACCGACCGCGCCGACGTAGCGGCAGCCGCGCCGGAGCCCCTCGATGATGGCCGGCTCGTCGAACTTGACATCGTGAGTGAGCACCGCGAGCGCGTCGGCCGGGCCGAGGCCGATCTCGTCGGCCACCTCGTCGGGCCACCCCACCACCAGGCGGTCGACGTCCGGAAAGCGCTCCCGCGTTGCGAAGGCCGCCCGCCCGTCGACGACCACCGTCACGTACCCGAGCTCGCGCGCGATCCGAACGAGCGGCATCGCCACCTGGACGGCCCCAACGACCACGAGCCGCGGCGCGGCCGGGTAGCCCTCCAGGAAGAACTGCCGCCCGGCGGCCGTGATCGTCATCGATCCCCCGCGCGCGAGCAACTCACGGGCTGCCCGGGAGATCGCCTCGTCCGCCTCCGGCAGCCCGGTCGACCCGCCGAGGCTCCCGTCGTCGGCGACCGTGAACGCGGGCGCGGGCGGTTCACCGGCCCCGGGCGGATGCGGCCCGAACGCCGCTGCCGGCGCGTCGGCCGGCAACGGGATCACGACGACGGAGCCGGTGCTCCCACCCGCGGCCTCCACGACCTCCGGCCGGAGGTACGGCTCCACGAGGACGTCGATCGTGCCGCCGCAGGCAAGACCCACGTCCCAAGCCTGCTCGTCACTGATCCCGTAGCGGATGACGCGGCTGACGCCGGCCGCACGAGCGGCCAGGACCTCCTCGTATGCGGCGCCTTCCACGCAGCCGCCCGAGACGCTCCCGGCCAGCCGCCCGTCCGCCGTGACGGCGAGGGTTGCGCCCTCCGCTCGGGGCGCCGAACCGAACGTCCGAACGACGACTGCCCGGGCGAGCGTCGCGCCCTCCGCCTGCCACGCCCGGACCGTCTCCAGCAGCTCCCGCATCAGTTCACCCCCTGGTCGTCAAGTGCGCCAGCGGCCGCGCCGACCCCGGGTCTGCCAGCGTCACGCCGGCCGCCTCCGGCAGGACCCCGACCCGCGGCAGGACCGAGCGCGCGGGTCCCTGCCGGACCCGGTCCGCCATCTCCACGCGGTGCACGCGCGGCGTCCCCGTTCGCGGCGGCCGCCCGGCGCTGCCCAGCCCCATCCCGCCGAGGACCGCCCCGAGCCGCTCGAGCGAGGCGACCGACTGGATCGGCAGGAAGTCGTCGATCGACGGGTAGGCCGCCGCCATGCCGGCCGCGATCGGCTGGTAGCCGTCGGCGCCGGCGAGCGGGTTGAGCCAGATCAGCCGGTGGCAGTTGCGCTGGAGCCGGGCGGTCTCGGCGCGCACCAGCTCCGGGTCGCCGCGGTCCCATCCGTCCGACACGACGATCACCACGCCCGACGTGCGGAGGACCCGCCGCGCCCAGCGGAGGTTGAACGTGCGGAACGAATCTCCGAGGCGCGTCCCGCCCGACCAGTCGAGGACCGTCTCGCTGACGCGCTGGATCGCCAGGTCCGGGTCCCGTCCCCGCAACTCGTGCGTGATCCGGGTGAGACGGGTCCCGAAGACGAACGACTCCGTCCGCACGCCCGATGTGCGGGTGAGGGCCTGGGCGAAGCGGAGCAGGATCCGGGCGTGGCGCTCCATGGATCCCGAGACGTCGCACAGGATGACGATCGAGCGCGGGCGCCGGACGCGACGCCGCCAGACCCACTCGACGAGGTCGCCGCCGGCGCCGAGGTTGCGCCGAAACATGGCCCGGGGCGCGAGCCGCCGGCCGTGCGGGTGCAGCTCGTAGCGCCGGGTAAGCCGGGGCTCGAGACGGGGGCGGAGCAGGTCGACCAGCCGCTCGGCGTCGCGGAGCTCAGCGTTCGTCATCCGGTCGAAGTCGCGGTGACGGAATGCTTCGCCGGGACTGAAGGCGCGCGGCGAGACGACCCAGCCAGCGTCGGCTTCCTGCTCCTCGTCGCCGGCGCGCGGCTCGGCCTGCTCGGGTCGTCCGCGCGGTGGGCCGGGTCGTTCCCGCCCGCGCTCCGTGTCGAGGGCGGCCTCGCGATCCTTCGGCGGCCGGGGCGGCCGCGGGGCGCCGACCTCGAGGCCCGTCGGGGCAATCCGTGCCGTGTGGCGACGCCAGAACTGGTCGAAGACCGCGTCGTAGATCTCGAGGTCGAGGCGTCGCCGGCAGAAGATCGCCGAGCCGGCCGCGTGCACCTGCGTCCGGTCACCGAGGTCCACGAGCGTGAGCGCCCGGGCGAAATCAAGCGCCCCGCCGAGATCGGTCACGACGCCCGCGGAGCGAAGTGCCCGCGTGAAGAGGACCGCATTGCGCAGGAATGTCGAGCCGTCGAACGCATCGAGCGGGTCCGGGATAGGGGCACGGAGGCCGGTCATGGCGGACGCCCGCGGGTCCCTCAGGTTCCCGTCGCGACGAGCTCGTCGAGGTAGCCGGCCGCCGCCGCGCCGCGCACCCGCCGGACGTCCTCCTCGTACTTCAGCAGAACTCCAAGCGTCTCGTCCACGACGTCGGGCGCCAGCTCGCGCGCCCCGAGGGCGAGCAGCGCGGACGCCCAGTCGAGCGTCTCGGCGACGCCGGGAACCTTCGTGAGGTCGGCCGTCCGAAGCCGGCCGACGAAGCCGACGACCTGGCGCGCCAGCCGATCCGGCGTGGCGGGCACGCGGGCGAGGACGATCTCCATCTCCGTGTGTGCGCTGGGGTAGTCGATCCAGTGATAGAGGCAGCGGCGCTTCAGGGCGTCGTGGACCTCGCGCGTCCGGTTCGAGGTGAGGATCACGCGGGGCGGCCGCTCCGCGGTCACCGTCCCGATCTCCGGGATGGTGACCTGGAAATCCGACAGGATCTCGAGCAGGTACGCCTCGAACTCCTCGTCGGCGCGGTCGATCTCGTCGATCAGCAGGACCGGCGCAACACCGTCGAGCGACTCCAGTGCCTGGAGGAGCGGACGCTTGAGGAGGAATTCGGGGCCGAAGATGTCGTGCGCCGTGGCGGTCCCGATCTCCCCGCGCGCTTCCCGGAGGCGGATCTCGAGCATCTGGCGCGCGTAGTTCCATTCGTAGACCGCGGTCGTGACGTCCAGGCCTTCGTAACACTGGAGCCGGATCAGCCGCGCGCCCAGCGTGTCCGCGAGCGTCTTTGCGAGCTGCGTCTTGCCGACGCCGGCCTCGCCCTCGAGGAGCAGCGGCCGGCCGAGGCGCAGGGCCAGGAAGACCGCCGTCATCAGTGAGCGGTCCGCGACGTAGTCGCGCCGGCGGAACGCGGCCTGGAGGCCCTCGATCGTGGCCAGCTCGTCGGGAAGCGCCGCGCTCTGCTCGTCCATCGTTCCTCGCTCGGGGTCGGGATGGGCGGGATCGTACACCGGGGCTTCGCGGCGGGCCGTCGGAGCGAGCGGCCACGACGCAGACGCGCACGGTCCCGGTGCGCCTCCCCTACCCCTCCGGGGCGTCGAGCGACCTTGCGTACGGCGGGAAGCGGAAGCGCATCTCCCTCGTGAGGATTCCGCCGTGTCCAAGCCGGGCGACCGTCCGCCGATTCGGCGGCTCGCCGGCCAGCAGCCAGGGAAGGATGAGGTCGACCGCGGTCGCCGTCGAGTACGCCCCGCAGGAGGGAAGGCCCAGGACGCTCGTCCGGCCGGCGCGACCGAGCCACAGCATCGAGCCCGGATGGGCCGGCACGCCGTGGCTGACGACCCTCCCGCCGACCGCTGCGAACGCGACGAAGATCGCGTCGCTGGGATCCGTGGACGCCGCGCCCGCGGTGAGGATCACGTCCGCGCGGTCCGCCCCGCCCAGGAACCGGCGGAACGCGCGCTCGGCGGCCGCAGGGTCATCTGCGACATACGCAAGCGCGATCAGCGACGAGCCAAGCCCTTCGACCCGTGCCGCGAGCGCAGTCTCGAAGCGCGCCCGGCCGGCCGGCGCGAGGGACTCCTTGACGATCGCCGCGATCCGGCGCGCCGCGTACGGGCGGACATCGACGACCGGTCCGCCGGCGGCTGCGACCGCCTCGGCCTTGGTGACATCCGCCGCGGGGACCAGGTGCGGGCCCGTCTTGATGCTCGCCACCAACGTTCCCGCGGCCACGAGCTGCCCGTCGAACAGCGTGAAGACGCTGAGCCCGTCGATCCCGTTCAGCTGTTCCAGGCGCACCGCGTGGACGCGGAGGGCACCCGGACCGACGGCGAGCAGGTCGATCCGCGACTCGCGGGGTCCTCGAACCTCGAGGCCCGGCCCCGCGACGGCGACCGCCAGGCGGACCGCCGCGTCGTCCTCGTGAAGGTCGCTGCGCTCGGGAACCAGGAGCGTGACGGTTACGGGCGGTCCCTCCGCCGACCCCGACCCCGGCCCCGGCCGCGCGACGTCGCGGGCCATCAGCGCCGCGAGATCGGCCTCATCGAGCCGGCGCCCCTTCGACCAGCGCGTGCCGCCGACGAGAAGGTCGCGGGCGAGGACCGCGCCGGCGAGCGAGGCCGGGGGCTCCGGCAGGGGCGCCCCCGGCACAATCGAGACGAGCTTCACGCGTTGAGAGTAGCAATGGCGGGCAGCCCTGGCACGCCGGCGGGCGATCCGTCCCGTGACCCTGGCCGAAGCGAGCGCGCCGACTCGATCGCCGGCCGGGTGTAGACCTCGGCCGCCGCCCGGCGGTAGTCAGGATCGGCGCGGATGTGATGGGTCGCCGTCGTGGATCGTGCCCTGGTGGTTCTCGCGCCGGGTCTGGATGCCACGAGCCCGGTCAGGGAGCTGAAGCTTGACACGGGCAAGCCGCTCGGGATGAGCGTTCTCGGTCTCGACCAGGACGCCCGTGGCGAGCTGAACATCTTCGCCAAGTCGGGCGCGCGGCCCGGCAACACCGGGATCACCGACCCGGCCAACGCGACCGGAGTGGTGATGCGGATCACCGGAGCCGGCAACACCGGCGACGACTGACCGCCCGACCCAGCGGGGCCCGGGTCACTGCGAATGGCCCGGGCCCGCACTTCCCGCGCGAGGGGGCCTCGGCGCCGCGTGAGTCCTCGCCCGGCCGTCAGCCGCCGCGGCGACGGTCGGGCCGATACTCCCCGAGAGCGGCGCTGCGCAAGTCGACGGCACGCGGGTCGAACCGGCGGAGCAGCAGGTCCGGATCCGCGACCAGCAGCCCGGCCGCCTCGCCCAGCAGATCGATCAACGACCGGGCACGCGCCGGATCCAGCGAGGCGAGGCCGCCCGACGGCGCCAGCCCGACCCGCGCCATCCCGCGGCCACTAAGCGACGCCGCGTAGCCCGCGGCCCACGCGACCTCTTCCAACCCCGGCCGCCGGCCGCCGCTTGCGTCCACCACGCCCACGATGATGCCGCGATCGCCCGGCGCCCTGGCGATGGTTCGCCAGCCGTCCGGGCCGGCGATCAGGTCGAAGAGATGACTCCGGTACGGCGCCGCGAACACCGCGTCGGCCCCCAGCGCCTCCGCGTCGCCGCCCGTGATCGCGAGCGTCGCGTGGGCTTCCGCGGGCAGGCCGGCGAGGAGCACGCGATGCGCGGACGCGAACGCAGCGCCGGCACCCGGCCCGGCCGGCAGCGTTGCGACCGGCTCGTGGACCTCCACGACGGGGCAACCCGCGACGAGGGCCGCGGCCAGCGCCACCGCCAGTCGGGCTGCTGCCGACCGCGCCGCCGCGGTGTCCGGCGCTGCCCCGGGGGCTCGCGCGATCCCGGCCGTCCCCGAGCTGCGCGCCCACGGTCCGAGCACGGCGAGCTTGATCGGCTGCTCGATCCCCTCGGCCGAGGCCGCCTCCCGGGCGGCGACCCAGGCGTCCACGAGCACGGACGCGTCGTCGGATTCGTGAACCAGGCCGTCCGAGAGGAGCCCCAGGCCGGCGTCGACCTGAGCGCCGAGGACAGCCCGGAGCGCGTCGGCGGGCCGCAGGGCGGCGAGCCGCGGGTAGCTTCCGGCGAGGGTCGCGAACATCGGCTCGAATCGTACGCCGCCCGCGACGCGTACGCCGCTCGCGACGCGACGACGCGCGGGGTACTCTCGAAACATGCTGGCCGTCGGTGATCTCCTCGCGGGTCGCTATCGCGTGGATGCCCGCCTGGGGGCGGGTGGGATGGGATCCGTCTGGCGCGCCCACGACCTGCGTTTGGACCGCGACGTCGCCGTGAAGGTCCTCATGCCGAGCGTCGCCGGCGACCCCGTGCTGGCCGAGCGCTTCGACCGGGAGGCCCGTGCGCTCGCGGCCGTGGCGAGCCCGCACGTCATCGCGATCCACGACGTCGTCACGGGCGCCGGCGGCGACCCCTTCCTCGTGATGGAGCTCTGCCCGGACGGGTCCCTCGGCGATCGACTCGACGCGGCCGGCTCCCTCGCGGTCGCCGGGGCGCTACCGTTGCTCGCCGACGCCGCCGAGGGCCTCGTGGCGCTTCACGCTCGCGGCATCCTGCACCGCGACGTGACGCCGCGCAACGTGCTCCTGTCCGGGGGGCGGGCAAAGCTCGGCGACCTGGGCCTGGCACGGGCGGGCGCCACCGACGGACGGCCCCCGTTGGCCGAGCTCACGGGCGCGGGGACGACGGTCGGGACGCTCGCCTACCTCGCACCCGAGCTGCTCGAGGGCGAGCCGCCATCCACGGCCTCCGATGTCTATGGGCTGGGGGCGGTTGCGTACCGCACGCTGGCGGGCGTCCTGCCCCATCCGGCGGGCAGCGTGGCCGAGCTCGTCACGGCCCGCATGCGGCCGGTGGCACCCCTCGGCGAGCACCTGCCCGGCGTCGAGCCCGACCTAGCGTCGCTCGTCGCGCGGGCCCTCGACGTCCGGCCCGACGCACGGCCGACGGCCGCCGAGATCGCGACAGGGCTCCGGGACCTCGCGTCCGCGGCCGCCGGCACGGCCGCGGACGAGGGCGCC
>JANXWH010000095.1 GCA_025351245.1 Chloroflexota bacterium | reverse complement strand
CGCTCCGTTCGCGCTGCTTGGCGTCTGGAGGCGGCGATGGTGGCTTGTGGCCGGTCTCGTCGTGCTGGCGTCGATTCCGTTCTGGGCGATGTGGCGCGACTACCTTGACGTGGCGCGAAACGCCCAGATGGCCGGGCCCTTCCTGTTCCACGACTATCCATTCATGCTGATACCTGTCGTCGCCTGGATTGGGGCTGATGGCACACCTTTCAGATGGCGGCGTCGGAGCGGCTAGCGTTCGGCCCCGACCTTGGACCGCGCATTTGCCACTTGGTGCTTCACGGCCCATCGGCTTCGCTCGCCCATTGACCGAAAGGGTCAGGCCGTCAGGATGAGGTCGACCGGCCCTTGGCGGCTGCCCATCGACACCGCGCACCCGCGGATCTGCCGGGTACCGGAGGCCCGAGCCCTCTCGCCCCGACCAGTCTTACGCTCCTTCCCGACCTACGTTCGCCTCCACTCTGGCCGCCCGGCGAGTCCAGTTGAGCGCGTCGCCTTGCCCGACAGGAAGCTCATCCCTGTGAGCGAGGGGGTGCTGCGCTGCCAGTTCGACAGGTCGAGACCGTTGAGCATCAGGTGGGCCTCCCGCCGCCGTTCACGAGCAGGACGATCAGGGTCACGATCGCGAGCAGGCCGGAGACGAGCGACGTCCCGAGCGTGAACTTGAGCAGCGCCAGCGCGCCGCGGAGCTCGTCGCGCCAGCCTCGAGCAGGTCGACCCGGTTGGACAGGCCGACCACGGCCGTCTCGACATGGCCGATCCTCTGGCCGACCGTGAGGGCGCCGTCGAACGGCGTCGGCGCAGGGCCGGCCACTTCACCGCCGGCCGTGGCGTCCCGCGCCCGACTCGGGCGTGGAGACGGCGCGGACGTACCCGAGGTCGCGACAGGCAGGGGAGCCCGGGATTCGGTGTGGATCGGACCAGCGCGCCGTCATGCCCCGTAGCGTCGGGCACCGGCGGGCGGATGACTACTTGGCCGTTTGGGCCATGCCCTCAGCCTCCCCCGTCGGCGGACCGCCTCGTGCGCGAATATGCTGGGACCGTGGAGAGCGGAGACCATTGGCAGAGCGTCTACCTGACGCGGCAGGCCGACGAGGTCGGCTGGTACGAGCCGGACCCTCTTGTGTCCCGGCGCCTGGTCGCGGCGGCGGTCCGCGCTGGCGCTCGCAGCGTCATCGACGTTGGCGGCGGGGCCTCGTCACTGGTGGACCACCTGGTCGACCTCGACCTCGAGCGCGTCGCCGTGCTCGACGTCTCCGAGGCCGGTCTGGGGGTGGCGAGGCGGCGGCTCGGCGACCGGGCGGGTCGAGTGGAGTGGGTCGTCGGCGACGTGACGAGCGTCGACGACGTCGGGCGCTTCGACGTCTGGCACGACCGTGCCGTCTTCCACTTCCTGGTCGCACCGTCGGACCGGGCGGCCTACGTCCGGCTCGCGGAGAGGACGCTCGCACCCGGGGGAACTCTGGTCATCGCCACCTTCGCCCCGGACGGGCCCGAGCGGTGCAGCGGGCTGCCGGTCTGCCGGTATGACGGCGGCCGGCTCGCCGACGCCTTGGGACCGATGTTCCGCTTGGACGCCAGCGAGCGGCACACCCACACGACGCCTGGCGGCACTGAGCAGCGGTTCGTCTACGCGACGCTGACGCGCGTCGGCTAGGCCGCCGGCGCCCGTGGATGTCCTCGTCGATTACCGCCGAGGCCGCCGCCGACCGAGCTCCCCGGCCGGGGCCTGCTGGCGCGCGTCCTGGACCGGCGCCGGCTGACCGCAGGACCTGGCACATGCACCCGCTCGCCCTGTGTGTCGATCTGGCGCCGGCCGGCTGGCCCGCTGGTGAACAGGGCCCGGCCGACGCGTGTCGGCCCGGCGCCCGTGGGTGGTGGATACTGGCGCCGTGCGACCCGATGCGCCCCCTTCGCCCGACTTCGAGCTCGATTCGGGGATCCGCTCGGCCGACCTCGTGGCCGCCTTCTCGCTGGCCACCGATCTTGGCCTCGGCCTGCCCATGGAGCACGCCCTCCGCTCGTGGCTGATCGCCGACCGCCTCGCCGCGCGGATGGGCCTCGGAGCGGCCGACCGCCAGGACCTCTACTACGTCGTGACGCTTGCCTGGGTGGGCTGCGTCGCGGACACGCCCGAGGTGGCGCACTGGTTCGGCGACGACATCGCCTATCGGCGCGACAGCTTCGGCGTGGATCGGGCCGGCCTGCCGATGATGGCCTACTCGCTGCGCAAGGTGGGAGCCGGCGCGCCCCTCGTCCACCGGCTCAGGCTGGGCGTCGCGCTCGTGTCCACCGGTGGGGCCGCGCTCGCCCGCGGCTTCATGTCGCACTGCATCTCCACCGCCCGGATGGCCGAGCGCCTCGGGTTGGGCGCTAGCGTCGCGCACCAGCTCCAGCAGGTGTTCACGCGGTGGGACGGAAAGGGGGTGCCTGAGGGGATCGGCGGGGAGCAGATCGCCCCCACCGTGCGTCTCTTCCACGTCGCCGACAGCGTCGAGGTTCTGCACCGCACCCACGGCCTCCCCGGCGCGGTCAAGCTGGCCAGAGAGTGGCGGGGAACGCAGTTCGCCCCCGACGTGGTGGACGCCTTCGTCGCCGACGCCGAGGCTGTCCTCGCGGGCCTCGACCAGGTGGGCGACTGGAACGACTCGATCGCGCACCAGGCCGGCCTGCAGCGTCGCCTGCCGGAAGCGGAGATCGACTCGGCCCTGGAGGCCCTGGCGGACTTCACCGACCTCCGGTCGTCTTCGCGCGGCGGGCACTCGCGCAGGGTGGCGGCGCTGGCGGCCTTGGCGGCCGAACTCTCGGGTCTGCCGCCCACTCACGCCGCAACGCTCCGCCGGGCCGGCCTGGTTCACGACCTGGGGATGAACGGCCTGCCTGCCACGATCCTCGAGAAGCCCGGCCCGCTGACCAAGAGCGAGGCGGAGAGGATGCGGATGCACGCCTACTACAAGCAGCGGATGCTCTCTCGCCCGCTCGCCCTCGGGCGGATCGGCGCGATCGCCGCGCTCGCGAACGAACGCCTCGACGGCTCCGGGTACCACCGCGGGCTCGCCGGCCCGGCGATCCCAGCCACCGGCCGCATCCTCGCCGCCGCGGATGCCTTCGCGGCCATGTGCGAGGCACGACCGTACCGCGAGGCCCTGACCGACAAGGCGGCTGCGGACCAGCTCCGGGGCGAGGTCCGGGCTGGGCGCCTCGCGGCCGATGCGGTGGACGCGGTGCTCGAGGCCGCGGGGCAGCGGCGGCCTCGGCACGTGGCTCGCCCGCGAGGGCCGCGAGCGCGGGTACGCGACGGACCTCGCCACCGTTGGGCGTGCGGCGCGAGCCTTCCGCGGCGCACGGGTACATGCGCCGCATCGGCCTATCCTGGTCCTTCTGGGGGCTCTGCGCCGTCGGGCTCGGGCAGCCGCGGGCCGAGGATCCACACCAGCTGCGCCGTCGTCGCCGCCCCCACCTTGGTCCGCGCATTCGCCAGGTGGTGCTTCACGGTCGAGTGCGACAGGCCGAGGCTGTGGGCGGCCGCCTTCTCGGAGCCGGCGACGAGGACCGCGGCGACCACGCCCACCTCACGGTCGGTGGCGCGTTCGGCGGTGCGGTCCCTCACGCCAGCCGCCTCGCCGCGGCGACCCACTCGTCGCGGCCCTCGATGGGCATTCGATAGGCTGTTAGCGCGGACCCGACACCTGTCGGGCGCGCCATTGCAACCTTCTCGGACAGCGCCAACCCGTGCGCGTAGGCCGCCGCGGTCAGCGATCGGGCAGCGTCTCGAGGAACTCGGCGGGTGTCATGGCGGGAATGATCGCCCGCAGTTCGAGCAGGTGGGCGTCGCCGGTCACGAGCGCGTCGGCCCGGGCGTCACGCGCGAGGTCGATGAGGTACTCGTCGTCGGGATCGGCGCTGAGCGGCTCCGGTGACGGCCTGGGATCAGCGCGGACGATGCCCTCGCTCCGTATGAGCTCGACGTAGGCGTCGGCTTCGGCTTCCGAGACGTACTGGCGGAACTTGTCGCGCTGCAGGACCTCGCGCAACTCGGCCAGCAGGAGCGGCGAGACGAGGAGTTCGAAGGCACCCGAACGGAGCGCGAGCAGGAGCCGGGCACTGCCGCCGCCCGGGCTGATCAGCGCCGAGACGAGGACATTGGTGTCAAGAACCGCGCGCGGCACGCTGCTTCGCACGCACCGCGTGCGTCTCCTCCACCGCGAGCCGCATCGCCTCGTCCTCGCTCAGGTTGCTGCGAGCCCAGACGCTCGTCACAACCTCGAAGCCGAGGTAGGCGCGCAGGGCCGCCTCTACGACCTCCGAGTCGCGCTTGTCTGTCCGGGCCGCGCGCACGCGGGCGGCGCGCAGGACGTCCTCGTCCACGTAGAGCGTGACCTTCCGCTTGGTGCCAGCCATGGGGTCAGCATAGCGTTCTACCGTCATGCCAGCAAGACGCGGTGCTCGTTCGGCACCTCCGGCGCCGACTTGCGACCAAGGAGGGGCAGGAGGATCGCCGGGGAGACGTGGCAGTCAGGGACGGCGACGTCGAGGACGAGGAGGACGACCAGGACGATCGTGAGAGCAGCAGCGGCTCCGATCCGGGCCGAGGAGTAGACGTCGGCCCGGGTGCGGCGCTCCGCGTCATCGTCGCCACGTTCATTGCCCATGCCGACGCATCCGGTCGATCCACGCATCGACGAGCGGCGGGAGCAGCCAGCGGTCGAGGAGGATGCCCGTGACGACGCCCGAGAGGAAGGCGAGGGCGAGCTCGACCTCGCTCATCGAGCCCTCGCGGGGTTGACGGCGCGGACGTACCCGAGGTCGCGACAGGTAGGGGAGCCCGGGAGTCGGTGTGGATCAGACCGGCGCGCCGTCATGCCCCCAAGCGTGCAGGGGGTGGGCCGCGGTTTCTACTTGGCCGTTTGGGCCATGCG
>JANXWH010000090.1 GCA_025351245.1 Chloroflexota bacterium | reverse complement strand
CGGTCGGCCGGGCCGGTCGGCCCGGGATCGCCACGCCGGGAATCGACGTCCGAGCGGCCCCGTCGTAGGATCTCGGGAACGGCGCTTGCCGGCCGGGAACTCGGCCGGGAACGCGACCGCGACCGGACCCGGCCATGACCGGCGCCCGGCGGCAAGGGGGGTTGTGATGGGCGAAGCCGACAACGTGCGCGCCGTGGAGCGCCTGGTGACGGGCCTCAACGCCAAGGACGTCGAGGTCATGAACGAGGTGTTCATCGACGACTCGATCCTCTCGTGGCCCCAGTCCGGCGAGATCATCCGGGGCAGCGAGAACCGCCAGGGCGTCTACCGGGCATTCCCCTCGCTCCCCACGATCACGCCGTATCGCACCGTCTCGTCGGGCGACCTCGTGATCTCCGAGGCCGAGCTCGACTACGGCACCGAGACGTACCAGGTGGTCTTCATCTTCGAGTGCCGCGACGGCAAGATCGTCCGCGAGACGGCCTACTGGGCGAAGCCGTTCCCGGCCCCCGAGTGGCGGGCAAAGTGGGTTGAGCGCGCCTGACCGCAGTGAGCGACACGCGCGACACCGGTCCGGCGCCCGTTCGCGGGCGGATTCCGCTGCGCCGAGCGCTGGGCGGATCATGGCGCCCGGCCGTCGCCGGCGCGCTCGCCGCGGGCGTCGCGATCGCGGCATCCGAGCTCGTCGCGGGCCTGGTCCGGGGCACGCCATCGCTGATCACATCGATCGGATCACTGGTGATCAGCCTGCAGCCGCCGGGCGCGAAGGACCTGATGGTCAACCTGTTCGGCACGAACGACAAGGTTGCCCTGAACGTCGGCGTGGTCGTCATCGCGCCAGTCGTCGCGGCGGCCGCTGGTGTCCTGGCCGCGCGACACCGCTGGCTCGGGGTGGCCATGTTCGTCGCGTTCGGGCTCCTGGCCGGCACGGCCGCGCTGCGTGATCCGCTCGCGTCGCAGGCGCTCGCCGTGGGCAACGCCGGCGTTGCCGTCGCGGCGGGCCTCGTCGCCCTGCTGGGCCTCCTCGCGCTCGCGGATGGATTGGCCTTCCAGGGCGACCCGGGCGAATCAGGCGCCGAGGGCGAATCAGCCGCCGACGGCGACCCGGGCGACTCGGTCGCGGAGGGCGACTCGGTCGCGGACCTGCGCACCCCCGAGTGGACCCGCCGCCGGTTCCTCATCGCGAGCGCGGGGACGCTCGGCGGCGTGATCGTCGCAGGTGGTGTCGGCCATTCCCTCCTCGACGAGCAGCACGCGGACGCAATCGTGAGCTCGTCGAAGGTCCCCGCGCCCCTCCTCGCGGTGCCACCGCTCGCCGCCGACCAGGCGCTCGCGACCCCGGGTCTCACGCCCCTCGTCATGCCGAACGCCGACTTTTACCGGATCGACACTGCGCTCCGGGTCCCGCGGGTGGACCCCGCCACGTGGAAGCTGGACGTCAAGGGCATGGTCGCGCACCCGCTCACGTTCACCTACGACGAGCTCCTCGCGATGCCGCTCTACGAACAATTCGTGACGATCGCCTGCGTCAGCAACCGGGTCGGCGAGCACCTCGTCGGGAACGCGCTCTGGACCGGCGTGCGCCTCAAGGACGTGCTGGAGGCGGCCGGCGTCCAGCCGGGAGCGACGCAGATCGTGGGGCGCTCGGTCGACGGCTTCACGGTCGGGTTCCCGACCGCCTGGGCGATGGCGCCCGAGCGCGAGCCGATGATCGCGGTCGGCATGAATCGCGAGCCGCTGCCGGCCGATCACGGCTTCCCGGCCCGTCTCATCGTGCCCGGCCTCTACGGCTACGTGTCGGCGACGAAATGGCTCGCCTCGATCGAGCTGACGACCCGCGAGGCGGTGGACGGCTACTGGGTGCCCCTGGGCTGGGCCAAGGACGCGCCGATCCTCACGCAATCGCGGATCGACGTGCCGAAGAGCGGCGCCACCGTGAAGCCGGGCGCCGTCGACATCGCAGGCGTGGCATGGGCGCCGGACCGCGGGATCAGCACGGTCGAGGTCCGTGTCGACGACGGCGCGTGGCAGGCCGCCCGGATCAGCCGCCCGATCTCGAAGGCCACCTGGGTCCAGTGGACGCTGCCATGGGCCGCGACGCCAGGCGCGCACAACCTGGAGGTCCGCGCGACAGACGGCACGGGCGACATCCAGACGGACCGGGGCTCCGATCCCGCGCCGGACGGCGCCCGCGGACACCACCGGATTCTCGTCATGGTGGGCTGACGGCGCGACGCGGCCGACCCTCCGGATCCCGCCCCGAGCTTCGTCCCCGCAGCTTCGCTCAGCCGCCGGTCGACCCGACCGCACGCCACGTGCGGCCCCCGTCGCGGGTCATCAGCAGGCGCGCGGGCCCGCCCGAAGGCGCGCTGATCACAACGCCCTGCGTCGCCGTGGTGAACCCCAGGTCCGCGATCGTGACGGCACCCAGCCGCGCCACGATGGTCCACGTCCGTCCGCCGTCGAACGTCGCGACGAGCACCGCACCCGTCGCGTCGCTGCCGCCGACCACGATCACGGACGGCGACGCTGCGGCGACCTGCCCGGCCATCTGCAACGGCACCGTGGTCCCCGACTCCACGAACGTGGACCCGCCATCGTGCGACAGGTACAGGTGGTCGCCCGTCGGGGTGCCCCAGAGCCCCACGTCGCAGGCAGCCGCGAGCTCGGTCGGGCCCGACGCCGCGAGGGAGGCCGGGCCGACGACTTCGGCGCAGGGCGGCTGCCAGGTCACCCAGGCACCGTTGACGAGGCGCGCGCCGCCGACGACCGTCCGGTCGTTCTCGATCAGCCAGCCGGCCGCGCCGGACAGGACCAACTGCACCGACGGAACCGGCCCGGCCCCCACCGGCACGCGGACCGCGGAGAGGCGGAAGTCGTCCGCACCGACGGGGCTCGACGCGACACGGTAACCCTGGCCATCGAGCACGGCCGCGTGGACCGTCCCGTGGGCGGATGCGAGAGCCACGATCGCGGCATCCGCGGGGAGGCCCGGGATCGTCAGCCGGGCCCAGGTGGCCCCGCCGTCGTGGGTGGCCCAGAGGTCGGGCCCGAAGGCCCACCCGTTGCGCGCGTCTGCGAAGCGGAGCCCGCTGATTCCCGGCGCCCCCTGGTCGCCGCCGGGGACGATCGAAACGTGGGGTGCCGAGACCGGCGCCCACGTGCGCCCGCCGTCGGCGGTCCGTGCGATCGCCGCGCACGGGGCGCTCGAGCATGTGCCAGTCCCCAGGACCCAGCCGTCATCGGCCGACACGAACGTCACCGACACGGGGCTGAGCCCGAGAAGCGACGTCGACGCGCTCGGCGTCGCGGGCGGCACGGGTGATGTCGAGGCGGCGGGCGAGGTGGCCGACGGCGCGGGTGTCGTCGACCTGGCCGACGGCGCCGCGGAGGCGCCCGGCGTCGCCACGCTCCCCGATCCGGCCGGCTGCCCGCCGGCCGGGAGGTTCCCGCCGTTCCGGCTCACGATCAACGCCGCGACAGCGATGACGACAACCGCGGCTGCCGCCAGGTTCACGGCGAGCCGGGCGACGCTGCGCAGCCCCCGGCCACGGGCCCGTGGCGATGGCTCCCGGGACGGGATCTCGCCGATCCGCGCCACCAGCTCGTCCGGCGCCGGCCCCGCCGCGGAAGCGCGGAGCGACGCGCGCACCTCTCGCTCGAAGGACTCGTCGCTCTTCATGGCCTGGATCTCCCCTCGTCTTCGGCGTCGACGGCCGCGCGAAGGCTGCGCAGCGCGTAGTGGAGGCGGGACTTGACGGTGCCGACGCCAACCCCGGTTCGGGCCGCGACCTGGTCGACGGTCAGGTCGGCATAGAACCGCAGCACGACGACCTCGCGGTGGTCGGCGCTGAGCGACCGGATGGCGACTGCGAGAGCGTCGCGACGGGCAAGCCCGTCGTTCGCATCGGGACTGGACAGCTCGGGATCCAGCTCGACGTGGACCGGCCGACGACCCCGGGCGCGGAGGCGGTCACGACAGGAGTTGACCACGATTCGCCCGAACCACGCCTGGAACTTCGCGGGATCGCGCAGCTCCCCGAGGTGGCGCCACGCGGTCAGCGCCGCGTCGTGCGTGGCGTCCTCCGCGTCCGCGCGGTCGCCGAGGATGAGCGTCGCGTAGCGATAGGCGCTGTCGAGCACGCGCCGATCCATCAGCTCGGCGAACGTCTGCGCTCGCGGGTCGTCCGTGCGCCCGACGTCGGGGTCCTGCGCCTTCACCACCGCGAGTCGCTCCAATCCGGTCACGTTCACCAGACGACCGGCGCCGGCGAAACGTTCAAGCCCGGGATAGCATGACCGGGGAACGCCGCCGCTGGCGCGAGCGCGACCGCGGGCGGGCCGGCTGTGGGTGGCGACGGCGTGAGGCGACGGCGTGAGGCATCATGCTTGACGTCGCCTGGCGGCGACACGACGGGAGGCGAGGCACCGGGATGGGGTTCGGGCGAACAACCGCGATCGGCGGGCTGGCCCTCGGGCTGGCCCTCCTGCTGGCAGCCTGTCAGGCGACGCCACCGCCAGGCAGCCCGACCTTCTCGGCCGTCGCGGTCAATGCCAGCCCGACTGCCGGGCCATCGTCAAGGCCCACTGCCGGCTCCGACGCGGTGCGGTCGCCCACGTTCACCCCCGGGCCCAGGCTGTCGTTCACGCCGTCGGCAGGGATCTCCCACGTGGTGGTCGTCTGGATGGAGAACCGGGAAGCGTCGGCGGTCACCGCGTCCACGATGCCGTACCTCTACGGCCTCTCGCAGACCTACGGGCGGGCCGACCAGTTCTATGCGGTCACCCATCCGTCGCTGCCGAACTACCTCGCGTTCTGGTCGGGCTCGACGCAGGGGGTGACGGACGATGCCGATCACAACCTGGCGGCCGCGAGCCTGTCCAGCCAGATGGCCGCCGCGGGCAAGTCCTGGCGGACGTACGCCCAGGACTACCCGGCGGGGGGTTGCAACACCGGAAGCGCGTACTCGGGTGGCGTGGACGGCCCCGGCGTCGCGGGGACCTACGCCCGCAGGCACAACCCCGCGATGAGCTTCACCTTCGTCTCGGGCGGCAGTCAGTGCGCCAACGTCCAGCCGCTCGCGGAGTTCGATCCAGGCGTGAACTTCGCCTTCGTGGCGCCGAACCTGTGCAATGACATGCACGATTGCTCTCCGGCGCAGGGTGACGCCTTCCTCCAGGAGTTCCTGCCCAGAGTGTTCGCGGCGCCGGAGTGGGCGAACACGCTTCTCGTCGTGTCGTTCGACGAGGGCACCTCAGACGCGAATGGCGGGGGCAGGGTCTTCACGATGGTCGCCCGCCAGGGGCTCGCCGGCGTCACCTCATCGACCCCGCACGACCACTACGGATTGCTGCGAACCATCCAGGACATCTTCGGACTTCCGTGCCTGAAGGCCTCGTGCGGCGCGACGCCCCTGGACGAGTTCCTGCCGTGAGCTCGTGGGCCATCACGCACGCGGACCGCCTCCTCGCGAGTGCTTCGTGGCGGGCTCCACGCTCCCTCCAAGCCGGCAGGTCTCGAGGCCCCTAGAATCCGATCACGTCCGGAGCCCGTGCGTCGCCCCGGCACATGGTGGCCTCGGCACTTGGTCGCCCCGGCACACGGAGGCAGGCGATGGAATACCGCAGGTTCGGGAAGACCGGCCACCGGGTGAGCGCGATCGGTTTCGGTTCCTGGGCGATCGGCGGCTCGTGGGGCGAGGTGGACGACGAGGTCAGCCTCCGGGCGCTCCACGCTGCGGCCGACGCCGGCGTCACCCTCATCGACACGGCCGACGTCTACGGCGACGGCCGGAGCGAGCGCCTCATCGGCCGGTTCCTCCGCGAGCGCGCCGGCGAGCGCTTCGTCGTCGCCACGAAGATGGGCCGGAGCGTGCCCCAGGTGGCCGCGAACTACACCCCGGAGGCGTTCCGGCGCTGGGTGGACGGCAGCCGCGAGCGGCTCGGCGTCGACCGCCTCGACCTGGTCCAGCTCCACTGCCCGCCGATCGAGGTCTACTACCGCCCGGATCTGTTCGACGCGCTCGACGAGCTCGTGGCCGACGGGTCCATGGCCGCCTACGGTGTCAGCGTTGAGCGCGTCGAGGAGGCGCTCAAGGCAATCGAGTACCCGGGCGTCGCGAGCGTCCAGATCATCTACAACCTGGTCCGCCAGCGTCCGGCTGACCGCTTCCTGGCCGAGGCCGCCCGCCGCGACGTCGGCGTCCTTGCCCGGGTACCCCTCGCGTCGGGCCTCCTGACCGGCACGCTCACCCGCCAGACTTCGTTCGATCCCGGCGACCACCGCGCGTTCAACCGCCACGGCGAATCCTTCGACGTCGGGGAGACGTTCGCCGGCCTCGACTACGAGACAGGGCTAGAGCTCGTGGAGGAACTGCGAGCGCTCGTGCCGAACGGCGCCACGCTCGCCCAGCTGGCGCTGCGGTGGATCCTCATGGCCGACGAAGTGACGGCCGCCATCCCCGGCGCGAAGACGCCCGACCAGGCCCGGGCGAACGCGGCCGCGGCGGACCTGGCGCCACTCCCGCCGTCGACCATGGACCGGATCCGCGAGCTCTACGAGAAGCGCGCGAAGCCGCTCGTCCACCAGCGGTGGTAGGGGGTCGGGCTCCCGACCGGGCGTCCGACCTGGCGCCCGGGCCGGTCGGGCGTTCGGCGGCCGAGCGACGATGACGGCGATCGACCCGAAGGCCATCCTGGGCGACGTGTCCGGCGGGCGCGTGCTCGACGTCGCCACCGGGACGGGCAGCTTCGTCCGCTTCCTTCTCGACGGCCTCCGGGATCACGCGGAGATCGTCGGCATCGACGCGAACGCCGAGCGTGCCGCGGCCTTCTCGGTGGCATTCGCGGACCGCCCTGACGTGCGGTTCGTGGAGATGGACGCCCACCGCCTCGCCTTCCCGGATGGCTCGTTCGACACGGTCTGCGTCTCGAACTCCCTTCACCACTTCACGGACCCTGCCCCCGTCCTGGCCGAGATGCTGCGCGTCCGCCGCCCCGGCGGCCATCTCGTCGTCAACGAGATGTACTGCGACGGCCAGTCCGAGACCCAGGCCACGCACGTCCTCCTGCACCACTGGTGGGCGGCCGTCAACCGGCTCCACGGCGAGGTGCACCGGGAGACCTACGAACGGGGGCGGATCGTCGAGATCGTCGAGGGCCTTGGGCTCGCCGACCTGCGGATCGTCGACCTGGCCGACCCGGACGAAGACCCCCACGATCCGGAGGCCGCGGCCGAGCTGGAGGCGGCGATCGACCGGTACGTTGCGCTCGCCGACGGGCAGCCGGAGCTCCAGGCGCGCGGCGAGGCCCTGCGGACGCGGCTCCGGCAGGTCGGCGTCCGCGGCGCGACCCAGCTCGTGGCGATCGGCCGGGCGTAGCCTCCCGCCCGCGGCGCCCTCCTACCGGGCGATCGACGGGTCGCCGACGCGGCCGAGGAAGAGGACGGCGCCCGTCGGGACGTCGCGGAGCGCGAAGAGGAACGGCCGGTCCGCCCGGAAGGCCACCGGCTCAGCGGGCATGGCGGTCTGCCGCATCACGACTGCAGTCGCGGCCGCAGCCTCGGTGCCCTTCTCGTCGACGTCGATGTTCGCCTGGTGGATCACGTTCGAGATCAACAGCTGTTCGGCCGTCGTGATCCCGCTGAAGTCCGCCCGATCGTCGAACGCCGAGGGCATCCCGAGCGCCGAGAGGATCGGCGCCAGCTCCGCCTTCGTCTCGATTCCGAACTTCGGGAACGCCAGCGCGACCTGTGTCTCGGTCAGCGCGCCGGTGATCGCGGCGAAGGCGTCCGCCGAGAGCGTCCGCTCGAAGGTGGCCAGGTTGTCGGGGAGGATGACCGTCATCGCGAGCGAGCCGCCGATGTACGGGATCTCCACCGCACGCCAGCCGTCCCCGGACGCGAAGCGGAGCGACGCCGTCGTGGCCATGAACGGCACCGGCACCGTGGAGCCGTCGGCGCGCGTGAACGTGCCGGCCTTCGTCGCGTCAGCGGAGAACGGCGTCTGCCAGGGGGCGTTGAGGTAGATGGCGTTGGCGAGGGTAAGGCGGGTCCTCGGCGTGAGCACGCCAGGGACGAGCAGCTCCGGGATGCGGTGCTCCGTCTCGGCGTCCACCCAGCCATTGATCAGCGTGCGGGCCTTCTCGGTCTGCGTCGCGTAGTCAACGAGGCGGAGCCCGGCGCCGTAGCGCCCGGCGAGCGCTTCCAGGTACGCCTTCTCCAGGGGCATTCCCTGCTGGGCGAACGGGGCGTTGGCGATCCGCAGCGTGACCGGGAGTTCGTTCCCGCTCTCGTCCTTGAACGTGCCGCTCCGCGCGGAGAGCGCCTGGTCGAGCGCGTTCAGCCAGCCGGCATGGTCGTCCGAGGCGACCGCGTGCGTGACCGCGTCCATCTCCGCGGCGGTCTGACCCCGCGCGCCGGCACGCGCCATCGCGAGGGCAAGCGTGATGCTCGCCGGCGAGAAGACCACGTTCGTCTGCCCCGCCGCGACCACCCGGTACAGGTCGAGGCCGAACGCGTCGAGGGCCGCGCCTGCATCCAGCGCATCGCCCGGGTTTGCGGACGACCGCGGGACATTCGCGCGCGCCAGCCCGACGTCGCCACCGGGAGAGGCCGCCGGTGCGCAGGCGGCAAGCGCGAGGACGACCGAGAGCAGGGTCGCAAGCTTCGCTTTCATGGCCCGAGGACGCGCGGGATGGCACCGCGGTTCCAGGCCCGCCCCGGTCAGTGTGGCGGAGGCGTCAGGTGGTAGCGCGCGATCACGTCGGGCAGCCAGTCGGGCTCCGCGAACGGCAGCTGGTAGCGCAGGCCGAGTCGTGCGATGTCCGCGGGGTCCGGAGCGCCCGCAGCCGTCATGTCGGTGAGCTCCCGGAAGAACCGCTCGAACCCCGCCGGCGAGATGACCTCGATCATCCGGGCGGGCGTGGAGCCCGCATTCCACATCGCGTGGACCTCGCCCCTCGGCTTGATGATGTACCCGCCGGGACCGAGTACCACCTCCCGATCGTTCGAGCGGAACCCGATCTCGCCCTCGAGAACGATCGAGTACTCGTCCTCGAGGGTGTGGATGTGGGGAGGCACGAGCGCACCGACTGCGAACGGGTGCTCGACGATCGACAGGGCGCCGCCGGTGTCCTCGCCGTCGATCTTGAAGACGACGCCGACGCCTGGCACGAGCCCGCCGGCCCGACCCTCACCCGGCTGAACGACCTTCAGCTGCGCCGCTGCTGCCACGGATCCAAGTGTCGTCATCGTGGAGACCCCCTACTCATATCGAGTGAACAGGTGTGTACAATGAACGACAGTGGAGCGAGTGTCAATATCGAGTGAGCAGATGCGTTCTACCAAATCACGACCCTACCGCATGCGGCGACGCGCCGAGCAGGTCGAGCAGACCCGCGAGCGCATCACCGAGGCTGCGGTCCGCCTGCACACCTCGGTCGGGCCGGCCCATTCGTCGATCGCGGCCGTCGCCGAGGAGGCCGGCGTTACCCGCCTCACCGTCTACCGCCACTTCGCGGACCTCGACGCCCTGTTCGAAGCCTGCCGGGCCCACTGGTCCGGGCGGAACCCGCAGCCGGACGCCGGGGCCTGGCCCGCGATCCCGGACCTCGACGAGCGGGCGCGACGGGCATTCGGGGAGCTCTACGGCTGGTACCGGGACCACGCCGACGACCTGTATCCGATCTACCGGGACGCGGCGGCGATGCCCCTGTCCGCCCAGGAGGCGACGCATGCCGGGAACCGGCTGCTGGCCGACGCCCTCGTCGCCGGGCACGCGGGTGCTGACACCAACCCCGACGGCAACAGGCGGCTCCTGCGCGCCGTCGCCCGCCACCTGGTCGACTTCTGGACGTGGCGCTCGCTCGTGATGGTGCAGGGTCTCGACAATCGCGAGGCGGTCGAGATCGCAGTCCGGCTGCTCACGGCCCTGGAGGCGGACGGGCATCCACGCGACGGGGGCAATCCCGGATCGTGACCTCGGTGCCTCGGGGCGGCTCCGCGATTTCGGCGCGCCGAGGCGCCCGTCAAGGGGAGTCCATCAGGTGGCCAGGTATTCGCGCCGAACCACCTCGGACAGCGATGTCAGCGTCACTGATGGGAATCGCCTCCGGGTCCCGGATGGGTCGACCGCCATGTCTCGACTGTCCATCAGGACTCCCGCCCCGATCTGGCCAGCCCCTGTCGCTCCCTTGGACTACGTCGCCAGCTCGGCGATTCACTGCCTGGGGTGACATGGACGCCTACCCGAGGCGCTCCAGCAGCACCACGGGGATGACGCGGGTGGTCCGTCGCTGATAGTCAGCGAAGTTCGGGTTGGTGGCAGCGCGCTGCGCGAAGAGCCGGTCGCGCTCCGCCCCCTCCGTCACCCTCGCCCGGGCCTCGAACGCCTCCCCGCCCACCTCCACCGTCACGGTTGGGTGCGCGAGGAGGTTGTGGTACCAGACGGGGTGGGCGGGAGACCCACCCTTCGAGGCCACGATGACGTAGTGCTCGCCCTCGCGGGAGTAGACGACCGGGGCGAGACGCGGCTGGCCGCTCTGCGCGCCTGTCGTGGTCAGGAGGAGGACCGGGCGCCCGGTGAAGGGGCCGCTCGTGACCTGTCCTCCGTTGGCGCGGAAGTTCGTGATCAGAGCCTCCGTCATCGCGGCGAAGGCGGCTCGGGGGTCTGGATCGCTCATGTCCACCATCGTACGCGGCTCTCGGCCTGGTCCTGCACACGGTCGTCCGCCTCACCGCTGTGGCGTCGCGAGCGCCGGAGTGCAGGCGTTTGACCATCGGACCGGTTGCGCCCACGCTTCCGTGCGTGCCTCGACGACCTCTCGCCGCGATCGGACTCGTCGTCGCGATCGTGATCGCGACGGTTGCTGCCTGTGGGCCGGCGCCCGACCGAAGTCCCGAGGCGTCCCCAACGGGCGATGGTCCGAGCGCGTCGGCCGCGACGGCGCCGACACCACGCCCCAGCCCAGGGCACCAGGTCTTCGGCTTCCTGCCGTACTGGGAGATCGATGACTCGATCGCCGCGCACCTGCGCGCGACGGACCTGACGACGCTTGCCCTGTTCAGCGTCACGAACACCCCCACCGGGGCGATCGACACGAAACAGAACGGCTACCAGCGGATCACCAGTGACGTGGGTGCGCAGGTGATCCGTGAGGCCCACGAGCGCAGCGTCCGCGTCGAGCTCGTGTTCACGAGCTTCGGATTGGAGGCAAACCGGGGCTTCTTCGCGGACCTCAAGCTGCAGGACGCGACGATCGCTGCGCTCGTCGGGCTGGTCCGCGACCTTGGGCTCGATGGCGTCGACGTCGACGTGGAGTCGCTCGATCCGGAGCTGGTGCCCGCGTACGGCGCGTTTGTCGGACGGCTGCGGGAGGGCGTCGTCGTCGCAGATTCCACCGACAGGATCTCCGTGGCGACTTCGGCGAGTCTCCTGGGCGCGGCGATGGCTGCCGGCGCGGCGGAGGCCGGTGCGGACCGGATCTTCCTCATGGGCTATGACTACCGCGTCGCCGGGTCCGAGCCCGGCGCCACTTCGCCCCTCGACCGACGTGACGGCGAGGTGAAAGACCTGGCCTGGTCGCTGGACCTGTATGCGGCGCTCGGGGTCCCGGCGGAGCGCACGCTGCTCGGGCTTCCCCTCTACGGCATGTCCTGGCCGGTCGTCGGACCGGCGCTCGGCGCCGCGGCGACGGGCCGCGGCGAGGCGTGGATCCTGCGCCGGAACCTCGATCTCCTCCGCGACCCGTTGGCCGTCCCGCTGCGGGACGGGATCGAGATGGTCGAGCTGTACGTCCTCGATGGGAAGGGCGATCCGATCCGGCCGTCCCCGCCGCCGTCGATCACCGCCCCGGGGAGCGCAGGGCAGGTTGCGGTGCCGTCGACCGGAGTCCCGGCGAGCGGCTCACCGACGCCGTCGCCTGGCGCGGCCACCGACTCCGTGCAGGCCGGGCCCTGGCGCGCGATCTACGTCGATTCTCCCGCCACGCTCGCACCCAAACTTGCCCTCGCCAACGAGCGCGGCCTCGCCGGGGCGGGCTTCTGGGCCATCGGCTACGAGCGCGGCCTGCCCGCGTATACGGACCTCATCGCACGGTTCGCCGCGGGGAAGCCGATGCCATAGCGCCGGCGGCGCAGGCGCTCACCCCCCTCGCGGGGCAGATGGAGGGTGGGCGGCTTCGCGGCCGTCATCCCCGCCGCCGATCGTGATGACCACATTCCCGATCCTGTGTTCAATCTCGACAGGCCGGGGGCCCCTCGGCGGCGTTCACGGCGGCCGAAGTGTCAGCACCGCCCGTTCAGGATGGTTCATCCTGAACGGGCGCACCCCGCCCAACCCTTGTCTCCATGATCACGGCCCGACACCGCGTGCTCCTCGAGGCCACAAGGAGAACCTCATGCCACAGGCAGACCGAGTCGTCGACATCCTCGCGGGCCGGACGGCGGTCGGCGCCCGCGCAACGGTCCGGGGCTGGATTCGGACACGCCGCGATTCGAAGGCCGGGCTCTCGTTCCTGCACGTTCACGACGGGTCCTGCTTCGACGCCCTCCAGGTGGTGGCCCCGGCAACGCTCGGCAACTACCACGACGAGATCCTGCACCTGACCGCCGGCTGCGCCGTCACCGTCACCGGCACGGTCGCTCCCTCGCAGGGCGCAGGGCAGGCCGTCGAGCTCCTCGCCGACTCTGTCGTCGTGGTCGGGTGGGTGGACGATCCGGAGACCTACCCCATCTCGCCGAAGCGGCACACGTTCGAATACCTCCGTGAGGTCGCCCACCTGCGTGTGCGCACGAACACCTTCGGCGCGGTTGCCAGGGTCCGGCACTGTCTCGCCATGGCCATGCATCGCTACTTCGACGAGCACGGCTTCTACTGGGTGCACACGCCGATCCTGACCGCCAGCGATGCGGAAGGGGCGGGAGAGCTGTTTCGCGTCTCGACGCTCGACCTGGCCAACCTCCCGCGCACGCGCGAGGGCGGGATCGACTACTCGCAGGACTTCTTCGGCAAGCCCGCCTTCCTGACCGTCTCCGGCCAGCTCAACATCGAGGCGTACTGCCTGGCGCTCACGAACGTCTACACCTTCGGGCCCACCTTCCGGGCCGAGAACTCCAACACCAGCCGACACCTCTCCGAGTTCTGGATGGTCGAGCCGGAGATCGCGTTCGCCGACATCGCGGACAACGCGGACCTCGCCGAGGACCTGCTCCGGTACAGCTTCCGCGCAGTCCTGGACGAGCGCTCCGACGACATGGCGTTCTTCGCCGACCGGATCGACAAGGAGGCGGTCAGCCGGCTCGAGGCCTTCGTCACGTCGAGCTTCGCGCGCATGGAGTACACGGAGGCCATCGAGATCCTGAAGCGATCCGGCCGTTCGTGGGAGTTCCCGGTGGAGTGGGGCGTCGCCCTGCAGGCTGAGCACGAGCGATACCTCTGCGAGGAGTACGCGAAGCGGCCGGTGGTGGTCATCAACTACCCCAAGCAGATCAAGGCGTTCTACATGCGCCTGAATGACGACGAACGCACCGTGGCGGCGATGGACGTGCTCGCCCCCGGCATCGGCGAGATCGTCGGCGGCAGCCAGCGCGAGGAGCGCCTTGACGTGCTCGATGGACGAATTCGCGAGACGGGGCTCGACCCAGCTGCCTACTGGTGGTATCGCGACCTGCGCCGGTACGGCACCGTGCCGCACGCCGGGTTCGGGCTGGGATTCGATCGGGCGGTGGCCTACGCCACGGGGATGGCAAACATCAGGGATGTCATCCCGTTCCCGCGCACGCCCGCCAGCGCCGACTTCTAGTCAACCAGGGTCCCGGGGAATTCAGCAGCCTGCGCTTCCGTCAGCGGTATCCGCATGTGAGCCGCGGACTTGGCGGCTCGTTGTGCCAGGGCCGGACCGGCCGTCGCTGTGGATGAGGGTCCCGTCCGGCCGCATGAGGCGGCGCTCCTGGCGATGGAGCTCGCGACGAATGCGTTCGGCGGCGGGCCCGTGCGCGGAACGAAATTCGGGTGAACCAAAGAGTCGGCTCTCATGGATGGCATCAAACGATTCGGTTGCCAGGAAGTCGAGGGCGCCGGGAACGCCCAGGTCGACCCGATGATGCTCGAACGCCTCGTCGGCGAGGTCTCCGAGGTCCAGGCCGACCGGGCGCGCCCCGAGCTCCAGGAGCAACCGGCACATCCACGGCTCGAACTCCGACGTCTCCAGGCCCGTGACTGGCGACCGGCTGGAGCTCGACCCACAGGCGATATCGAGGACGGCCTGGCCGCGGATCGCCGACAGCGAGCTGAAGGCGTCCATCAGGCGGGTCACGAACTCCGTCATGATCGCGGCGAGGTTCGGCTCCGCCGCGATCTTCGATTCGAGACGATGTTGGGCGTCCAGCTTCCCGAGGGCGTGGCCAAGGAGCGCGCGGTCCGAGCGTGTCCGACCGAGCGCGGTCAGGCGTCGAAGAGCATCAGACGTCGTCGCGGGTGCTCCAGTGTCGGCGGGGAAGCGCCACCGCCATTGCCATGCCGGCATCGTAGCGCGACACCAGGCGTCAGCCTGGGACGAGGGCGAACAGGTGCCACACGTCCGGGATCCCCTTGAGCTGACGCTCGCCGCGATCCTCGAAGCGGAGTCCCGAACCGGCGACGAGGTCCTTGACCGTCCTCGAGACGAGCACCTCACCGGGCGCAGCGAGCGACGAGATGCGAGCGCCGATCGAGACCGCGATGCCGACGATCTTGCCGTCGCTGACCTCGCACTCGCCGGTGTGGAGACCGGCCCGAACCTCGAGACCGATCGCCGCCAGCGGATCGCGGAGGGCGGCGGCGGCCTGGACGGCCCGGGCTGGCCCGTCGAAGGCGGCGAAGAAGCCGTCGCCCGCCGTGTCCAGCTCACGGCCCTGGTAGCGGGCCAGCTCGCGGCGAACGATCGCGTGATGCCGCTCCAGCAGCTCGCGCCAAGCGGAGTCTCCGAGTCGCGACGCCAACTCGGTCGAACCCACGATATCGGTGAACAGGATCGTCGCGAGGACGCGCTCGGGGACGACCGTTGCCGCGCGACGCGAGACGAATCGCCTCGTGGCCGCCATCGTCGCTTCGTGGGCGTCGTCGTCAACCCACGTGTAGACGCCCTTCAACGCCGGCAGCTCGGCGACTTCGGCGCCCCTGATCCGCTCCGCGGCGTAGTAGCCGGGACCGGGAAGCGAGGGCCGCGGGATGATGAGGGTCGGGACGCGGACGGCGGCGAGGACGTCGCTCACGTCGAGCTCCATCGCGGCCCGAAACGCCGTCAGGGCCGCTCCGGGGCTGAGGCTGCGGCGCATGTGCCAGACGAACCAGTCGCGGAAGGCGTCGTCCTCGGCAACCTCCGGGGCCCACTCGCGGGCCAGCCGCTCCAGGTAGCCCCGCTCTCCCCAGCCGGCACGCACCTCCGCCAGGGTCGCGCGCCACTCCTCCGGGCTCGGGGCCCAGGGGTAGTCGGCCGCACGGACACCCCTGATCCGTGGGTCGAACAGCATGAGACCCGCGCAGCGATCCGGGTATGTTGCCGCAAAGAGCACGCTCAGGCCGGTGCTCGTGCCGCCGCTCCAGAGAACCGCGCGCTCCGACCCAACGGCATCCATCACGGCCCGGATGTCGTCCATCGTCGTCTCGAGCGACGGCACCTCGCGGACGCGATCGGACAGGCCTGTGCCCCGCTTGTCGAGCATGAGCACGCGACCGATGGTCGCGAGACCCTCCACGTGGTGGACGAGCAGCGGCTGCTCCCAGGTCGAGAGCAGGTCCCCGGTGATCCCGCGCACGAACACGATGTCCGTCGGACCACTGCCCACCACCTGGTAGGCGATGGCCACGTCGCCGCTCCGCGCATAGGACACATCGGGCGGCTTCACGGGCCGAAGTGTCCTTCATCGAGGCTTCTGGCGCCACGCCATGGCGCGAACCGCGAGCGCCTGCGCATCGCGACCCGCGTCGGTGCTGTTCTGACGCTTGACGCAGCGGACGCAACTGCAGACTGTTAGCCCATTGCCGCGCTCGCACTGTTCGCGGAGCGGCGGCTCCCGGGAGCCGGACGACAGAGGCAAGAGATGACAGACGACCGCCGACTCACGATCGGCTTCCCACGCATGTACAACGAGCCCGGCGAGCGGCGAGCCTTCCTGCCACCGCTGGTCGGCCTGCTCGCGAACATCGATGTCGATGTGTACGTCGAGGCCGGGAGCGGGGCCGGCATGGGCTATTCCGACGCTGACTATCTGACCTTGTCGCCGCGAGTCCATGTCGTCGACGAGGCCACGGCGTATCGCCAGGACATCGTGGTGGTGCTCCGGGCGCCGGAGGGGCGCTACGAACTGCTCCGGCCCGGCGCGATCCTGCTCTCGATGCTCCACTTCGCCACGCGGCCGGAACGTGTCGAACTGCTGCGCGGCCTGGGCATAGAAGCCATCGCGCTTGACATGGTTACCGGCGACGACGGACGGCGCCTGGTCCAGAACCTGCGCGATGTGGCCCGAAACGGGCTGGCCGCAGCCTTCGACGCCCTCGAGCGGCGCTGGCCGCCGCTGCTCTCGCCCATGCGTCCGCCGATCAGCGTCACGATCCTGGGAGCCGGCGGGGTCGGCAAGCACGCCATCGAGTGGGCCGCCAGGTGCGGCGACGAGGCTCGCAACGAGCGGTTCGTCCGCGAGGGCCTGGCCGGGGTCGAGGTCGTGGTGGTCGAGCAGAATCTGTCGGGCAACGAGGCCTACTTCCGGCGCCGCCTCGCGCAGACCGACATCCTCGTCGACGCCACCGCGCGACGCGACACGTCGCGTCCCCTGTTCCCCAATGCCTGGCTCGGCATGCTGCCGGCCCACGCGATCGTCTGCGACCTGGCGGTCGATCCGTACCTGCTCGACGACGATCCGCCGGTCGTGCGCGGGATCGAGGGCATCCCGCAGGGCAACCTGGACCAGTGGGAATTCGGCCCGCAAGACCCGGCCTGGGACCGCCTGCCGCCCGGGATCCCGACCGGCAACCGGCGAACGGTCGTCTCATGCTACTCGTGGCCGGGCGTCCAGCCCGAGGCCTGCATGGGGGCCTATGGCTCGCAGGTGACCCCGCTCCTCAAGACGCTCATCTGGTATGGCGGGCTGCCGGCGATCGGACCCAGCGTCTCGTTCCATGGGCGGGCTCTCTGGCGCGGCAGCCTGCGGCATCGGCTGGAGGACGACTCCGCCACCTGACCACCGCTGCGTCCCGTCCAGGGAGAGCGGCACGTCCTGGCGGACCTCGCGATGCTCGCCGGGTACCCGGACTGGTTTCGGCTTCGTGAGTCGATCCGGCGAGTAGAGTCATCCTGACGCACGCCCTGGGGTGGCGGATCCGTGAGCTTGTCTTGGCCGATGCCCGCAGCGCACGGACATCGACGACCGGAGGATTGACGGATGGGACTGATCCGCAGACTGGCCCGCGTCCTGCTCTCGGGGATCTTCATCAGCGGCGGGATGGACGTCCTGCGTGACCCCGGACCCCGCGCCGTCATCGCCGGGCCGTTCCTCGAGCGGGTCCGACCGCTCGCCCCGGCACTCCCGAGCGACCCGGTTCTCGTCGTGCGGGCGAACGCGGCGTTCCAGATCGCCGCCGCAGCGACGCTCGCGGTCGGGATCCTGCCCCGGCTGTCCGCGCTCGCTCTGGCCGGGTCGCTCGTCCCGACCACCCTCGGCGCGCACCGCTTCTGGGAGATGCAGGGACCGGCGACGACGCAGCAGCGCACCCAGTTCCTCAAGAACGCCGCCATCCTCGGCGGCCTGATCCTCGTCGCGAACGCCCCGACCTCAGTCCATCCGGCCTCGGAGATCGCATAGGCAGGCCAGCGGCGGGCCAGTGCCAGCAGGACAGCGGCGACAGGCTGGACCGTCAGGCTCGTCGCGCTCCGGCCGGAGTGCACGTTCCGCCTGCTGACCGCCTTCGCGGCGGGAAGTGCGCCCACCCTCATACTCGCTGTCTTCGCACCGGGGGGGCGTCCCTGCCACCGGGCTGTCCAGACGCGCCTCCCAAAAGGGGGCTGACATGCCGAAGGTCGTTATCACCCACAAGGTCGTGGACGTCGAGCGCTGGCTCAAGGGCAAGGCAGAGCGGGCCGCCTTGTTCGGGCAGTTCGCCACGAATGTGACAGACCACGTCGCGATGGACGGCAGCAACAACGTCGCCATCACCGCCGACATCCACGACATGGCGGGCGCGCAGGCAGTGATGACCTCGCCGTCGCCCGAGCAGGCGGCCGCCGGGGAGCGGCACGGCGTCATCAACCCGATCACGGTCCACGTCGAGAAGTAGCCGGACCCCAGAACATCCCGGGTGGTCGACGAGGCGCAGCGCCTCGGCTCAATGTAAGGGGGGACGTCGAGATGATCGTGGCACGGACCGTGCTCCAGGCAAAGTTCGGCACGGGCGGCAGGCTCGCGGCGAGTCTCAGCCAAGCGTCGAGCGCGATGATGGCCAAATCGGGGATGCCGCGTCGATGGCGCGTGCTCACCGACCTGTCCGGTGAGTTCGACACCGTCGTGCAGGAGATCGAGGCCGAGAGCCTTGCGGAGTGGGAGACGATGCGGGTCAGGCTCTTCGAGCTGGCGGCGTTCCGGGACTCGATGGCACAGGTGCAGGAGTTCATCGTGTCGGGCCGCAACGAACTCTGGACCATCGAGGGCGAAGGGTAGTCCGACCAGTAGGTTGCGGCGCGGCACCTGCCGCCGCCAATCCTCGTCCTCGACCAGATCGCCGGGAGGCGCGGCGAGGCTTCGGCGAACTCTTGCACCGCAAGCGAGCGCCACGAATGGAAGTCGACCGGGCGGCGGGCGACGGCGCGATGCAGCCAACCCTCCAGCCGCGACGTCCGATCTCGCCGCGGGCGAGTCAGGCAGGGATCACGAGCCGGGAGGGAGGCCCACGACATTGTAGGCACTGACCGGGCGACTGAAGCCCTTGAGGGCGAGCTCGCCGATCGGCTCACCGTAGACGACGTCCTCGACCGCCGAGTAGCCACGCTGGTTGATCAGGATCTGGCCGGGGCGCGCCTCGCTGCAAAGGCGGGAGGCCATGATGACCACGGTCCCGATGGCCGCGTAGTCGTAGCGGCCATCGAAGCCGATCCGCCCCAAGGTGGCGTGCCCGACGGCCATGCCAACCCCGAAGCCGAGGTCGTAGCCGCGCCTGCGCCAGGCCACGTTCATCGCCTCGAAGCGCTCCCGCATGGCGACTGCCATCCGCACTGCCCGGACCTCGTGGTCGGGCTGGGGCACGGGGTCGTTGAAGAAGACCAGGATGCCGTCGCCAGCGAAATGCTCGAGGGTGCCGCCAAACTCCACGACGAGGGCGCCCATCTCGGCGTGGTAGTCGCGGAGCATGTCCAGCAGTTCCTCGGGCTCCGCCGTCTCGGCGAACGCGGTGAAGCCGCGCAGGTCGCTGAAGACGGCAGTGATGATCCGCCTGTGACCGCCCAGCAGCGCCTCGCCGTCGACGCTCGACACCAGCTCGGCGACCTGGGGCGAGAGGAAGCGCGCCAGCTCGGAGCGCTGACGGTCGATGGTCCGCAGGTAGTCGCGCTCGAGGTCGCGCAGGCGCTTCGCGGCCAGGGAGGTGGAGAGGCGAGCCCGGAGGACGGCCGCGTTGAACGGCTTGGGCAGGTAGTCGGCCGCCCCCATCTCGATGCAGCGGACGACACTGTCCAGCTCGTCCACGGCCGAAATCACGATGACAGGCAGGTGGCCGATGGCCTGCGAGGCCTTGATCCGGCGGAGCGTCTCGTAGCCGTCCATCTCGGGCATCTCGAGGTCCAGCAAGATGACGTCGATGCCCGACGCCCCCTCCGCCTGCAGCAGGTCCATCGCCACCCGGCCGTTCTCGGCCTCGACGACCTCGTGGCCCTGGGTCTCGAGCGCTCGGGCAAGGATGGTCCGGTTGAGGCGCGTGTCGTCGACGACGAGGACGCGCCCGCGTTCGTCGCTCACGACGCCTCGCTCGCGATCACGGCGGCGCGGAGCGCCGTCTCCACCTCGCCGTAGGTCACGGCGGCCCGCTCGACGCGCGCCTCGAGCCCGACGAGCGTCCCCGTGGCAGCGGCGGCCTCGATCTCGCGACATTGCCCCGCCAGGCCCAACGCCCCGAGGCTGGCGCTGGTCGACTTCAGGGTGTGGGCCGCCCGTCGGGCGGCGGCCGCGTCGCCGCTCGCCATGGCGGTGCGCAGCTCGGCGAAGAGGCCGGGGCAGTCGGCGCGGTACGTCTCGACCAGCTCGGCCAGGAAGTCGCGGTCGCCGCCGACCGTCTCGAGCAGCTCGGCGAACGTAGCGGCGTCGATGGGCGCGTCAGGCACGTGAACCTCCTGGTCCCCGCGGCGTGTTCGCCGGGGCGGGCGGGTTCGCCGGGGCAGGCAGACCCGATGGCGCGGCGGCCAGGGCCGCGGCCAGGGCGGCCGGCCGGATCGGCTTCGAGACGTAGTCGTTCATGCCCGCCGCGAGGCAAGCCTCGCGATCGCCGGCCAGGGCATTCGCGGTCATCGCCACGATCCATGGCCCCTCGTCTGCCGGCCGCAAGGCGCGGATCCGCCGGGTGGCCTCGAGGCCGTCCAGCTCCGGCATCTGGACGTCCATGAGGATCACGTCGTAGGGCCCAGCGTCCAGGGCCGCGATCGCCTCGAGGCCGTTGCCGGCCACATCCGCGGTGTAGCCCATCTGCGCCAGTAACCGGATCGCGAGCTTCTGATTGACCGGGTTGTCCTCGGCCAGGAGGACGCGCAGCGGGTGGCGCGCCCCGAGCTCGCCGTCGATCGCCGGTCGTTCGGCCGCGCGCGTGGGGGCCGCGGGATCCACGCCGACGAGGACGGTCACGAGGGCGTCGTGGAGCGCGGACGGCTTGACCGGCTTGGTCAGGAAGGCGGCGATGTCCGGCGCGTCGCGATCGCGATGGCCGACGGACGACAGGACCACGACGGGCAGCGAGGCGGCGGCGGCGATGGCATGCAGCCGTTCTGCGAGCGCGTAGCCGTCCATCTCGGGCATGGCGATGTCGATCAGGGCCACGTCGAACCGCTCGCCGGCCGCGACCCAGCCGAGCGCCTCGCTCGGCTGCGCCGTCTCGCGGGCCGTCATGCCCCACCGCGCGATCTGGGCGACCAGGATCTGGCGGTTCGTCGCGTTGTCGTCGACGACCACCGCCCGGCGCCCGACCAGTTCCGGCAGAGGTCCACTGCGCGCCTGCGGCAGGTCGCTATCGGAGGCTTCGGCGGCGTGGATCGTCAGCCGGAAGGTGCTGCCCTGGCCCTCAACCCCGCTGCTCTCGGCCACGATCGTGCCGTCCATGAGCTCGGCCAGGCGGCGGCTGATGGCCAGTCCGAGTCCCGTCCCGCCGTAGCGTCGCGAGACCGACAGATCGCCCTGGCTGAACGACTGGAAGAGCCGGTGCATCCGGTGCGGCGGGATGCCGATGCCGGTGTCCCGCACCTCGGCCACGATCTCCCACAGGGGCAGTTCGGAGCCGCGGGCGCGCCCGGCCAGGCGATGGCCGCCGACCCGCAGCACGACCTCACCGCGCTCGGTGAACTTGACGGCATTGGAGAGCAGGTTGAGAACGATCTGGCGGAGGCGGCCGGCGTCGCCCGCGATCGCGCGGGGCAGCTCGTCGTCGAGCGCATAGGCCAGCTCGATGCCCTTGGCCGCGGCGGCCGGGGCGAGGACGTCGAGGGCGCCCTCCACGCACGGGCCGAGGGCGAACGGGCGGGACTCCAGCTCGATCTTGCCGGCCTCGATCTTCGAGAAGTCGAGGATGTCGTTGATGATCGTGAGGAGCGCCTCGGCGGACGTGTCGATCGTATCCGCGAAGTCGCGCTGCTCGTCGCTGAGCGGCGTCTCGAGCAGGAGGCCGCTCATCCCGATGATCGCGTTCATCGGGGTTCGGATCTCGTGGCTCATGGCGGCGAGGAACGTGGACTTCGCCTGGTTCGCCTGCTCGGCCGCCTCCTGGGCCGCCCGACCCTCCTCGAAGAGGCGGGCGTTCTGGATAGCGATCGCGGCCTGCTGGGCCAGGCCCACGAGGAAGTCGAGGTCAGCCGGGGTGAAGGCGTCGCCGGGTGCAGAGCGCCAGATGGCCATCATCCCGATGACCTTGCCCAGGGCCCGCAGCGGGGCGGCCATGAGCCGGTACTCGACGTCGTCCTCCTCGGTCCCGGGAATGGTGACCGTCCGGCGGTCGCCGGCGACGTCGTTCACCACCTCGGCCTCGCCCCGCAGCGCCAGGTCGCCGATGATCCCCTCGCCGGGCTGGATGGTGTCGGCCATCACGGCGTCCCCGAAGCTGCCCAGCGCGACGAACGGCCGAAAGACACGGCCCTCGTCCTCGGCCAGGAAGACCGCGCTCGTGTCGCCGGCAAGCAGCACCTGGGCCCGCTCGGCGATGCGCAGGAGGACCGAGCCGAGGTCGAGCATGGCCGAGATCTCGGCAGCGACCTCGGCGAGGGCGGCCATCTCGGCCGCCTGGCGCTGCGCGTCGCGGTAGAGGCGGGCGTTCTGGATGGCCACCCCGACGTTGGCGGCCAGCGTCGCGAGGAGCCGCTGGTCGGCCTCGCCGAAGCGGCCCTGCTCGGTGGTGCTCTGGACGCTGATGACGCCGATGGCCACGTCGCCGGCGACGATGGGCACCCCCAGGTAGGAGCTGGCCGGCGTGCCGACCCGGGCGAGCCCCTCGAACTGGCCTTCCCGGTTCAGGAGAAGCGGTTCCCGGCTCCTGAGGATGTGCGACGTCAGGCCTTCGCCGAACGGCAGGGGCGGCTGCGGCTCGTGGACGCCGCCCTCGCTGTAGTAGGCGAACTCGATCATGTCGGCCTCGGCGTCGTGGAGGGCGACGTAGACGAGGTCGGCGTCGAAGGTGTCGCGCAGCTGGTCGCCGAGGTAGCGGATGAGCGCGTCGAGGTCCAGTTGGCCGGCGAGCGCCTGGCCGACGCTGTTGACGATGGCCAGCTCGGCAGCGCGCTGGCGGGTCTCGTCGAAGAGGCGAGCGTTCTCCAGGGCCACGCCCATGCTCGACGCGAGCGTGCCGAGCAACCGGGCGTCGGCCTCGCTGAAGGCATGCGGCTGCAGGCTCTCGAGGGCCATGACCCCGAGGACGCGGTCGCCGGCCAGGATGGGCACCCCAAGCCAGGACTCGGTCCGCAGGCCGATCACGATGGCGCCGTGGCGGTCGGCCTCGTCGCTGGTGGAGAGCCGGAGTGGCTGGCGGGTCCGGATCACGATCGAGGTGAGGCCCTCTCCCAGCGGCATCACGGGCGAGTGGTACCGCTGGGCCTCCTCGACCTCGTAGGGGAAGCTGATCTCGTTTGTCGCGGGGTCGTAGAGGGCGATGAACATCGACTGCGCGTCAAACAGGCCGCGCACGCGCTCGCCGACGAGCTCCGTGATGGCCGCGAAGTCGAGCTGGGCGGCCAGGGCGCCGCCGATCTCGTTGACCAGCGCCAGCTCCGCGTTGCGCTGGTCCGTCTCGGTCAGCAGCCGCTTCGTCTCGCCGAAGAGGCGCGCGTTCTCGAGGGCCACGCCCATGCTGGACGCCACCGTCGACACGAGGCGCTCGTCGACCTCGCTGAAGGCGTTCGGGGCCATGTTGCCGAGGGTAATGAGGCCCATCACGTCCGCACCCGCCGGGATCGGGACGCCGAGCCATGACTCGGTCACCCCGGACGCCGCCGCGCCCTCGGCCAGGAACCCGCCGAGGGCGGCCTGCTCCGCGAACGACCCGAGCCGCAAGGGCTTCCGGGAGCGGATGACGATCGACGAGAGGCCCTCCCCCAGCTGGATGGGGCCGTGGTGGACCCGTTGCCCACCGTCGATCTCGTAGGGAAACGAGATCAGGTTCGTCGCTCGATCGTACAGGCCGACGTAGAAGTCGCGGGTATGCGCGCTGAAGATCTTCGTCAGACGGTCGCCGACGAGGTCCACGATGGCCTCGAAGTCGAGTTGCCTGGCCAGGGCGAGGCCGATCTCGTTGACCAGCGCCAGCTCGGCGGCGCGCTGGTCCGTCTCCGTCAGCAGGCGCTTCGTCTCGTCGAAGAGGCGCGCGTTCTCCAGGGCAACGCCGAGGCTGGCGGCCACGGTGGAGAGGAGGCGCAGGTCCGAGTCGTCGAAGGCGTGGCTGCGCACGTCCTCGAGGTTCAGCGCCCCGATGACTCGTTCGCCGGCGAGGATCGGCACGCCCAGCCACGACTCTGTGACGGTGCCGTACGAGATGGCGCCCGCGGCGTCCGCGTCCGAGCCGACCCCGAACAGGAGCGGTCGCCGCTCGCTGATGATGATCGAGTTCAGGCCCTCGCCAAGGCGACGGGGGGGCGGCGTCGCCCGCACGCCCTCGTCGAGGGAGTATGGGAAGCTGATCGTGCCGGACGCCTCGTCGTAGAGGACGATGGCGATGGTCTGCACGTCGAAGATCTCGCGGACCTTCTCGCCCACCAGCTCGATGACCGCCTGGAAGTCGAGCTGCTGGGCCAGGGCCGCGCTGATCTCGTTGACCACCGCCAGCTCCGCGTTGCGCTGGCGGGTCTCCTCGACGGCCCGGGCCCGGCTCAACGCATTCGCGACCTGCCGGCCGGCGAACGCCAGGACGTCCCGGTCGGCATCCGTGTAGGGCCGGTCAGGATCGTCGTTCCGGACGAGCAGGGCGCCGAGCGTCTGTCGACCGGCCGTGAGCGGCGCGCCCAGCCAGTGGCCGTCGTCGTGCGCAGCGCCAGCGGCCCGTCCCGTGCGAAGCACCTGTGCGATCGCGCCGCCCGCCCGACCGGTGCCCAGCGGCTCCCACGCCTTCGGGTCGGGCACCTCCGAGGCGCCCACGCCACGGACGTAGGGGAAGCTCACGAGCCCCCGCTGTTCGTCGTAGAGGCCCACCTGGAAGCTCCCGGCATCCAGCAGCTCGCCCACGATCGCGTGGACGGCCGGGTAGAGCTCGGCCATCTCCTGGACCGAGCCAGCCGCCACGGCGATGCGATAGAGCGCGTCCGTCGCTCCCCGGGTGGGCAGGACGGCAGAATCTGCGTCCCGGCCGACGTCAGGCATGCGGACGCGACGCCATGGTCCTTGGGACGGACCGGGACACGCGGGACGGCGCGCGGCTGCTTGCGTGCAAGGAACCCCCCTCCAGTCGTCGGCGCTGACCGCCCGCGGGGCGGCACACCGTGCGGGCGATAGTAGCGATTCCGTGCATGCACCGGGGCGGAGGCATAGACCAACGAGAGCCACTTCGGCACGAAGGCCGGCAACCCGGCAACCACATGGCTCCGGGCGAGGCCGGCAACGATGAGATCTACGTACGCGTCCGACCGTGTAGGTGGCACGTTCCGGAGCATCGCGGTCGTCGGCAGGGTGAGCGCCGGCCCTGCGGGAGGCCGGCCAGCCGGAGCAGGTAGCTCGCGCCCAGCCTGGCGATGCCGGTCCTCGAGGATGTCGACGACCGCGTCAAAGTCCCGAGCGATCTCTGCGTTGCGTCCGCCGTTCAGGCCGCGTCGTCGTCCTGGCGCGCGCGGAGGGCGTCGTCGTCCTGGCGCGCGCGAACGACACGACCGGGTTCGGCCGATCCACGACCGCGATGCAGCCAGGCGGCGGCCGGGTCGAGATCCTGATGCCTGGGTCCCGGGGCGCCTGCAAGCCTCGCGGTTCGCATGCTTCACCTCGATTGGGGCGAGACCCAGCACGCGAACCTCGGCGCTCGGCAGCTTGCCCCACCAATCGGCGTATCGCCGGTGACGGCGGGTTCGCGGTCGGCTGCCCTTGTTGTTCTGGCGCGCCCGGAGGGACTCGAACCCCCGACCCTCTGATCCGAAGTCAGATGCTCTATCCACTGAGCTACGGGCGCACGGACCGACAGCGTAGCGCAGACGGGCGCCGGCCTCCGCGCTGACCGCCACGTCGGTGGCCCGCCCACCACGTGCGAGATCGCACGTGAAGTGAACATGCGGGGCCCTCCGGAGCGACGGGGCAGGGCGGCAGGGGAGGCCCGGGCAGGCCTGGACTCGACGGCCGGTCGGCGCCGAGCGGGATCGCGAGCGGGATTCGGACATCGCGTGCAGTCCGACTGGTCCGGGCGCGCCGGCGGGTCGGGGTCACGGGCGCGCCTTGGCCGGATTCGCCGCCGAAACGCGCCGGCGAGGTCGTCCGTGTGCACTTGACGTGCAATCTCGCGGGGAGGCCCGCACTGCGGCGCCGGGCCACTGCCGCACGCGTTCGCCGGCGTGCCCGTCCGCGCCGGCCCGCCGTCCGCCCGTCGCCGCGCCGCGCCGTGTCGCCCGCCGCCGCCCCTGGCGTACGATCCGCCGGTGACGAACCTCGAGACTGGGCGCCTGTCGGACCGGCACCCGCCGTTCCGGTAC
>JANXWH010000070.1 GCA_025351245.1 Chloroflexota bacterium | reverse complement strand
GGCGGTCAGGGCGGGACCCTTTGGGGCACCGCGCCTGGCGACTTCTACCCGGTCATCGCCCCCGCCCCGCTCGACTTCGTCGTCGCAGCCTTCCAGCCAGGTGTCGACCCGAACAACCAGATGAACGGCGCCGGCAAGATCGCCCCGCTGACTCTGCCGCTCGTGACTGACATCTACACGCCTCCGGCCAGCTTCCAGTGATCCTGGCCTGACCGCCAGCGAGTGATCCGGGTGGGCGAGCCAGTCTCGCCCACCCACTCTCAGGGGAAGACCATGACCCGTCACCGCATCGTCGCCGTCTTCGCCGCCGTGGTGCTGCTGGCGCTGGTCGGCTGCGGCGTCTATGCCTGGTCGATCGGCGTGCGCTTCTACGCCGTGGACTCGGGTTCCATGTCGCCGACGTTCAACACCGGCGCTCTCGTGGTCGATCTGCCGGTCACCCGGGCGACCGTCTTCCGCGTTGGTGACGTGGTCACGTTCCACCCAACCCCTGGCTACACCGCCACCCACCGCATCGCCGCCATCGGCCCGGACGGGATCTCCACCAAGGGCGATGCCAACCCGAGCAGCGACGTCGGGTTCATCCAGCCGAGCATGATCGCCGGACGCGTTGCCTTCTCCGTGCCCTTCGGCGGGTACGTGGCGGTGTTCTTCCAGCAACCCCTGGGCGTGGTCGCGCTCCTCCTCCTGCTCCTCGCGCTGCTGGCGGTCTGGCAGCTCACGGGCAGCGCGCCGAAGCCTCGGCCGGCGGAGCCGGTCATGGGCGAGGACGCAGCGTGACCGATCGTCACCTCGCCGCGGTCTGGCTGCTCTCCGTCGCCGTGCTTGCGGGGGTGGTGATGGCCCACGCGGTCCAGGGCACGACGGCCTACTTCACGGACTCGCAGCCCGGCTCGATCACCGGCTCACTGGCGACGCCGACGCCCACGCCGACGCCAGCCCTGAGTGCCACCGTCCGGGTCGAGCCGCAGACGATCAACCTGAAGGGGAAGGGCGACGTCACAGCGTTCATCGACAAGCTGCCCGCGCCGGACGCCCTGTCCGAAGTCGACCTCTCGTCGGTGACGCTTTGCTACGCGGGCGCCTGCATCCCGAGCGTCGCGCCGGCCAAGATCGACGGGAAGGCCCACGTCGCCGCGAAATTCGACCGGGCCGCCCTGGCAGGACTCGTCGGGACCGCTCGAGGCGACCTCACCCTGGTCGTGCAAGGCCGGCTGGTCGGCGGGGGCACGTTCTCAGGGAGCGACGTCAACCGCGTCACCGGCGGCGACCCAGGCGACGCTCAAGGAGCCGGGGCCGCGCCTCCCGTAGGCGGGGCCGCGACACCCGCTGTCGTGCCGGCAGCCACGCCGACGGAGACCCCCACGCCGACGCCGACGGAGACCCCCACGCCGACGCCGACCGCGGCGCCCGAACCGACGCCGACGGCGACGCCCACACCGACGCCCACGCCCACGCCCACGCCGACGCCGACGCCGACACCCACCCCGACGCCGACGCCGACTGCGACGCCGACGCCGACTGCGACGCCGACGCCGACTGCGACGCCCACAGGAATACCCGACGTCACCCCGCCGCCCGCCCCCTGAGCGCGCGGGCCGGTGAGCGGGGTGATGATCGACAACGCCTGGGCCGACGCGGACCCGGGGTGGCGCCCGCGCCGACGCCGGCCGCCTAGCCGGCGGTCGTTGCGCAGGCGGCAACAGATCGGGTGGTTGCCGGGCCCGAAGGTGCCCCGGATCGGCCGCCGTCGAGCTCTGGGCGCGTTCGTTGCCCGCGACACAACATTCGGGGCCGATGAGCCAGATTTGGGGCCGATGAGCCAGCGGATCCGTCCGGGTGGACCCGCCAGGAGCCCGCAAACCTGGTCTATCGGCCCGACACCGGCGGTTAGTTGCAGGACGCGCAACATGGGCCGGCTGAGCAACACGGGCCGGACGCGCAACATGGGCAGGCCGCGCAACATGGGCCGGCCGCGCAACACGGGCAGGCCGAGCAACACCAGCAGGCAGCGCACTCTCACGTCATCGGACGGCGCGCCTGGGTGACCCGCATGTGTCGCCGCGCGGCCGGCCGGACGAGGCGGTTTCACGGAGGCAAGGTCGGCCCGCGGCCGGCCGGCCGGACGAGGCGGTTCTCGCCGCGATGCCGCCCGCGGCCGTCGATCGCGCCGTGGTTGGCCAGCGTCCGGATCGCGTCACCGGCTACGCTCACGCGGTGACCGACCAGATCGCTGCGGCTGCTCCGCCGGATCCGGCGCGCGCCACCGTCATCATCAGCCCGCTCGCGTCGCGGATCCGCGACGGACGCACTCGGGCGAAGATCGCCCGGCGGACCGCGGAGGCGCTCGGCGCTCGAGGCCACCGCGAGGTGGTGGTCGTGGAAGCGAGCTCACCGGCGGCCGTACGAGATGCCGCGGCGGACGCGGTCCGGAATGGGTCGTCGGTCGTCGCGCTCGTCGGCGGCGACGGGACGGTCCGCGACGCGGCCGGCGTCCTGGCCGGGACCGGGATCGCGGTGGGAATCGTCCCGTGTGGGACCGGCAACCTCTATGCGTCGTCGGTCGGCATATCGCGCAACATCAACGAAGCCCTCGCCACGCTGGCGACTGGTTCGCCACAGGCGTTTGACGTTGGCGAGGTTCGCGTGGGCCTGTGGCCGGTCGCTGTGGACGCGGCACCGCCCGCGCCCATGCCGTTCATCGTCGCCTGCGGGACGGGGCTCGATGCGCGGCTCATCGCCGCCACGTCATACGACATGAAGCGCCGCTACGGCGTGGCGGCGTACTTCCTCGCTGCAACCCGCCTCCTTGAGCACCTCCGGGCGCAGCCCACGGTCCTGACCATCGACGACGTTCGGACAGAGCTCGAATCGGTCGTCGTGCTCGTCGCGAACTGCGGCGAGGCGATCCCCGGCGGCCTGCTGCCACGCCAGCGGATCGATCCAGGCGATGGGCTGCTCCACGTCTTCATCCTCCCGCGGGGCGGTGTCGTCCACGGCATCCGTGGCGCGCTCGAGCTGATGACCAGCGAGGCCGCCCGCATATCGCCGTCCGGCTCGGCAATGCGCCTCGTGGGCAGCCGAGTCCGCGTGGAGGTGACCCCCGCCCAGCCCACGGAGATCGACGGCGACCCATTCCCCGTCGCGTCGCTGGATGCGCGGATCCGCCCAGGCGCGCTGTCCGTCCTCCGGCGCTGAGGCAATGCGCGGCATCGATCGTTCGCCGAGGAAGCGGCCGCACGCCCCGGCCGATCCCGGCGGCCGGGGCGTCACGATTCGCCCTCCAACCGAAGGTGTCCACAGGTGTCCCAACGGCAGGTTGACGAGCGGGCCCGTATATCCGACAATGCAACTCGGAATTCGGCCGGGTCCGGTCGTCCTCATCCGGGCTTCGTCCCGGGCGTTCCCTCCGGCAGCGTCCCCCCGGCCGAACTCCACTCGCCCGTCCGCGACCGCGGCGCCCGGTCCCGTCCCGTCGCCGCAGCCACTCCAGCCCGAGGTGTCACGATGATCGTCGCGCGCGAAGAGATCGTCTCCCAGGAGTACAAGTACGGCTTCCACGACGACGTCACGTACCTGGTGGAGACGAAGGTCGGCCTGACACGGCAGACGGTCGTGGAGATCAGCGGGTTCAAGGCCGAGCCGGATTGGATGCTCCAGTTCCGGCTGCGTGCGTACGACCACTTCCTGGCCCGCGCGATGCCGACCTGGGTCCCGGAGAACGTCCAGAACATCGACTTCAGCAAGATCGTCTACTACCGCAAGCCGTCGGAGCGGGAAGAGAAGTCCTGGGACGACGTCCCGGACAAGATCAAGCAGACGTTCGAGAAGCTGGGCATCCCCGAGGCGGAGCGGAAGTTCCTCGCCGGCGTCGGCGCCCAGTACGACTCCGAGGTTGTCTACCACTCCGTCCGCGAGGAGCTCAGCAAGATCGGCGTGGTCTTCATGGGGATGGACCAGGGCCTGCGCGAGTACCCGGAGATCGTCAAGAAGTACTTCGGCACCGTGATCCCGCCGGAGGACAACAAGTTCGCCGCGCTCAACAGCGCGGTCTGGTCGGGTGGCAGCTTTGTCTACATCCCGAAGGGCGTGGAGGTCCCGCTCCCGCTCCAGGCGTACTTCCGGATCAACGGCGAGAACACGGGCCAGTTCGAGCGGACCCTGATCATCGCCGACGAGGGGTCGAAGGTCCATTACATCGAGGGCTGCACGGCCCCGATCTACACGACCGACGCGCTTCACGCGGCCGTCGTCGAGGTGATCGCCCTGCCGGGCGCGCAGATCCGCTACACGACGATCCAGAACTGGAGCCGCGACGTCTACAACCTGGTGACGAAGCGGGCGCATGCCCACGCCCGCTCCAGGGTGGAGTGGGTCGACGCGAATACCGGCTCACGCAGCACGGTCAAGTACCCGGCGATCTACCTGCGGGGGGAGGGCGCCACCGCCGAGGTGATCAGCGTCGCCTTCGCCGGGCACGGCCAGCACCAGGACACCGGGGCGAAGGCGGTCCACCTGGCCCCGAACACGCGCAGCCGGATCATCAGCAAGTCCGTGAGCAAGGACGGCGGGCGCTCGACCTACCGCGGGACGCTCAAGGTGGCCCCGGGCGCGACCGGCGTGGTGGCCAGCGTCCGCTGCGACGCGCTCCTCCTGGACGAGGCGAGCCGATCGGACACGTACCCGTACATCGACATCCAGGAGGACGACACGACGATGACCCACGAGGCCACCGTCGGCAAGGTGAGCGCGGACCAGATCTTCTACCTGATGAGCCGTGGCCTGACCGAGAACGAGGCGACGAACCTCATCGTCCAGGGCTTCCTGGAGGTCTTCACGAAGGAGCTCCCGATGGAGTACGCCATCGAGTTCAACCGCCTCGTGAAGATGGAGATGGAGGGTTCACTGGGATGACGGTTCCCACCGAGGCGAGCGCGGAAGCCTCGATCCCGGACGGGGCGTCAGCCCACCTCGGGCCGGTGGCCCTCACGCCGGCCCCCCTCACACTGGCCCCCCTCACGCTGGCGGCGACACCCGCTCCGCGGCCGAGCGTCTCGTCCGCTCGCTCCCGACGCGCGCCGGCGGAGCTGCCGTTCACGTTCGCCGATGCGGCGCTCGCGGCCGCGCTGGGCGAGGAGCGTGGCGAGCCCGCCTGGCTGCGCGAGGATCGTGCCGCGGCCGCAGCCGACTTCGCGCGGCTCCCGGTGGAGTCTAACCAGCTGTACACCGGGTACGTGGACTTCCGGGCCGCCGACCTGTCCGGCGCGCGGCCGTTCCTGCGGGGTGCTGACGAGCCGGCGGCCGGGGCGGATGCGTCCCTGCCCGAGGGGGCGGCGGGCGTCATCGAGCTGCGCGACGACGTGGTCGTGCGGCTCGCGCTGGAGCCGGACCTCGTCGCGCGCGGGGTGGTCCTCGAGACGCTCGGCGCGGCCGTGGCGCGCGACGCCGCCGGGATCCGCGACGCGCTCCTCGCGACGCCCCTTCCGGTTGACGAGAAGCTGGCCGCCCTCTCCCGCGGCTTCTGGAGCCAGGGCATCCACCTCCACGTCCCGGACGGCGTGCACGTGGAACGCCCCATCCTCCTCCGCTGGGCGGTCGGCACGCCGGAGCGCGCCCTGCTGGGCCGGACGATCATTCGCATCGGCATCGACGCGTCAGCCTCCGTGATCGAGGACCAGGTGGCGCCGGGTCCGGCCATCGCCTGCGCGGCGGGCGAACTCGTCCCACAGGGCCTGGTCGGCGCCACGAGCGAGATCCACCTGGGTGCGGGCGCAACGCTCTCGTTCGCCTCGATCCAGGACCTGCCGCTCGCCACCACGCTTCTCCACCAGCGCGCGGCGACGCTCGGCCGCGGCGCCACGCTGAAGCTCGCCCTGGCGCAGCTCGGCGGGCGGATCGTGCGGTCGCGGATCGACAACCGGCTGATGGGGCAGGGGAGCTCCGTGGAGCAGGTGGAGATCGTCTTCGGCGGCACGGACCAGCTCTTCGACCTCACCTCGTACACCCGTCACGTGGGCGAGGACACGACCGGGAACCTGCTCAGCAAGGCAGTCCTCCAGCAGGGCAGCCGTGCCTACATCAAGGGCCTCATCTCGATCGAGCAGACGGCCCGCGGAACGGACAGCTTCCTGGGCGAGTTCGGGATGATCCTTGACCGGAAGAGCCGCTCGGTGACGGTCCCGTCGCTGGAGATCGACCAGCCGGACTGCAAGCGGGCGGCGCATGCCAGCAGCGTAGGGCCGATCGACCCGGCCCAGCTGTTCTACCTGGAAAGCCGCGGGATCACCCCGGACGAGGCCCGCAAGTTCATCACGCTCGGCTTCCTGGAGCCGGTCGTGGCACGCGTTCCGCTCGAGTCCGAGCGCGAGCGGCTCTGGGGGCTCCTGGAGGCGAAGTGGGCGCAGCGCCGCGACGAGGACGCGCCGGCCGCGTGAGCACGGGCCCGCACGTGGGGCGCGCGGTGATGCGCCGGCTGGATGTAGGTGCTGCGACGGACGTGGTGCCCGGGACGATGCTGATGACGTGGGTGGACGGCACGGAGCCCGTCCTCGTGGTCAACGTCGACGGCGCCTACCACGCGGTCCAGGGCATCTGCAGCCACGAGTACTTCGAGCTGGACAAGGGATTCCTCACCGACGGCTCGCTGACCTGCGCGCTCCACCTGTCGCGGTTCGACCTGACGTCCGGCGAGGCGCTGGATCCGCCCGCTGACGAGCCGCTGGCGGTCTACCCGGTCACCGTCGCGGACGGCCGGCTGATCCTGGAGTTCCCGGGGTAGGTACGGCGCCACCCGGGCGCACCGGTGCTCAGAAGACCGGCCAGGCCTCAGCCATCGCGTCCGACGACAGGTGCGGACCGCGTTGTGCGACTCGCGGGCCCAGTCGGAACCGGTCCTCGTCGCTGCCGTCCTGTCCGCCGATGGGAAGCCCTTCCAGGCGCCCTACCACGTACTCGCCGATGCGCGGTCCGTGCTTGAACCCGTGGCCGGAACCGCCCCCAACCAGCCAGACGTTCTCCCAGGCAGGGTGGCGGTCGATGAGGAAGTGGCGGTCGGGCGTGGACTCGTACTGGCAGACGCGCGTCTCCAGGACCGGCCGATCGGCCAGCCCCGGGAAGCGTTTGCGCATGTACGCGCGCGCAAGGCGCAGGTCATCGGGGTCCGTGATTCGCTCGCCGTTTGACGGGTCGAAGCGCGGCCCGACCCGGTCGATCCCGATCTTGAACCCGCGGTCGTCCACGGACGGGATGCCGTAGCAGCCGCCCGCGTCGTCCGACCAGGCCGGCAGCACGTCCCAGCGCCAGCGCGAATCGCCCTCGCCGGGGCCGATGTAGAAGACCGGCTGGCGCGTTACGGCCACGAGGTCGCCGACGGCGTCGGGGAAGAGCTTCGGCAGCCAGGGCCCGGCCGCGAAGACAAACGATTCCGCGCTCCAGCGCCGTCCCGCCTGGTCCACGATGTCCAGGAGGCGGCCGCCCTGGGACCGACCCGGCCGCACGGCCGCCAGGGCGTACCGGCCGCCCGCGCGCTGGAACGCCGCGACCGTGGCCGCGACGCCGCGTCGCGCCATCAGGAAGCCGGCCTCCGGCTCGAAGACGCCGAACGCGGCGCCGGCCGGATCGATCACCGGCCAGCGGGCCGCGATCTCGGCCGGGTCCAGCCGCTCGACGGGGATCCCCAGGGATCGCAGGGCGGCCTCGGAGTCGGCCTCCCAGCTCGTCTCGGACGCAGCGAACCACAGGACGCCCGAACGGTGGAAGAGGCCGACGCCCCACTCCTCCTGGAACCGTTCCCAGTGGCGGAGCGCACGGCGCGACCAGCGCGCGTAGAAGCGGTCCTCCCCGTGTGCGCTCCGGATGATCCGGTGCTCATCGGACGACGTGGCGCGCAGGTGTCCGGCCCCCCATGCGTCGAGGAGCGTCACGCTGCGGCCGCCGCCCCAGTCCTCGTCCGGCCCGGCGCCTCCGGCCCGCGCCCAGAAGGCGGTCCAGGCGCCCATCACGCCGGCTCCGATGACGCACACATCCGCGTTCGCGGGGACGTCGGCGGGGTCCTCCGGCACCGGCACGCTCACCTGGCTCGAGGCGAACCTCCCGGCCGGCGACGGATGCGCGGGCCTGCTCACGGTGCGAGGGTAAGCGTGGTGGTCGCCCCGCGACGGACGGCGTCCGGCGTGAACGGGAGCGGCAGCGTCCGCCCTGCCAGCCAGTCATCGATCAGGTCGCCGTAGTGGCGGTCCAGCGGGTTGCCGCTCTGCCCGGTCGTCTGGACGATCCGCGCCCCGTCCAGGTCGCCCATGTCGATCGCCAGGCGGTAGGACGGGATCGTGGAAGCCGCGAACGCGTCGAAGAGCGTGCCCGGCTTCGCGTCGGGAACCTTCGGGTCGGGATACCAGGCCCCCAGCGTGGTCGTGATGTTGTTGACGGCGTCGCTCGTTCCGGGCGCCCCGTACGGGCCCATGTCGAAGTACGCCTCCAGCGGCCCGATCCCGCTCTCGCCGAGCGTTCGTTCCCGGAACGTCGCCCGGTGCAGGCGTCCCCAGGCCCAGCGGCTCGGGTCGCCCAGGGCAGCGCGCAGCTCGCTCCCCGCCGCGTCGAGGGCGCCCGCAAGCCGCCCGTCGAGCGTCTCCACGGCCGGCGTGTTCGGGTCGTCCCAGAAGACGGCCTGCGGGTCCGCGAGGAAGGCGCGGAGCGCCATCCTCGACTGGTCGGAGCCCAGGTAGCGCGGCGCCAGCACTCCGAGCCACGGGTCGTAGACGGCCCGCATCAGGCGCCACTCCGTCACCTCGTAGGCGCTGCAGCCCCGGCTGTCGATGTCGCAGCGCCGATCCCACGACCGGAGGAGATCCTGGATGGCCCGGCCATCGGCGGTCGTCGGCCGCGCGGCGAGGAGCGCCGGGATGACACCGTCGGCGCGCAGGAGCCGGGTATCGGTCTGGATCCGCGAGAGGTCCTCGCGCGTGACGCCGCCCTTCTTCGCGGCCTCGTCCAGAAGCTGGCGGATCCGGGTGGCCCGCCAGCCGGGATCCCAGTCGCGCCCGATGAAGTACGGGTAGCGGCCGTCGACCGCCGCGTTGTTGGCCGTCACGATGATCCCGTCGGGCGGGTTGCGGTAGCCCGGCAGGTCGTCGAAGGGGATCCAGCCCGTCCAGTCATGGGCACCCGAGGCGCCGTCGACCGGACGATCGCCCAGGTCGCCTTTCGGACGCACGGGGATGCGGCCCGGCACCTGGTACCCGATGTTGCCCGCGACGTCCGCGTAGACGAAGTTCTGGGATGGCGCCCCGTACGTGCTCAGCGCGGCCCGGAACTCGTCGAACGAACCCGCCGCGTCGAGGCGGAAGAAGGACTCCAGGACGCCATCCGGCTCCGTCGTCCCGGTCCAGCGCAGGGCATACAGCGTGCCGGTCGCCTTGAGGTCGTCTTCGACGTCGGAGAGGATCGGTCCGTGGACCGTCTCGAGGACCGTGATCGTCACAGGGTCGCCGCCGGCGACCCTGATCGTCTCCTGCCGGGTGGTGAACGGGTGCGACGCCCCCTTGTACAGGTAGTTGGCGGCGTTCTTCGGGTCGGGGGTCTCGATGAAGAGGTCCTCGACGTCCGGTCCCACGTTCGTGACACCCCAGGCAATCCGCGCGTTGTGGCCCAGGATGACGGCGGGCACGCCCGGGAAGCTGACGCCCTCCACGTCGTATGGACAGGTCGCCGAGACGCCCCGACAGCGCAGGCCGTTCATGTACCAGATGCTGGGCATCTGGATCCCCAGGTGCGGGTCGTTGGCGAGGAGTGCGTGGCCGGTTGCGCTCCTGGACGGCGCGACGACCCAGTCGTTGGAGCCCACGCCCGGATGGCCGAACGCGGTGTCTGATGTTCCGAAGCCGGCCAGGACGCCAATCCCGGAGGCGATCGCGCCCAGGCGCAGGAGCCCGGTCGCGGCGCCGGAGGTCACGGACGTGAACGCGGCGGCGGGCGGGACGCCAGCCCGGGATGCACCGGCCGGCGGGGTCGGGGTCGTGGCGGGGCCGACGGCGGTGGCAGGGCCGACGGCGGTGGCGGGGCCGACGGCGGTGGCAGGCGGCAGCTTCGAGCCCGCCCCAAACGAGCCGGCCGCGCCGGTCGGCACGATCACCGGACCGTCGGTGCCGAGCGCCGGAGCCAGCGCGTCGGTCAGTGCCGGGTTACCGAGCCGGGCGTCGCTGAGAACGCGGAAGATCTCCGCGTCGAGGTTCCCGCCCAGGCTCCACGCCTGCACTTTCCCGAAGACCACGGAGTCGACGGGCGCCCACGGCTCCGGCGTGTAGCCGCCCAATCCGCCGGCGGCGCCCGACTGGAGGCCGGCGACCACGAACGCGAGCGGCATCTTTCCCTGCTGCCCGGTGATCCAGGCGTTGACGCCCGCGGCGTAGCGGTCCAGCGCGCGCCGGACATCGTCCGGGGCGGCCGCCAGGTCGCGTTCGGCGGCCTGTCGCCAGCCCAGCGTCCGGATGAAGCGATCCGTGTCCACCTGGCTCTTCCCGAACAGCTCGGCGAGCCGGCCGCTGCCGATGTGGCGGAAGACCTCCATCTGCCACATCCGCTCCGACGCGTGGACGTAGCCCTGCGCGAAGAAGAGGTCGTCGGGGGAGTCCGCCACGATCTGCGCGACCCCGGCCGCGTCGCGGTAGACGGTGACCGGCGCGGCGAGCCCGGCAACGTGCAGCGTGCCGGTTGTCTGCGGCAGCGCGCGCGCGCCCACCCAGGCGAGCACGCCGCCGGCGGCCATGATGGCGACCACGACGACGACGAGCAGGACCGCCATCAGGCGGCCGAGGATGCGCACGACTTCCTCCCTGGAACGCCGGGCCGGGCCTCCGGGCCCGAAGACCCTGGTGCGTCGAAGTGTGCCCTACCGGGGCAGGAGTGTGCCGGCCCCGCGGGCTTTCGCCACGCGCAGGATCGCGTCCGCGAAGACGAGATCGGCGAGACCCACGCCAAGGTGCGTCACGAGGACGCGGCCCCCGGCCGGGCGCGGCGTCCCGGCGAGGATTGCCTCGCCCAGCGTGGCGTCCGGGTCGGGATAGCCGTCGAAGAGCCCCGCGTCGCGGTTCGCGAACAGCTGGCCCCGTTCGTCGGTGAGGAAGAGGGCCGCGCCCGTCGCCACCTCCGCCGCGACCGACATCGCGTAGTCCACGGCCACGACGAGGGCGTCCGGCGCGAACCAGCCGGCGTCCATCGCCTGGCGGACCGGACCAAACGAGACGCAGGTGACGACGACGTCCGCGTCCGCCACGGCCCGGCGCGGGTCCGCGAACGCGCGCGCGGCGCCGACGCCCGGGACGGCCGCGGCCGCGGCGACGAGCGCCGCTGCGCGCTCGGGTTGCCGGTCGTACACGGCGAGCTCGACGCCCGGAAGGAGGTGCCCGAGCACGGGGACGTGGGCGTATCCCTGGACCCCGGCCCCGATCACCGCCGCGCGCGCCGCCCGGCCCACGACCGGTCGAGACCAGCGGCCGATGGCGACCCCGGAAACGGCGGCGGTGCGGTGGGACGTGATCGGCCCCCCATCCATGATCGCGAGCGGGATGCCCGTCATCGGGTCGTTGACCACCACGAGGCCGTGGAGCGCGGACAGCCCGGCCAGGCCGTTCGGCGGGAAGCCGGCGATCCATTTCAGGCCCACGAGATCCGCCGAACCGTCCGCGGCGTCGCCCCGGAGATGGGCCGGCATGGCATGGACGAAGCTCTCCGCGGGCCGCGGATGCACGCCGATCTTCGCGGGCTGCTCGGCGCCGGTCGCGAGGCCGATCAGCGCTCGCTCGGCCAGCCGGATCCGGTCGGGGAGCGGCGGCATGCACGCGACGACGTCCGCCGCAGCCAGGTACCGGAGGGGTGGCGTGGTCACGGCCCGAAGCTCCCCTGGATCCGCCGCGCACGGCCTCTCCGTCACGGTCGAGGGGATGGACCATAGCACCGCGTCCGACCGGGTCCCCGCGCCCCCGTTACGATGAACGGCATGACCCAACCAGCCGCGCACCGTCCCGCAGACCTCACCGAGAGCCTTGCCAGCCTTCGCCTGGAGCAGGACGCGCTGGCGCTCTACGACGCCCTTGGCTCGATCGAGAAGGACCCCCGGCGCGCGGAGACATTCCGGACGATCGCCGGAAACGAGCGCCGCCATGCGGGGATCTGGGCCGACCGACTCCGCGCCCTTGGCGCGGAGGTCCCGCCGCCCGCGCGGCCGCGAGCCCGGGTTCGCTTCATCATTCTGCTGGCCCGGCTATTCGGCACGAACGCAGTCCACGATCTCGTGATCGGCCTCGAAGGCGAGGAAGAGCGCGTCTACGCCAGCCGGCCTCCGTCGCGGGAGACGGAGGCGATCGCGGCCGACGAGCGCGCCCACGCCGAGATGTGGGAGCAGCTCAGGACGGACGCGTCGGCTGCCGCGGCGACGCCCGCCACGCCCCCTGCGGCTGCGGTGCCCGCGACGACTCCCCCGGCCGCGGCGGGCGCCGGGATGGCGGCGGACGCCGGGATGGCGGCCGCGATCCGCGTCGACGAGGACCGCCGCGCGCGCGTCGCCAGGACCCCGGACGAGATCGCGCGCGCGGAGCGCTGGCATCGCGGCGGCGCCGGGACGCTCCGCGCGGTCGTCTTCGGGGCCAGCGACGGGCTGGTGAGCAACCTCTCGCTGGTGATGGGCATCGCAGGCGCGACGCCCGACCCGAAGTTCATCCTCCTGTCGGGCATCGCCGGCCTGCTTGCCGGCGCGTTCAGCATGGCTGCCGGCGAGTACATCTCGGTCCAGTCGCAGCGCGAGGTGCTCCAGCAGCAGATCGCCCTGGAGCGAGCGGAGCTCGCCGCGATCCCGGAGGAGGAGAAGGAGGAGCTCGTCGGGATCTACGTATCGAAGGGGATCCCCGAGGCGGACGCACGGCGCATCGCTGACAAGATCTTCGAGGATCCCGAGACCGCCCTCGAGACGATGGTCCGCGAGGAGCTCGGCCTCGACCCGAAGCAGCTCGGCTCGCCGTGGTTGGCCGCCGGAGGATCCTTCGCCGCCTTCTGCCTGGGCGCGGTCGTGCCGGTCATCCCGTACTTCTTCGGCGGCGGCGCGCTGATCTTCATGACCAGCTTCGTCGTGAGCCTCGCGGCCCTCTTCCTCGTTGGGGCGCTGGTCAGCCTGCTGACCGGTCGCAGCCTCCTCTTCTCGGGCTTCCGACAGGTGGGCCTGGGTGCGGCCGCGGCGACCGTCACGTACCTGGTGGGGCGCGTGATCGGCGCCTCCGTCGGCGGGTAGGCGCCGCACCGCGATGGGGGATCCGGAGCTCGAAACCCGCCTGCGCGCGGAGGGCCTCGTCCCGGGAACGTGGGGAAACGGCCCGGGTGACGTCTACGCCGTCCACCGGCACGGCTACGACAAGGTCCTGGTCTGCGTCCGGGGTTCCATCACGTTCGGCCTTCCGGGACGCGGCGACCGCGTGCCGCTGCGCGACGGCGATCGCCTGGACCTGCCGGCCGGCGTCGACCACGACGCGGTGGTGGGCCCGGCCGGGGTGACGTGCCTCGAGGCGCACCTTCCCGCCGGGCATCTGGGCCCGGATCCGATCCTCCGAACCGCGGGGTCGTGGTAGCGCCGAACGAATACCGAGGGGGCCGGCCCGGCCTGCCGGCCCCCTCGGACTGGCGAGGATCAGAAGACGCGGATCGAGACCTCGGCCGGGGCGAGGAGCAGGTCCTTGATCTCGGCGTCCACCTTGAGCAGCGAGATGTGCGCGCCGGCCATCTCGAGCGACGTGCAGTACTCGCCGACGTAGCTGCGGAAGACCTTGATGCCCTTCGCGGCCAGCTTCTTGTGGGCGATCCCGTAGAGGAGGTAGAGCTCGGCGATCGTCGTGCCGCCGAGGCCGTTGACCATGAGGGCGACCTCGTCACCAGCCACGAACGGCAGGTCCGGCACGATGGCGTTGAGGAGCAGGTCGACGATCTCGTTGGCGCCGACGAGCTTGGTCCGCTGGCGGCCCGGCTCGCCATGGATCCCGATCCCGACTTCCATCTCGTCGTCGGCGATCTCGAAGAGCGGGGTGCCGCGGGTCGGCGGGGTGCAGGAGCTGAGGGCGATCCCCATGGTCCGCACCTGGCCGATGACCTTGTTCCCGATGCGCATGAGCTCGTCGAGGTCGGCCCCCTTCTCCGAGGCGGCGCCGACCGCCTTGATGACGAAGAAGTTGCCGGCGACGCCGCGCCGGCCGACCGTCCAGGTTGAGTCCTTGACCGCCACGTCGTCGTTGACGAGGAGGGTCTCGATCCGCATGCCCTCGGCTTCGCAGAGTTCGCGGCCCATCTCGAACGCGGCCCTGTCGCCGGTGTAGTTGTTGACGATGTGAAGGATGCCCTTCTTCGAGTTCATGAGCTTCGACGTCTCGACGACGAAATCGACCGGCGGGCCTGCGAAGACGTCGCCCGGGCAGGCCGCGTCGAGCATCCCCTTGCCCACGATCATCGTGTGCGCCGGCTCGTGGCCGGAGCCCGAGCCCTGGATGATGGAGACCTTGTCGTCACGGGGCATGTCTGCCCGGTAGATCAGGTTGTACTTCGGCTCGTACTTGAGAGCGCCGTCGCTGGCGAGCTGGATGCCCTCGAGGAACTCGGGGACGAACTGCTTCGGCTCGTTCAGGAACTTCTTCACGTGTGTTGCCTCAGCTTCCGTGCTTCTCGCGCCATGCGGCGCTGATCGCCTGGAGGATCACGCCGATCGCGGTCGCGCCGGCGTCGACGGAGCCGATGCTCCGTTCGCCCGTGTACGCGGCCCGGCCGCGCATCGCGAGCATTCCCTTCGTTTCCTCGGCCGCCTTCACCGCCACGTCGGCGGCCCGCTGGATGGCGGCGACCCCGTGGTCGCCCTGCAGCGCTGGGTCGCCAATCGCAGCTTCGAGGCTGTCGGTCGCCGGCACGAGGGCGTCGAGGAGTGTCTTCTCGCCGAGCGACGCGCTGCCGCGGGCCATGATCCCGGTGATGGCGGCGCGGAGCATGGCGATGACGTCCTCGGGCGCGAGCTCGGTCCTCTCGCCCGCCGTGACGCCGGCGCGGAGGAAGGCCGTGCCCCAGATGGGTCCGCTGACGCCTCCGACCTTGGCGGTCAGCGTGAGGGCGACCTTCTTGAGGATGGCTCCCACGCTGGAATGGTCGAACGTGTCGTAGTCGCTGACGACGACTTCCCAGCCGTTGCGCAGCGAATACCCGAAATCGCCGTCCCCGACGATCGAATCCAGGTGGGCGAAGTAGTCCGCGTTGTCGACGATCGTCTTCGCCATCGTCGTGAGGACGAGGTCGAGATCGTCGAGCGACGCCTGTGTCATCCGGACCTCCCTTTGTGCTGGGTGCTGGCTGCCGGAGCGGCTACGAGGCGAGGCAGGCCTCCAGGTCGGCGAGCGTCACGTACGCGCCCGGCCGGGCGGCCGAGCGGTTGGCGATGATGGTCGCCTTCTCCCCGTCCGGGTCCCCGAGTGATGAAACGACGAGAATCGCTTCGCTGCTGTCTTCGTCCTCCGTGTAGCCGTTGACGGTCATGAGACACCGGAGACCCGCCGCGGTCGCGGCCAGGAGGCCGTTGCGCGAGTCCTCGACCACGAGCACCCCGGCCGGCGGGACCGCCAGCCGTTCGAGCGCCAGGAGGTAGATGTCCGGGGCGGGCTTCTTATGCTCGACGACATCGCCCGCCAGGACCAGCGCGAAGCGGGCCGCGCGTTCGGGGCCCACCGCGTAGTCGAGGATCGCGCGGACCGCAAGCTCTGCCGAGGTGGAGGCCACCGCCAGCGTCCAGCCCGCGTCCTGCGCCGCCCCGATGATCCGGGCGATTCCCGGCCGCGGTGGCAGCCGGCCGGCCGCCACCATCTCCGTGTAGATCGCGGTCTTGCGCTTGTGCCACTTCGCGATCTCGGCGGCCTGCTCGTCCGGGTCCGTGGGCAGCCCCGCGGCCGCCACGAACTCCGGGGTGAGGAGGCTGGCCATTCGTTCCTTGCCGCCGCCAATCGCGAGGCGCCGCCCGTACTCCTCCTCGGACCACTGCACCGGCAGCCCGAACTCCCGGAAGGTCTGGTTGAACGCGGGCAGGTGGCCGTGGCGCTCGGTGTCCGCGAGGACGCCGTCACAGTCGAAGACGAGCGCGCTCACGTCCAGGCCTTTCCTTCGCTGCCGAAGAGCCGGATGTGGTACTTCGCCATCTCCATGACGGCCGCGCGCTGCGCCGTGAAGAGCTTCGGCGGGTCGTACTCGCCCGGGTGCTCGGCCATGTAGTCATGGCCCGACTGCATGAACGCGATCTTCAGCGCCGTGGAGATGTTGACCTTGGCGCACCCGCGCGCGATGAGGTCGCTGAACTGCTCGGCCGTCATGCCCGTCCCACCGTGGAGCGCGACGGGGATGCCGGTGGCTTCCACGAGGTCCGTGACGCGCTGGGAGTCCAGCGTCGGGGCGGTCTTGTACGTGCCGTGCGCGTTGCCGATGGCGGGCGCGAAGACGTCGATCCCGGTTCCCTTGATGAAGTCGACGGCGATCTCCAGGCTCTGGACGTGGCTCGCCTCGTCGCCGGTCATCTCCTCGGTTCGCTTGAAGCCCTCGATCTCGCCCTCGACGTCGGCCCCGAACCGGCGGGCCTCGGCCACCACCTCGATGCACTGGCGGCGGTTCTCCTCGACGCTCAGCTTGCTGGCATCGAAGAGGACGGAGTTCCAGCCCCGCGCCAGGCAGGCGGAGATGACCGCGCGGTCGGGACAATGGTCCAGGTGCAGGGCGACCGGGACGCTGATGGGCCGGGTCAGCTCCACCCACATCGCCCACAGCACATCCAGGCCGATCTGCTTGACGGTCTTGACGGACGTCTGGAGGATGACCGGAGCGCGAAGCTCCTCGGCCGCCGCCAGCACGGCCTCCATGGTCAGCTCGTTGACCACGTTGATCGCCGCGACGCCGTAGCGCTCGGCAAACGCGCGATCGAGGATCTGCTTGGTCGGCATGACTGGCACGCGAGCACCTCCCGTCGGGACGCGAGCCACCTCGGGGGTCCCGGACGCGCCGGACACGGTTGCGGCCTGGATACGACTCCCCTGCGAGTCTAGATCGCAGGGGAGTCCCAAACCGTCAATGTCGCGTCAAGGAATCGCCCGCCCATCCCGGGAGGGCCGGGGGACCCGGCGCGCCGAACGAACGATAAGAGCCCCCGCACGGCGGGAACCCTGGGACGGTGTAGGCTTGGAATTCCGGCGATCGGCCCGCCTGGCGGGCCCGTATGGCGGGCGGTCAGCGCATCCCGAAGCGGGCCCAGATGGGGAGAGTGTCGCGCGGATCGACCTGAGGCTCCGAATCGTCACCGCTCAGCAGGATGCTGAGGAAGGAGAAGAGCGCCAGGAGGCCGAGCACGCTTCCGAAGACCATCGTGCGTACCTCCGTACTGTGGACAGGCGGTCAACGATCGTCGACCTCATGTGGATGTTAGCCTAACAAAGTGTGACCGTCAATGTCATATCGCCTAACGGAGTGGTACGAAGTGCCCCCCGACCGCAAGTTGAACGTCACCGACGCCGGAATCCTCGACGCACTCCAGCGCGACGGCAGGCTCTCGTACGCGGAAATCGGAGCGGTGGTCGGCATGAGCGGCCCGTCGGCCCACGAGCGCGTCAAGAAGCTGGAGGCGCGGGGCATCATCCGCGGCTACATGGCCTCCGTCGACCCCGTTTCGGTCGGCCTCGGGGTCCTCGCCTTCATGTGGGTCACCCAGGCGCCGGGCACGATCGCGGACGACCTGGCCGGTGACTTCGCCACGATCCCGGAGGTTGAGGCCTGTCACCGGATCGCCGGCGAGGGCGACTACCTCCTCAAGATCCGGGCCAGTGACACGGGCGATCTCGAGCGCCTCGTCCGAATCGTGCAGGGAACCCGCCACGTCTACCGGACCGAGACGGACGTGGTCTTCTCCACGCCCTTCGAGCGGCGACCGCTGCCGACCCGGCCAACGGAGAAGCCGCCCAGATCCGATCCGGCGACCGAGGCGTAAGTATGCCTGACGAGCGCTCCGCGCCGACCGGCGAGGCTACCCTCGTCGCCTCGGTTGCCGCCGGGTCCGAGGACGCCCTCGCCACTCTCTACGATCGCCACGCGAACTCGATCTTCGCCACCGCCTACCGGCTGACGGGAGACCGATCGGGCGCCGAGGACGTTGTGCAGGAGGTCTTCCTGACGCTCTGGAACCGCGCTGAACGCTTCGACCCGGCGGTCGGCTCGCTGGCCGCCTGGCTGGGGACGATCGCCCGCAACCGGGCGGTCGATCGGTTGCGCGCGGCGAGTCGCCGGCCGCAGCTCGTCTCGCTCTCGCCGATCGGCGGTGAGGACGAACCGGATTCCAGCGCCCTGGAGCGCCTCGCGAGCGCCCATGGGACGGTCGGGGGCGCCGTCGACCCGGACGCGGGCGACCCGGCAGATCTCCTCGCGACCGTCGAGACCCAGGCTGCCATCGGCGCCGCGCTGGCCGGGATGGCGGAGCCCGAACGCGAGGTCATCCTGCTGGCCTATCGCGACGATCTCACCCAGAGCGAGATCGCGGCGAGGCTGGGCTGGCCGCTGGGGACCGTGAAGACGCGGACGCGTCGCGCGCTGCTCCGGCTTCGCGTCGCCCTCGCCGAGGTCCACGGCGACGGCCTGGCGCCGGCGCCCCCGGTCGCTGCCGAGCCGGGCAGCGCCCCGACCGCGAGCGAGTCGACCGTCATCCCGTTCGACGCGGCCGGCCGCGAGGCACGCCGATGATGGAGCACGACGACATCCGCGCCGCGCTGGAGCTCGCGGCCGTCGAGCCCGGTGGGCTGGATCGACTCGCGGCCGGCGACACGGGCGAAGCGGCTGCGCTTGCCGGCCACCTGGCGGGCTGCGCCGGGTGCATGGACGAGCTGACCCGGCTTCGTCGCGCCGACATGCTGCTTCGGCCGGTGCTTGCCACGACCGCGCCGCCGGAGCTTCGGGCGCGCACGCTCGCCTACGTCCGGGCGATGGGTCGCGAGCGGGGAGCCCAGGCCGTGGCCGCGCCGATGCCGATGCCCCCGGACGTGGCGCCGGACGTGGCGCCGGCCCCGCGGATCCTGGCTGCCGCGCTGCGGCCGGGTCGCCGCCCGGCCTGGCCCGCCGCGGTTGCGGCGGCGCGGGTGATTGGCCTTGCCGGCGGATTCCTCCTGGCCGGCGGCCGTGCCGCGCCGGTGGCCAGCGCCGCCGCCGTCGCCTTCGCCGAGGTGAGCCGAGAGAGCGCGGCGCTCCTCGCCGCCCCGGATGCCGCGCAGGTCGTGCTTGCGGATGCTGCCGGCGTCGCGCGCGGCAGTGTCGTCGTCGCGCCGAGCGCGGGACGGATGGTCGCGCTCGCCGTGGACCTGCCGGATCCCGGCGCCGGCCGCGAATACCGTTGCTGGGTTGAGGTCGGTGGAATCCGGACGCGCCTCGGGACGATGTGGCTCACCGGGAGCGTGGCGTGGTGGAGCGGCCCCGCGGCACTGCCGGCGAACCTTGGCCCGGGGGCGCGCTTCGGCATCTCCCTGGTGACGTTGGGCTCAGGCGGGCTCGGTGAGCCCGTCCTTACCGGCGGGCTCTGAGGGCGCTCCCGGCCGGCGGGGTGGTTGAACCTCGGATCCGAGCGGCGCCGGCGCGCCGATTCCATCGGGATCGTCCGCCCCGGGATCGGTCGGGATCCTGGGCACGTCGCCGATCGCGAGCCACAGGAGAGCCGCGCCCGCCACGACCACGAGGGCGGCGAACCAGAGCAGGTACTCGGTGTTCATGGGGTGACGGCAGGGACGCGCATCGTCGCGAGTATACGGACGGGGCGCCGACGCGACCGGGTTCCCGGACGGATCCGCGACCCGCCGGTACACTGCCGCGGTGATCGACTGGACGCCGCAACCGATCGCGTTCGCCATCGGCCCGCTCGCGGTCCACTGGTACGGGATCATGTACGCGATCGGCCTCGCCGTGGCGTTCGTGGTCATCGAGCGCGAGGCGCGCCGGCGCGGCCTGGACACGGGGCTGCTCCCGAACGGGATGATCCTCGTCGCGATCGCGGCCCTGATCGGCGGCCGGCTCTACCACGTCATCGACCAGTGGCAGCTCTACAAGGACGACCTGCTCCGGATCGTCCTGCCGCCGTACTCGGGTCTCGGGGTGTACGGCGGGATCATTGCCGGCGTCGCCGTCGCGTACGGCTACGCGCGCTGGAAGCGCCAGCCATTCCTGGCCTGGGCGGACGCGGTCGCGCCCGGGCTGTTCGTGATGCAGGCCATCGCGCGCTGGGGAAACTTCTTCAACCAGGAGCTCTACGGCGCGCCGACGAACCTGCCGTGGGGGATCGTCATCCAGTGCCAGAACCGGACCCAGGGCTATGAGTGTCCGCCGGGCTCCGACCCGCTCGCGACCCTCGGGCAGCACTTCCACCCGATGTTCCTCTACGAGTCGCTGTCCGGCCTCATCGGCGCGATCGTCCTGATCTGGATCGCCCGGCGCTTCGCTGACTGGCTCCGAACCGGTGACCTGCTCCTCGTGTTCTTCATCTGGTACGGCGCCGTCCGCTTCGCCGTGGAGTCGCTGAAGGCCGACAACTGGCGCCTCTTCGGGGTCCCGACCGCGCAGATCGTGGCGGGCATCACCGTGACCGGCGCGCTCCTGCTGCTCGCCTGGCGGCACCGGCCAGGGGCGGCGGCGAACGATCGAAGGCCGGCCGATCCGCCCGTCCCGCCGACACCGGCCGAGCCAGCCCCGGCGCCGGCCGAGCCAGCGGCCCCGGCGCTTGACGATCCCGGCTGATGCAATACGCGCATTCGATCCTCGACCTGATCGGCAACACGCCACTCGTCCGGATCTCCCGCGTCACGCGCGGGATCGGACCGCTGGAGCGCCAGCCGCTCGTCCTCGCCAAGCTCGAGATGCTCAGCCCCGGCGGCTCGGTCAAGGATCGCATCGGGTTGCCCATGATCGAGGCCGCCGAGCGTGACGGGCTTCTCCGACCGGGCGGCACGATCATCGAGCCGACCAGCGGCAACACCGGGCATGGCCTGGCGATGGCGGCGGCGATCAAGGGATACCGCTGCGTCTTCGTGATGGCCGACAAGCAGTCGGCGGAGAAGCAGGCGATCCTGCGCGCGTACGGCGCCGAGGTCGTGCTCTGCCCGTCGAACGTCCCGCCGGAGTCGCCGGAGAGCTTCTACGCGGTTGCGGCCCGCCTGGCACGTGACATCCCGGGTGCCTACAAGCCGGACCAGTACTGGAACCCGGAGAACCCGGCCGCCCACGAGGCGACGACAGGCCCGGAGATCTGGCGGCAGACCGCCGGCCGGCTCACCCACCTGGTCGCGTCCGTCGGGACCGGCGGCACGCTCACGGGCACGGCCCGCTACCTGCGCTCGCAGAAGCCGGATCTCGTCGTCGTCGGCGCCGACCCGGAGGGGAGCATTCTTTCCGGAGACACGGCCCGGCCGTACCTCACCGAAGGCGTAGGCGAGGACTTCATCCCCGGCACGCTCGACCCCACGCTCGTGGACCGCTGGGTGCGTGTCTCCGACCGGGATGCCTTCGCGATGGCCCGCCGAATCACCCGCGAAGAGGGGATCCTCGCGGGCGAGTCGTGCGGGACGGCCATGCTGGCCGCGCTCCAGGTCGCGCGCGAGCTGACCGAGGCGGGGAAGGGGCCCGCTGCCGTCATGGTCGTCATCCTCCCGGACGGCGGCCGGAACTACCTCTCCAAGCTGTACAACGACGAATGGATGCGCGCGAACGGCCTGCTCGCCTCGCCCGGGGCGGTGGTCCGGGTGCGCGACGTGCTGGAGGATCGGCATCACGGCGAGCAGATGCCGGACCTGATCCTTGCCCGGACCACGGAGAAGGTGGGGGCCGCGATCGGCCGGCTCGAGGACTACGGCATCAGCCAGATGCCGGTCTCGGAGGCGGTCGAGGGCAGCGCGCTGGCGGGGCTCGTCGGCTCGATCTCCGAGAAGGGCCTCCTGGAGCGCGCGTATCGCGACCCGGCGGTCGTGGAACGCACCGTGGGCGAGGTGATGGACCCGCCGCTGCCGGTGGTCCAGGAGGCAGCCCCGCTGGACGAGGCATTCGCGCTCCTGGCGCGGGGCGTGCCCGCGGTCCTGGCCGTCCGCGGCGAGCGGCCCGTGGGCCTGGTCACGAAGCTGGACGTGCTGGAGTACCTGAGCCACCACCCTCGACTGGGGGACTGACGGCGTGCCGGACCAGCAGGCTCGGGATGCCTTCGCGACCCGGGCGGTTCATGCGGGTGGCGAGCCAGATGCGTTGACGGGGGCCGTCAGCCCGCCGATCTACCAGACGTCCACGTATGCGCAGGACGGGGTTGGCCGGCCGCGCGACGGCTACGAATACGCGCGCACCCAGAATCCGACCCGCGAGCGGCTGGAACGCGCCGTCGCGGACCTCGAGGCCGGAGCCTTCGGGATCGCGTTCGCGTCCGGATCGGCGGCGACCGCGGCCCTGGCAGAGCTGGTGGCGCCGGGCGAGCAGCTCGTCGTGGGGGACGACGTCTATGGCGGGACGTACCGGTTCTTCGAGCAGGTTGCGCGGCCGCGCGGCATCCTCGCGCGGTACGTGGACCTGGCCGGCGGCGACGCGGGCGGGCTGGCCGCGGCCCTCGGCGAACGGACCCGACTGGTCTGGTTCGAGACGCCCTCCAACCCGCTCCTGAAGGTGACGGACATAACGTGGGTGGCGCACGTCGCGCACGCCCACGTCGGTGCGCGCGGCGCGACGCCGATCGTCGTGGTGGACAACACGTTCGCCTCGCCGGCGCTCCAGCGGCCGCTGGAGCTGGGCGCGGACGTCGTCTTCCACGACGATCGGCGCCGCGCCGCGCGCACCGACGTGGGCGTGCGCGACGTGCGCCACCCACGTTATGTCCGTCACC
>JANXWH010000062.1 GCA_025351245.1 Chloroflexota bacterium | reverse complement strand
AACGCCGCCCGTGCGCCTTGGGGCGCGGTCGAGATCACCGCGCTGCTGCTGCTCACCGTCGGGGCGGTGCTCCTGCCGTTCGTCGGTCCGCTCATCGGCCTCGTGTTCGTGTGGCTCTCGGCCCGGTGGACCCAGCGGCAGAAGTTGGTCGCGACCGCGCCCCAAGGCGCACGGGCGGCGTTCGGTCCCGTCGGTGGGGTGGCGGCCCAGGCCGGCGCAGCCGCATCCGGCTCCCCTTCGGCGGCGACGATCTCCTCCGGCGGGCCGAGCCGCTCGAGGATGTTGCGCACGATCAGTTCATCACGACGACCCGCCTCCGCCAGGGCCGTCGCGATGTGCTCGCGAACCTCCCCCACCAGCTCCGCGCGCCGGTCGACCGCGAGTCGCCAGGCCGCGGCCTCCAGCCGCCCAAGATAGTCGCGCACGAGCGCGTCAGCGTCCACCTGCATCCCCTTCGTGGTTCGCCTCCCCAAGCAACGCGTCCACCGCGTCGCGAAAGCGGGCCCAGTCGCCGCTGAACGCATCGAGCGCCCTCCGGCCAGCGTCGGTGATCCGGTAGTAGCGGCGCGGCGGTCCCGCGTCCGACTCGCGCCACGTGGTAGTCACGAGGCGGTCCCGTCGCAACCGCGCGAGCAGCGGGTAGATCGTCCCCTCGCTCGTCACCAGCTCTCCGGCGCCCGACAGCACCCGGACGATGCCGAATGCATAGGACTCGTCCTCGCGGAGCACCGCGAGGACACAGTGCTCGAGGACGCCGCGGCGCAGCTCAGTCAGTGGGTTGCGTGTCTCGCCGCGTACCATGCCACGCACGGTACTGCCCCCAGAAATGCGCGTCAAGGGGAGACATCGCATCCGCCATTGAGGGCAGCGAGGCCGCCGCCGCCCCTGCGGTGAGCCGGTGGGGCCGGCTCTTGGGCTACAACGGGAGCTTCGACGTCGACGGGCGAACGGTGGGCGCGGGCGAGGTACCCGCCGCGATCCTCCCGCTGCGCCTGGAGAGGCGCGAGTGAAGGGCGCGGCGTTCAGGGAGTCGCGTCGCGCCAGCTCGTGCCCGCATCGTCGCTGATCCAGAGTTGTCGCGGCGTGGAGCAGTCCGCGTTTGGTGCACAGTTGATCCTGGCAACGATCGCAGACAGGTGGCTTCCGTCGACGACGGTGATCGACTCGATCGGTCCGGGCAGATCTGTCGCGCCATGACCCCAGCTCGTACCGGCGTCATGGGAGACGAGCAATGACGGGAGGCCGCCCAGGATCCACGTCCCATCGCCGAGGAAAGCGGCGAAAGTACCGGCGCCGGACGGGCCGCGAGCCGCGAACGCCCAGGTGGACCCGTCATCCTGGCTCGTGAAGAAGGCATCGCGACCGCCATCCTGGGCGGCCGGCACGAAGAGGACCAGGTTCCCATCGGCCGTCCGCGTTGGCCCGCCAAACGGATGAAGGTCGCTCGCGCGGACCCCGGGCACTGGCGGAAGCGGCTGGCGGAGCCACGACTTGCCGCCATCGACCGTCCGAATCAGGGCGTTCACGTCGTCTCTGACGGCCCAGCCGACGAGCGGATCGACAAACGCCATCGAACGCAGCCTCGACGGGAGGCCTGGACGCGACAGCCAGCTTCGACCGCCGTCGACGGTCGCGAACAGGCGAAAGTCGGAGCTCGGCGCTCCCTCGACATCAAGGAGGACATACGCGACGTCCGAGGACACCACCGCGATCGTCGGAAACGCAACGAGCGGATCCGGGCCGGGCGATGCGATCGATGCGAGCTCGACGGTCTGCCAGGTCGCTCCGCCATCGTCCGTGCGGTGGATCTCGACCCCGAGCACCCCGCTCGACCCTTCCGCCGGCACCCGGTCACTGACGACCCACCCGTGCATGGCGTCGGCAAACGCCGCCCCGACGATCCGCTCCGACGACGGCGCCGGGCTGGCCGTCACTGCCCACGAACGGCCTCCGTCGTGGGTGACCAGCAGGTCGGTGCCTGAGAGCGTCCATCCATCGACGGCCGTCACGAGCTGGCCAGCCTGGAACGCCCCGATCGGCCTCCGCGTGGCAGTCGCTGGAGAGGGTGTCGCTGGCGCCGAGGTCGCGGTGGAGCTCCCAGTCACGAGCGTGGGCGTGGGCGTCGGCGCTCCGGCGACCATGGAAGGACCGGGCGCACCCGGCGACACCGTCGACGCTGGGTCGCGCCGCTGGCCGACGACCGCGAGAAAACCGACGGCGACGACCGCGACTGCGACCGTCGCGGCGAGTCCGCCGCCCACGGTGATCGGCCGCCGGGAATGCACCGTGGGCGGCGGACTCGCCGCGACGGTCGCAGTCGCGGTCGTCGCCGTCGGTTTTCTCGCGGTCGTCGGCCAGCGGCGCGACCCAGCGTCGACGGTGTCGCCGGGTGCGCCCGGTCCTTCCATG
>JANXWH010000048.1 GCA_025351245.1 Chloroflexota bacterium | reverse complement strand
CCGCACCTCGCCGGCCGGCGCCGCGCTTCACGCTCCGCGCGGACGCGCCCGCCTCACGGCGTGGGGGCGGTCGGGACGGGGCCGGGGCTCGGGCTCGGGTTGGGGCTCGGGTTGGGGCTCGGGTTCGGGCTGGGGCTCGGGTTCGGGCCGGGGCTCGGGCTCGGGTTCGGGGTCGGCGTCCGGGTGGGGGTCGGCGTCGGGATCGAGGTCGGGCTGGGGCTCGGCGTCGGTCGGATTGTCGGCGTCCGGGTGGGCCGCGGGGTGGGCCGGACGGGGCGCGACGTTGGCGCCGGACTCGGACGCAGGCTCGGGGTGGCGCTCGGGCTGGGGGGCGTGCTGGGGCGCGCGTCGTGGGTCGGCGCCGACGTGGCGTCCGGGATCGCGCTCGGGATCCCGGAGGCGGGCGCCGGGGGCGACTCCACCGGCGCCGACGTGGCGGCCAGGACACCGCCCTGCGGCGCGCCACCCGGCGTCCCGACGAGGCTGAAGGCAAGGGCACCCAGCACGCCCACGAACAGCACTGCGGACGCGTCACGCCAGAGCCGGCGGCGGGGCGAGAGGTCGGTTGAACCCGCCGCCGGGATCGCCTGGTCGGTTGACGCGACGACCGGGTGCGTCGCGGCCGCCGCGAACACCGCGACCGGCTCCTGGGCCGCGGGCATCTCGCCCGGCGGCGGCATCACGCGCGCGGTGCCGGCCACCCAGTCGACTCGCTCCATGATCAGGCGCTCCGAGCGCACTCGACGCTGGAGCTCCAGACGCTGCCGCCGGCCGCGCTCACGAGCGACCGACGCGACGCCCGCGGCGACCACCGCCAGCCCGACGGCCACGGCGAGGACCACGATCGCCAGGGGGGTCATCCCGCTCGGGACCCCGTCGGCCGGCCCCCATCGGCCGGCTCGGCCCTTGCGGCCGCGAGGGCCGACGCGGAGCCGGACGCGATGAACGTCTCGCCCCCGGCGAGCCGGCGGTCGTCCGGCGGATTCGCGGCGTACCGATCGTCCGCCGCGAGGATCGCGAGCACGAAGAGCCCACGCTCGCGGAGCCGGCCGACGCTCGCCCCCTCAAGCGGGCCGCCCGCTCGAACGTGCAGCTCCTCGAGGCTGAACGAGAGCTCGCCGTGCGACAGCGCTGCGTCCAGGAAGTCCACCACCCGCGGCCGCACCGCCAGCTCGGCCAGGCGCCGACCGGCCATCGTGTACGGCGAGACCACCCGGTCGGCGCCGGCTCGGGCCAGCTTCTCCTCGGCCGCCGACGTGCTGGCCCGGCCGACCACGAAGAGCCCCGGGTTGAGCGCACGCGCCGAGAGGATCACGTAGACGTTCTGGGCGTCCGAATCGATCGTCGCGACCAGCCCCTTCGCCCGCGTGATCCCGCCGGCGCGAAGCGTCGCATCGTCGGTCGCGTCACCCTCCACGACCAGGTACCCGTCGTCACGGGCGCGCCTCAGCGACTCCGGGTTGGCGTCGATGACCACGAATCGTTCGCCCTCGTGGGCGAGCTCATGGGCGACGGTGGACCCGACCCGGCCGTAGCCGCACAGGACGAAGTGCCCCTTGAGCTCGTCCACCTGGCGTGTCATGCGTCGCCCGATCCTCCGTCCGCTCGTCGCTTCGATCACGAGGTACTCCGTCACCAGGCCCACGCTGCCGAAGATGAGGACGACCCCGAAGCCGGTGACCAGCATGGTCCACAACCGGCCGACCTCGTCAAGATCGCGGACCTCTCGAAAGCCGGCCGTCGTGACGCTGATCACCGTCATGTACAGGGCGTCGGAGAGACTCCAGCCCTCCAGGAGCATGTACCCCGCGGTCCCGATCGCCAGCGCGGCGCCGACGATCGCGAGCCACGTCCGGAGGCCGGGAGCCTCGACGAGCGCGATGACCGCGTCGAGCGCCCACGACTCCTGCCGCGACCGCTTCACGTCTGCACCTCACGGCGAGCGCGTCCGGCCCGGGTGGGCCAGGCGCGCCAAGCGTAGCGCGCCTCAGGTGACGCCGTCCCCGCCCGCCGCGCGGCTCAGCAGGTAGAGCCCCAGCCCGAAGATCACGAATACCCCCAGGAATGCGTACAGCTGACCGGTGCCGGAGAGGACGAGCGAGAGCACCGCCAGCGCGATGCAGACCGCGTAGATGACGAGCACCGTCTGGGCGTGAGAGAGGCCCAGTTCCAGGAGTCGGTGGTGGATGTGGCCGCGATCGGGCGAGAACGGGGAGCGTCCCTTGGAGAGGCGCCGGACGATGATCCAGAACGTGTCGATGATGGGGACGCCCAGGACGAGGAGGGCGACCGCGACCTTGGCGCTGCCGAGGATGGAGAGCAGCGCCAGGACGTAGCCGATCACCATCACGCCGCTGGTCCCAACGAAGATCGAGGCAGGGTGGAGGTTCCAGCGGAGGAAGCCGAGGAGCGCCCCGGCCAGCGCGAAGCAGAAGAGCGCGATCGCCGGCTGGTCGATCGGGCCGGTCAGGCTGATCGTCCCCAGCGTCAGTGCCGCGATCAGGGCCACGCCCGACGAGAGCCCGTCCAGCCCGTCGATGAAGTTGATGCTGTTGATCATCCCCAGGATCCAGAGCACCGCGAATGCGGCCCCGAAGACCCCGCCGAGGGGGATGAATCCGGGCCCGAACGGATTGGCGAGCAGGCTCACGGTGGTGCCGAGCCCCACCGCCACCCCGGCCACGACGAGCTGCCCGGCGAGCTGCCATCGGGCGCGGAGGTCGAACCAGTCGTCCAGGCTGCCGATCAGGGCAGCCAGCGCGGCCCCACCGACCAGCGCGACGACCTCGCCCGCCGCGGGCGCGTCCGCGGCGGGCCAGATCCCGAACAGCGAATCGGCCGCCAGCAGGCCGAGCGACGTGATCACGAACGCGGCCGCCACCGCGATGCCGCCGCCGCGCGGCACGGGCGACGTGTTGACGCGTCGCTCCTCGGGCTGGTCCAGGACCTCGAACCGGTGCGCGTAGCGGCGGACGACCGGCGTGAGGAGCAGGGCGAGGATCGCGGCGGTGGCGAACGCGGCGAGGGCCGGAAGTGCGATGCCCTCGCTCACCGCGTCACGCTTCGGGCAGCCCCGGGACGGGGAAGCGCCCGCAGACGTCGCGAACCTCGGCGGCGATCTTCGCGTGCTCGGCGGGCTCGTCCCGGGACGTGAGCGAACCCACGATCAGCCGGCCGACCTCGCGCATCTCGGCGGCGCCGAACCCGCGCGTCGTGGTGGCCGGGGTCCCGATCCGGATCCCCGAGGCGATGTTGGGCGGGTTCGGGTCGAACGGGATGGCATTCTTGTTGACCGTGATCCCCACGTCGTCGAGGAGGCGTTCCGCCTCCCGGCCGGTCACGCCGAACGGCGTCACGTCCACGCTCAGCATGTGGTTGTCCGTCCCGCCGGTGATGAGCCGGCCACCGCGGGCGGCGATCTCCGTGGCGAGGATGCCGGCATTCTCCACCGTGCGACGCTGGTCCTCCCGGAACTCGGGCGTGGCGGCCAGCCGCAGCGCGACCGCCTTCGCGGCGATGACGTGCATGAGGGGCCCACCCTGCGTGCCGGGGAAGACGGCCCTGTCCACCTGCCTCGCAAGCGCGGCAGACGAGAAGATGAGGCCGCCCCGAGGACCGCGGAGCGTCTTGTGGGTGGTGGTGGTGACCAGGTCCGCGTGCGGGAAGGGCGACGGGTGCTGCCCGGCCGCGACGAGCCCGGCGATGTGTGCCATGTCCACGAGGAGATATGCCCCCACGCCATGGGCGATCGCCGCGAAGCGCTCGAAGTCCAGGGTCCGCGAGTACGAACTGGCCCCCGCGATCACGAGCTTCGGGCGGACCTCGGCGGCCTGCCGCTCCACCGCGTCGTAGTCGATCCGGTTCGTCTCGCGATCAACGCCGTAGGCGTGGACGTCGAACCACTTCCCACTGAAGTTGACGGGCGAGCCGTGCGTCAGGTGGCCGCCATGGGCCAGGCTCATGCCAAGGATCCGGTCGCCCGGGGAGAGCACCGAGAAGAACGCGGCGAGGTTCGCCGGCGCTCCCGCGTGGGGCTGGACGTTGACGTGCGCCGCGCCCGGGAAGAGGGCGAGGGCGCGATCCTGTGCGAGCCGCTCCACGACGTCCACGTACTCGCAGCCGCCGTAGTAGCGGCGGCCCGGCAGGCCCTCCGCGTACTTGTTCGTGAGCCAGGAGCCCTGGGCTTCCATGACCGCGGCGAACGTGTAGTTCTCGCTCGCGATCAGCTCGATCTTCCAGCGCTGGCGGTCCGCCTCGCCGCGCATCGCGGACCAGACCTCCGGGTCCAGCTCCGCGACCGTCGCCCACGCGGCCTGCGCGGCGTCCGTCACGCTCATCCCGACTCCTTCCTGGTCGCCCCCGGTCGCCGCCCCACCGCGACCCCCGACCCGCCCGGCACCCACCCGCCAGCGCGTCCGCATCATTGTCGCCCAACCACCCGCGACGCGTCCGGGGGCTCACGGCATGCGCTTCGATCCGAGGGCGGGGCGGGCACGTCAGGCGGCGGAGCCGGCACTTCAGGCGGCGGGGCGGCCCCCGAGCACGTACGTTTCAAGCACCTGCGCCGCCCCGTCCTCATCGAACGGCGGGGCCACCAGGCTGGCCGCCGCCCGGAGCTCCGCCGGGCCGTGCGGCATCGCGACGCCGAACCCCACCCCGTCGATCATCTCGAGGTCGTTGAGCTGGTCGCCGATGGCGAGCGTGTCGCGGAGGTCCACCCCCAGCCGGCGGGCGAGCCAGCGGACCGCCGCCCCCTTGCTGACGCCCGGTGCCACGAACTCCAGGAACTTCGGATGGCTGACGGTGGCGACCGCCCGTCCGTCGAAGTCGGCCCGCGCGGCGGGCAGGAGGCGGGTCGGCGTCGGGGCGTCTCCCACGGAGATCACCTTGGTCACGGGGTGGCGCACCCACGCGTCGAGATCCGGCACGACCACGACCCGGCCAAAGTTGAAGCGCACGTATTCCGCCGCGCGGGTATCCGTGGCAGGGATCACCATCTTCTCCAGGTGGTTCACGTGCGGGTCCAGCCCGTGGGTCCGGCACCAGGCGAGCGCGTCGCGGGCGACCGCGGCCGGAAGCGGGCGATGGTAGAGCAGGCGCCCAAGGCCCGGTCGGCCCGCGTCGGGCAGCTCGCGGATCAGCGCGCCCTGCATCCCCACGATCGGCTCGCGCAGCCCCAGCTCCCGTGCATACGGGAGCGCCGAGCTGGCCATCCGCCCGGTGACGATCGCGACGGCGACGCCCGCCCCCACCGCCGCGCGAACCGCCGCGACCGTGCGGGGCCGGATCCGCATGTCGTCGCCGACCAGCGTTCCGTCGAGGTCCAGGGCCACCAGCCGGATCCGGCGTGGGCAACCGCCCGGCGCGTGCGGGCCAGGCTTGGTCACGGCCCGGGCACCGTGCGCGTCATGGGCACGACCCGGGCAATCCTGGGCAGCCCCGCAGGGTCCGCCACGACGTCGCAACCCCAGCCCGGAAGGAGGGCGACCGCGGCGTCGCCGATCGCCTCCGCCTGGTCCGAGCCGATCTCCAGGAGGGCCAGCCCACCGTCGCTCAGCCGATCGGGCAGGAGCGCCAGCAGGCGCCGGATGACGTCGAGGCCGTCCGGTCCCCCATCGAGCGCGTCCAGGGGCTCGAATCGGACGGGCGCCGGAAGGCCGGCGAGGTCGCCCGTGCGGATGTAGGGCAGGTTGGCGCACACGATGTCGAACCGCTCCGGGGCGCGGAGAAGCCCCGCCGCCTCGCCCGCGGGCGGCAGCAGGTCGGCCACGGCGACCCCAATGCGGTCGGCAACACCGTGCGCGACCGCGTTCTCCCGGGCGAGCGCGGCCGCATCGGCCGACAGGTCGGATGCCACGATCTCCACGTCGCCGGCCATGCCGCGGCGCCGCAGCGCGGCCGCGATCGCCACCGCAATCGCGCCGCTGCCGGTCCCGACGTCCGCCACCGTGACGGGCGGCGTTCCGGCCGGGCGCGGCCCGCGTCGCAGGACGTCCGCAAGCTCCTCCAGCGCGAGGTCCACCAGCAGCTCGGTCTCCGGCCGCGGCACGAGCGCGCGGGCATCCACGGCCAGGGCCAGGCCGTGAAACTCCTTCATGCCACGGATATACGCCACCGGCTCGCCGGCCGCGCGCCGCTCGACGGCCGCAGCGAAGCGGGCCGCGGGACCGTCGCCGGCGAGGCCGTCGGGATGGGCCAGCACCCCGGTCCGGTCCGTGCCGAGCGCATCCGCGAGGAGCAGCTCCGCGTCCAGCCGGGCGCTCGGCGAGCCGGCCGCACGGAGGCGGTCGGTGCCCGCAGCCAGGAGTTCGCCGACCCTCGCCACCGGGCCGGGCGTCAGGATCCGCCTGCGCCGTCGTCGGCCAGGGAGGCCAGCCGCTCGGCCTGGTCGGTGGTGCTGAGCGCCTCCAGCAGCCGATCCAGGTTGCCGTCGAGGACGCCGGGCAGGTTCGACAGGTCCATCCCGATCCGGTGATCGGTCACGCGGTCCTGTGGAAAGTTGTAGGTCCGGATCTTGTCCGACCGGTCTCCGGCGCCGATCAGCGAGCGCCGCGTGACGGAGTCGGCCTCGCGCTGCCTGGACCGCTCCTGGTCCAGGAGCCGGGCGCGCAGGATCGCCATCGCCTTGGCCTTGTTCTTGTGCTGGCTCCGTTCGTCCTGGATCTCCACGACCAGGCCGCTGGGCAGGTGGGTGATCCGGACGGCCGAGTCGGTCGTGTTGACGCCCTGGCCGCCGGGGCCGGAGGCGCGCTTGACCTCGATCCGCAGGTCGCGCTCCGCGTCGATCGAGAGGTCGGTCTCCTCCGCCTCGGGAAGAACCACGACGGTCGCGGTCGACGTGTGGATCCGACCGGATGATTCGGTGGCGGGGATGCGCTGGACGCGGTGGACCCCGCTCTCGAACTTGAGGCGGCTGAAGGCGCCCTCGCCGAAGATCTCGACGACCGCCTCCTTGACGCCGCCGATCCCGGTCTCATGGAGGCTCATCACCTCCGCGCGGAGGTGATGCCGGTCCGCGTAGCGGAGGTACATCCGGAGCAGGTCGCCCGCGAAGAGCGCGGCCTCGTCGCCACCCGCTCCCGCGCGGATCTCCACGATCACGTTCCGATCGTCGTTGGGGTCCCGCGGCAGGAGGTGGACCGTCAGGGCCTCCAGCTCGGCGGCCTCGGCGGCCTCGAGCCGGCCGACCTCCTCACGGGCCATCGCCCGCATCTCGTCGTCGTGCTCCGCGTCGCGCATCTCGCGAGCGCCGGCAAGCTCCGCGCGGAGCGCGTCCAGGCGCCGATACGACGAGACCACCGGCTCCAGGCGCGCCAGCTCCCGGCCAAGTCGCCGGAGCGCGTCCAGGTCCGCGGCCACCCCGGGGGTCGAGAGCTCCGCCTGGACATGCTCGTATTGCGCGACGAGCTCGCCCAGCTTGCGGTCCAGCACCCCGTCGGCCATGGCTCAGGCCTCAGCAGCCGGGCTCGCCCTGGCAGACAGGATCAGCGGGCTTCGCCCGATGCGCCCGGCGCCGTCGGGGAGCGCCTCGCCGTCCGCGAGGAGAGCTTGCTCGAGGCTGACGATCGCGACTTCGAGCATGTCGTCCGCGGGTTGCTTCGTGGTGATCTTCTGGACCCAGATCCCGGGCTCGAAGATCCAGCGGACGATCCGGCTGTCGCGGTGGCGCGCACCGAAACGGAGCAGCTCGTAGCTGATCCCGGCGATGACGGGGATCAGCACGATCCGGCTCGCGACCATGACCGGGATCGCCTGGCGGCCCACGACGCTGAACACGACGATCGAGACGAGGATCACCACGACCAGGAACTCGGTGCCGCAGCGCGGGTGCGCGGTGGGGTACTTCCGGACCGCGTCGACCGTGAGCGGGTCGCCCGCCTCCAGGGCGTGGATCGTCATGTGCTCCGCACCGTGGTATTGGAAGGTCCGACGGACGTCCGATGTCCGCCCGATCAGCAGCAGGTAGCCCAGGAAGATCGCGATCTGGATGACGCCCTCAACGGCACGCTCCACGACGCCGCTCTGGCCGCCGGCGATCGCCTTCGCGAGCAGGAGCGGCAGGAAGAAGAAAAGCCCGACGCCGACCACCAGGGTCAGGCCGAGCATGAGCGCGACGGCACCCTTCCCGAGGTCGGCACTGTCGGCCACCGGGGCAGCCGGAGCGGGCGGGGGCATGGCACCGGCGTCCACGGCATCCTGCACGCCCGCGTGATCGGCGGCCGGGTTCAGCGCAGACGGCATCGGGGCCAGCTCCTCGACCGCCGCGATCCCCGCCGATCGGACCAGCCAGCGGGTCCCGACGACGAGCGTCTCGTAGAGGACGACGAGCCCGCGGACGAACGGAAGGCGTGCCCAGCGCGTGGCGCGGAATCCCACCGCCAGCTTCTCGTCCGCCCAGACGATGCGGCCGTCCGGGTGGCGGAGCGCCACCGCGATCGCGGTGCGTCCGCGCATGAGGACGCCCTCGATGAGTGCCTGGCCACCGTAGGAGAAGCGAGCCATCAGTGGACTCTACCGGCCGGGAATCACGAGGGCGGGCCGGGCGGCCCGCCGTGGCGAGTGCGACCCAGCCGTCAGCGGCCCGTCGCGGCGCGCTCGAGGCGCTTCTGGAATCGCTCGACCTGGCCGGCGGTGTCCATGATCATCTGCTTGCCCGTGTAGAACGGGTGGCAGTTCCCGCAGACGTCGACGCGAAGCTCGGCGCGGGTCGACCCGACGACGAACTCGGTGCCGCAGGTCGCGCAGTGCACCTTCGAGGCGTGGTACTTGGGGTGGATCTTCGGCTTCATCGGGTCTCCGGGAGCGGTGTGGCGGGGCTGTGGCGGGGCTTCAGGCGCCAGCGACGGCGGGCTCGGCGTCGGCGGCGGGGGCCGCCTCGATCACGGGCTCCACGCGGATGCGCTTCTTGTGGCGCGTCTGATGCTCGAAGCGAACGCGGCCCTCGACCGTGGCGAAGACCGTGTAGTCGCGGCCGAGCCCCGTGCCGGAGCCGGCGATGAATGTCATCCCGCGCTGGCGGACGATGATCGAGCCGGCCGGCACGAGCTGGCCGTCACCGACCTTCACGCCCAGCCGCTGGCCGACCGAGTCGCGGCCGTTCTTCGAGCTGGAGCCTGCTTTCTTGTGGGCCATCGATCAGTCTTCCTTCTTCGCGGCGCGAGGGCGCTTGGCGGCGGGCTTCGCCGCGTCGGCTGCGGGCGTCTCCGCCTTCGCGCTGTGCGCGCGAACCGGCTTCTTCGCCGGCTTCTTCGCCGCGTCCGCGGGGGCAGCCTTCTTCGCCGCGTCCGCGGGGCCAGCGGCTGCTTCGGCGGCTGCTTCGGCGGCCGCGGCCTTCGACGCAAGGGTCGCGGCGAGGGCGGCGTCGGCGGCCG
>JANXWH010000045.1 GCA_025351245.1 Chloroflexota bacterium | reverse complement strand
GCTGGCCCGCCGACCTCACCGGCGAACCCCTCCTCGCCGCCCTCCTCGCCCTCAACCTGGAACGCGAGCCCGCCTGACCGGCGACGTCGGTGGGATCAGGACGGCACGAAGCTCGTTGGGAGACTGAATTGTCATGACCGTTGAGAGAACCCGCGGCCCCGGTCTCCTGGTGCGCTTCGTCTGGTGGCTCTTCATCGGGTGGTGGGCGTCCGGGATCGCCGTCGGCGTGGCCTGGTTCGCACTCGGGACGATCATCGGCATCCCGCTCGGGATCTGGATCATCAATCGGCTGCCGTCCATCCTGACGCTCCGGCCGCGGTCGCGAGAATGGGTCCTCGGGCAGGGCGCCGAGGGTCGGAAGGTCGTCTCGGAGGCCGGGCGACCGCAGGTGGCCTGGTATGTCCGGGGCTTGTGGTTCGTCCTGGTGGGCTGGTGGGCGTCCGCGCTCTGGATGAGCCTCGCGTGGGTCGTCCAGCTCACCGTCGTCGGCATCCCGATCGCGCTGCTGATGTTCAACCGAACGCCGTTTGTGGCCTCGCTCTACCGGTACTAGCCCGTCCTGCGTGTCGGCCCGGCATGACCCGTGCCGATCAAGCTGGCACACGCGTCGGTCAGGCTCGCGGGTACCGGGTCGATGACAGCCTGTCCGCACAGGAGCGGTACCACCCTTGACAGGCGTCCGCCGTCGGGGCACGGTACAGATCCCTCTCGCCGCCAGCACGGAGCGCCGCGATGATACTTAACGTTCCCGATATCGACGATCACGTGCAGCTCGCGGCGAATCGCGAGCGGCTCATCGTCGAGTTGCGGGCGAGACTGAACGTCTTCGAGAATCGGTACGAACTTCGGTCCTCCCACCTTCGGGCCGCCCTTGACCAGGGCGTGATCCGCGAGACGGCCGAGGTGGCGGAGTGGCTCATCGTGGAGAGCACGTACCGCGCCCTTCTCGATGAGCGGCAGGCACGCGCCGAATAGCTGGGACTCGTATCTCGCGGCCCACAACGGACGGCTCGCCGACTTCGCCGACCACTTCGTCGAAGACGATATGCTCGAGATCGAGACGACCGGGGCGATCGTCCTGTGGTCGGGTGTCCTCAGCTGTCGTGACGGCATCGAGGTCCAGGTCCGGAGGCGGCAAAGGACTTGGATGCGCTCCGGACGCCGGTGGGTCGAGACGATCGAGTACAGCTATCACGTGATGGTCAGAGCCGGGGACGCCGTCCGCAGCCTCTTTCGGTACGACAACGCCCATCCCCACACGGGCCATGCCGACGCTCACCACCGGCATGCGTACGACGACGCCGGCAACAACGAGTCGGTCAGCTGGGTGGGCGAAGCGGGCTGGCCTACGCTTGGGGACGTGATCGAGGAGGCGTACGAGTGGTGGAGTCGGAAGGGATGAGCAGTGGCGCGGGCACTCGGCTTCAGGCGGTCAACTCGGCCGAGCGGCGGGGGGCCCGGATCGGCGATCAGGTAATGCATTGATGGGCGCCCCCCTACACCCCGGCCTCGCGGCCGGCCGATGGCACGAGATGACGCTGATGGAGCAGCTGGGCAACATCGGCAGTGAGGTCGGCCGCGCCACCCGGGCCAAGTCGCAGGGCAACGAACAGAGGCTGGCAGGCGCCATGGATCGGGCCCTCGAGCTTTTCGACTTGACGCTCGCTGACAATCGCTGGCGGGGTCGGTTCAGGGAGATCACGCGGGCGCGCGAGGTCGTCTGCGACTTCCTGGTGGGCGACCATGAGTACGGCTCGACAGCCGCGTCGCTCGACCGCTACTTCCTGCCCTTCGCGATGGCGGTTCGTCGAGACAGGTAACCCGGTTGGTCGGTCGACACCTGCCGCGTCGAGCGCCGCGAGATACCACTCATGCATCCTGCGAGCAGCGGGTGGCGAGCCCCGCGCACGGCGGGTGCCGGCTTCGGGTGCCCTGGTCCAACCTGGATCTTCGCGCGCATCCTGGTTGCCATGGGGCCCCCTGGTTGCCATGGGGCCCATTTCGGCTCCCCTCGACTCGCGAGACGAGATCGAGAAGCGCCTGGACATACCCCGGCAGGGGACCTCAGCGCCGGCGCAGGAACGCGGCACCCATCAGGTGCGGGCCGAGATGCGGACCGGTGGAGGCGCCGATCAGGCCGACGGAGATGTGGGCCGGGTCGATGCCACCCGGGACCCGCGCGAGGAGCCTGTCGCAGAAGGCCTGGACCTCCTCCTGCGTGCTGGTCGACGTGTGGAGGAACGCGATCCGCTCGATCGGCGCGGCGGTGATGAGCTCGATGACGCGCTCGCGGGCGTTCGCCCGGGTCCGCGGCCGCTCCGCCATCACCACGATCCCGTCGCGCACGGTGATGATCGGCTTGACCGAGAGGAGCGTGCCGATCGCCGCCCGCGCCGCGGAGAGGCGGCCGCCCTTCCTGAGGTATTCGAGCGTGTCGACGGCGACATAGAGGTCGACGTCCGGAAGGCGGTCGCGGACGCCGGCGGCGATCTCGGAACCCGTGGCGCCGGCCGCCGCCATCTCGACGGCGAGGAGGGCCGGGATTCCGGTCGACATCGACGTCGATCCGGTGTCGATGACATGGATCTCGCGGTCCGGCAGCGCCTGGGCGGCCAGGGTCGCGCTCTGGAAGGTGGCCGACAGATTCGAGCCGATGGTGGGGCACACGATCGCGTCGGCGCCCTCCGCGAAGCACGCCTCGAACGTCGCTCGGAACGTGCCCGGCGATGGCGCGGCGGTCGTCGGGAAGGGCGCGTCCGGTGCCAGCATCCGTGCCCAGAACTGCTCCGTGGTGAGGTCGACCCCGACCCGGAACTCCTCGGCTCCAAACCGAACGAACAGCGGCACGACCCGGATCCCGGCGGCTGCCGCCGTCTCGGGTGCTAGGTCAGCCGTCGAATCGGTGACGATCGCGACGCGTCCCACGAATTCCCTCCTCACCCCCGCGCGACGATCATACGACCGCCCCCGGCCGCGGCGCCCGGCGTGCGCGTTCAGCGCGACGCGCGGCGGCCTCTGCATGGAGGAAGATGTGGCCAGCGCAGCGCACGGAACGCATGAGGGGGAGCCGCACAGATGACCAGCGATGGACGGCCTGAGGAGCCTGGCCGCGTTCCGGGCGAACTGATCGCCGAGGCG
>JANXWH010000063.1 GCA_025351245.1 Chloroflexota bacterium | reverse complement strand
GCGACGTGACTCGTCCGACGACGTGGCTGGGCCGGCGACGTGACTGACCCGCGCGCCCTGCCTCCGGGCATCCGCTCCCCGCGCGCCCTGCCTCCGGGCATCCGCTCCCCGGGCATCCGCTCCCTGAGCATCCGATGACCGCCCGAAAGCCGTTCCTGCTCCGCCTCGATCCCGCGACGTTCGAGGCGCTGCAGGCCTGGGCCGCGGACGACCTTCGGAGTGTCAACGGCCAGGTCGAGTTCCTGTTACGTCGCTCTCTGCGCGAAGCCGGACGGCTTCGCACCGAATCCCACGCGACGCCCGGCAGCCGGACGGGGTCGGATGCGCCTTCGGATGCGGCAACGTAGACGGGGTCGGCGCCCCGGCGCGCCTTCGGATGCGGCCCCGTAGACGGGGTCGGCGCCCCGGCGCTCCGGCGCTCCGCACCGAATATCGTGCCAGCCGATCGCCTGGGCCCGCGCGGAGCGTGGAAACGCGGCCAAACCGTGGTTTCGGCGCGTTTCCGAGCGTGAGACGTCCCGTCCTGATCGGATGGCGCGATATCGCGGCCCAATCGGAGATGGCGGCCCAATCGGAGATGGCGGCCAATCCGTCCCGGGTCGTCCGGTGATCTCGGGTAAGCGCGGGTGAAACTCTCAGATTCGCCAAGTAAGCGGCGGATGGGTCGCAGATGAGCGCCGCATGGTGTCATTGGGTCATGGCGTCAATCTCGCGCACCACCCTTGGCGTGACGATCCGGACCGGCAGGATCGCGCGAGGGTGGACTCAGAGGCAGCTCGCCGATCGCGCGTGCGTGCCGCAATCCGTCGTCTGCGCCGTCGAGGCGGGCGAGGGCGGCCAGATCGCCACGCTTGAGCGAATGTGCGTGGCACTCGGCGGTGAACTTCGCCTGGAGGCGCACCTCCCGTACGCGGGCGATGGCTCGCGCCAGATCGATCTCGGCCACGCGCGGTGCGTCGGCGCAGCGCGGCGGCTGCTGGAGGCCTCCGGCTGCACCTGCGTCACCGAACAGGAGGTGATGGACGGGCCGTGGCGGGGCCGCATCGACCTGCTCGGATTCGACGCGACGGCGCGGCGCCTCGTGGTCGTGGAGGTCAAGACCGAGCTTCGTGACGCCGGAGGGCTCGAGCGCCAAGTCGACCGATACGCACGCCTCTGCCTGGACGTGGCCCGGCGGCGCGGCTGGAGAGTGGGCGAGGTCGCGGTCGCGGTCCTCGTGCTGGCGACCGCCGAGACCGACGCATTCCTCGTCGCGAACCGCGAGGTCATGGCCGGCGCATTCCCGATCCGCGGGCGTGCCGCGATCGGATGCATCTTCGATCGGGAGCCGATCCGCGGCCGGCTCCTGCTGATGCTGGATCCGTGCCGACGGGGTCGCCGCGTCGTTGGTCGGGCCCGCGTGGACGGTCGACGAACGCCCGCGCCGTATCGCGATTATCGGGCCTTCGTCGCGGCGATCGGCGGGAAGTGGCATGCCCCGGCAGCTCGATCGCCGCCGCCGGACACGGTGGTCGCGGCGTGATCAGAGGCTCGATCGCCGCCGCAAGACACGCGGGCGGGGACGGGGCGCGGCCGCGGGCGGGGATGGGGCGGCGCGTCTCGGGGGACGGGGCGCGGCCGCGGGCGGGGACGGGGCGCGGGCGGGGGACGGGGCGCGACGCGGGGACGGGGCGCGGCTCAGAGCCTGTTCGGCTGCGGTGCGGCGCGGTGCGGCGCGACGCGGGGATGGGGACGGGGCGGCGCGGCGGAGGTTGGGGGACGACACCTCGCTGGTTATCGGCTGAGCCGATCAGATGTGGGAGCCACGAGCGTGGAAACGCGGCGAAAGCCATGGTTGGCCGCGTTTCGGAGCGTGGACCAGGCGATCTTGATCGGCTGAGCCGATTTCTCCCCTGCCCGGTCCCCCCGCCCGGCTCCCCTGCCTCCCATGGCGCCTCCCGGCCCGCCCCGCTCCCGCCCCGTTGTGCCGCGCCGGCGGCGCGAATCCGCGGGCCGGCGGCGCCTCCCGGCTCGCGGGACGGGACGCACAGGGGCGAAGCGGCCCCCAGAGTCGGGAAGTGCGGCCCACGGCGGCAGCGCCGCTGCTTTCTATCATCGTCGTGGTGGGCCAACCCGGTCCCGCCCAATCTTTGTGACACAAGCGCCGGTGCACCCCGCCGGCGCGCTCCATTCACTGCGACAATGGAGGGGGACATATGCCCATCCCGTACACCAAGCCACCGGCGCCAACAGACGACAAGCGCTGGAAGATCGTGCAGACCCGCATGCGCCGCGGGGGCGACCGCCCGGCCGCGCTGATCGAGGCTCTCCACGCCGCCCAGGAGGCGTTCGGCTACCTGGACACCGAGGCCCTCAACTTCGTCGGCGACACCCTGGGCGTCCCCCATTCGCGCGTCTACGGCGTCGCGACCTTCTACTCGTTCTTCACCCTGAAGCCGCAGGGCGAGCACACGTGCGTCGTGTGCACGGGGACCGCCTGCTACATCAACGGCGCGAAGGAGATCCTTGCCGGCCTCGACCGTGCGCTCCACGTCAAGCCCAAGGAGACCACCGCCGACGGCAAGCTCTCGGTGCTGACCGCGCGCTGCCTCGGCGCGTGCAGCCTGGCGCCTGCCGTCATCGTCGACGGCGACGTCAAGGGCAAGGTGCACGTGGGCGAGCTCGTTGCCCAGTTGGAGGCCATGTGAGCGAGATGCCTGCCGCGGCTCGGCCCGTCCGACGCCGCGTGATCACGGAAGAAATCAACGACGAGGCGCCGCGCGCGTGGGCGTACGTGTGCGAGGCCGCCAGCTGCATGTCGGGGCAGGCCCATGACATCACCCTGCGCCTCGCCGGGCGTGCCGCCGAGGCCGGCCTGACCGACGTCATGATCAAGCGCGTGGGCTGCCTGGGCCTGTGTGCCGCCGGCCCGCTCGTGGAGATCGCCGAGACGGGTCAGCTCTTCGGGCACGTCAAGCCGGACGACGTTGAGGGCATCGTCACGGCCCTCCAGAAGGTCACGCCAACCGACACGCGGCAGCCGCAGGGCCCCTTCTTCGAGAAGCAGCTCCGGGTGGCCACCGAGAACATGGGTCGGATCGACCCCGAGAACCTCGACGACTACATCGAGCGCGGCGGCTACGAGGCCCTCAAGCGCGTGCTCTCCGAGATGACCTCCACAGCGGTCCGCGACGAGATCACCCGCAGCGGCCTGCGCGGCCGCGGCGGCGCGGGCTTCCCTACCGGCCTCAAGTGGACCACCGTGGCCAAGGCTCAGGGCACCCAGAAATACGTCATCTGCAACGCCGACGAGGGAGACCCCGGCGCATTCATGGACCGCAGCGTCCTCGAGAGCGACCCGTTCCGCATCCTCGAGGGGATGGCCATCGCGGCCTTCGCGGTCCACGCCACCGAGGGCTACATCTACTGCCGGGCCGAGTACCCGCTGGCGGTGGCCCGCCTCCGGACGGCCATCCGGCTGGCCCAGCGCGCCGGGTACCTGGGCGCCGGGATCGCGGACACCTCGTTCAACTTCGACGTGCAGGTCCGGCTTGGCGCCGGCGCCTTCGTATGCGGCGAGGAGACCGCGCTGATCGCTTCCGTCGAGGGTCGCCGCGGAACGCCGCGGCCCCGGCCGCCGTACCCGGCGGTCCAGGGCCTGTGGGACTGCCCAACCCTCATCAACAACGTCGAGACGATCGCCAGCGTGCCCACGATCCTGCGCAACGGCCCGGAGTGGTACGCCGGGATCGGCCTCGGCAAGAGCAAGGGCACCAAGGTGTTCGCCCTGGCCGGCCGCATCGTCAACACCGGCCTCGTCGAGGTCCCGATGGGGATGACCCTCCGGGAGATCGTGTACGACATCGGCGGCGGGATCGTGGATGGCCGGCCGTTCAAGGCCGTCCAGACCGGCGGCCCATCGGGCGGCTGCATCCCTGCCGAGTTCCTCGACATCCCCGTGAGCTACGAGTCGCTCATCGAGCTCGGCTCGTTCATGGGGTCCGGCGGCCTGATCGTGATGGACGACACGTCCTGCATGGTCGACGTCGCCAAGTACTTCCAGGACTTCTGCCGCGACGAGTCGTGCGGCAAGTGCGTCCCCTGCCGCGTCGGCACCACCCAGCTGTACATGCTCCTCGACCTGATCACCCGCGGCGAGGCGACGATGGACGACCTCGCCCAGCTGGAGCGCCTGGCCGTAATCATCCAGAAGACGGCGCTCTGCGGGCTCGGCCAGGGGGCGCCCAACCCGATCTTCAGCACGCTGCGCTACTTCCGGGATGAGTACCTGGCCCACATCGTGGACAGGGTCTGTCCCGCCGGCGTCTGCACGATCACTCCCGCGGAGGTGATGGCATGAGCACCGTCTTCACCTTCCGGATCGACGGCAAAGACGTCGCCGGTTCGGAAGGGCAGACCGTCATGGAGGTCGCGGAGGAGAACGGGATCGACATCCCGGCCCTCTGCCACCTGGAGGGGATCCACGATCGCGGCGCCTGCCGCCTGTGCATGGTCGAGATCGCGGGCTCACCGAAGCTCGCCGCGGCCTGCATGACCAGGATCACCGAGGGCATGGACGTCACGGCGCACTCCGAGCTCCTGCTGGAGTACCGCCGCACCGTCACCGAGATGATGTTCGTCGAGCGCAACCACGTCTGCGCGGTCTGCGTCGCGAACAACCACTGCGAGCTGCAGGACACGGCAGAGGAGCTCGGCCTCACCCATTTCGACCTGCCGCGGATCAGCCCCAAGGTCGACATCGACGCCAGCCACCGGCTCTTCGCGATCGACCACAACCGGTGCATCCTCTGCCTTCGCTGCGTCCGCGTCTGCGACGAGATCGAGGGGGCGCACACCTGGGACATCATGTATCGCGGCCTGGAGACCCGGGTCCAGACGGACATGGGGATCCCGTGGGGCGAATCCACGACCTGCACGAGCTGCGGGAAGTGCGTCCAGGTCTGCCCGACCGGGGCACTATTCGAGAAGGGCCGGGCGGTCGCCCGCGGCAGCAAGACCCGCCGCCCGTTCCTTCCGTGGATGAAGGTCGTCGCCGAGGAGCGTGGGCTGTGAGCAAGCCGCGTGTCGCCACGGTCTGGCTCGATGGCTGCTCGGGCTGCCACATGTCCCTCATCGACATGGACGAGCGCATCCTCGACATCTTCGAGCGCGCCGACCTCGTCTACAGCCCCCTCGTCGACTACAAGGACTACCCGGAGGACGTGGACGTCTGCCTGGTTGAGGGCGCCGTCTCCAGCGAGGAGGACCTCCACAAGATCAAGATGGTCCGGGAGCGCACGAAGACGCTCGTCTCCTTCGGCGACTGCGCCGTGACCTCCAATGTCCCGGGCATGCGGAACCCGATCGGGGTCGCGCCGCTCCTGGACCGGGCCTACCGGGAGAACGTCACGCTCAACCCGCAGATGCCGTCGGAGATCGTGCCGAAGCTCCTGCCGACCTCGACGCCGGTCCACCGGGTGGTGAAGGTCGACGTCTTCCTGCCCGGCTGCCCGCCGTCTGCCGACCTGATCTACACCATGCTCGATGACCTGCTGGCCGGACGCGTCCCCGACGTCGCCGGATCCCGGTTCGGTCGCTGACGGGGGACCCAGATGAGCCGAACCATCGTCATCGATCCGGTCACCCGGATCGAGGGCCACTCCAAGATCACGATCCAGCTCGACGACCGCGGCGAGGTCGTCGACGCCCGCTTCCACGTCACCCAGTTCCGCGGGTTCGAGCGCATCACCCAGGGTCGCCCGGTCCACGAGATGCCCGCGCTCATGGCCCGCATCTGCGGGATCTGCCCGGTCAGCCACCTCATTGCGTCCGCCAAGGCGGTTGACGACATCCTGGCCGTCGAACCGCCCCCCACCGGCGTGGACCTGCGGCGGATCATCAACCTGGGCCAGATCGTCCAATCGAACGCGCTGTCGTTCTTCCACCTCTCGTCGCCGGACCTCCTGTTCGGGTTCGATGCGGACCCGGCGGTTCGCAACATCCTTGGCGTGGCCCGGCAGAACCCCCAGCTCGCGAAGGACGGCATTGGGCTCCGGAAGTGGGGCCAGCAGATCATCGAATGGCTGGGCGGCAAGCGGATCCACCCGGAGGGGATCGTCCCGGGCGGCATGGCCACGCCGCTGACGGCCGAAGTCCGCGACCGGATCCTGGCCGGCGTCCCCGAGGCGATCGCCGCGGTCGAACGAGCCATCGCCTGGTACAAGACGGACCTGCTGCGCTGGGAGGATGACGCTGCCACCTTCGGCAACTTCCGGTCGGCGTTCATGGGCCTTGTCGACCGTGAAGGCAACGTCGACCACTACGGCGGCTGGCTCCGGGTCATCGACGCCGACGGCAAATACCTTGCCGACCGGGTCGACCCGAAGCTCTTCAACGACTACATCGGCGAGGCGGTCGAGCCCTGGTCGTACCTCAAGTCGACCTACTGGAAGGCGATGGGATACCCGGATGGCATCTACCGGGTCGGGCCGCTGGCCCGGGTCAACGTCGCCGACCGGATGGGAACCCCGCGCGCCGACGAGGAGCTCGAGAAGTTCCGCTGGCGAGTGGGCCGGGTCGCGGGCTCGTCGTTCCACTACCACTACGCGCGCCTGATCGACACGCTCCACTCCGTCGAGAAGATCGCGGAGCTCCTGCATGGCCCCGACATCCTCTCGAAGCACGTCCGGTCCGTCGCCGGCATCAACCGGAACGAGGGCATCGGCGTGTCCGAGGCGCCCCGCGGCACGCTCATGCACCACTACAAGGTGGACGACGACGGGATCGTGCTGTGGGCGAACCTGATCATCGCCACGGGCCACAACAACATGGCGATGAACCGGAGCGTCCTGCAGGTGGCCCGGCGCCACGTCAAGGGCGAGGCGATCACGGAGGGGATGCTCAACCGGGTCGAGGCGGTCATCCGCTGCTACGACCCGTGCCTGAGCTGCTCGACGCACGCGCTCGGCCAGATGGCACTCCAGATCCAGCTGCTGGCGCCCGACGGAAAGGTGCTGGACGAGCTGTCCCGTTGAGCGACACCGCGCTTCGTCTGGACGCCCCCGGCGATGCCGCCGGGGGCGTCCTCGTCATCGGGTACGGCAACGCGCTACGCTCCGACGACGGGGTCGGCTGGCACGCCGCTGCGCTGCTCGCGGATGACCGGCGACTGGCGGGGGTCGAGGTCCTCGCTCTCCACCAGCTCACGCCCGAGCTCGCGCTCGATATGAGCCGGGCGTCCCTCGTGATCCTCGTCGACGCGAGCGCGGAGGGTCCACCCGGCGCGATCACCGTCCGGCCGTTGCACGGCGAGGACGTGGGTGCGGCGGGTGGCGGCGGGGGCGCAACGTCCCATCATGTCGGCCCTGGCGTGCTGCTCGCCGTTGCCCGCGACCTGTACGGCGCCGCGCCCGACGCGTTCGTGGTCAGTGTCGGGACCGCGACCATGGAGTTGGGCGAGGAGCTCTCCCCGCCGGTGGCCGCGGCGCTCCCCGCCATCGCGGACGCGGTCGCGGAGCTGATCGAAGCCAACCGGCGGGCGCGGCCCGCGCGCCAACCGCGCCGATGACCACCAGGCCGGCGGATGGCATACAGGCCGAACGCGTCCCGCCCGTCAGATTCGTACATCCGGCGCACGAACGCAGCACGGGTCTGCGTTGGATGCACGATCTGACCGGGCCGGTGGCCCTGGCGCCCTCACGGACGGCGCCAGGAGGCCAGATCGGCCGGGTATCGGTCGCGTTCGTGCATTCGACGAACAGCCTTGACGCGCAGACCCGTCCGTGATCCCGACGGACGTCGCGATCGTGCATCCAATGAAGACGGCGCCCCAACCCGCACCCCAACCCGGACCCCTTGCACGACCGGCGTATCCTTCCCATCCCGGCCACGGGAATGCGCGCCACGAGATGGCAGGCACGGAGCGGCCGGCGGCGGAGGCACGCGACCGATCATGGCGCGCTCGATGTGGCGGGGAGCCATCCAGTTCGGCCTGGTGACCATCCCCGTTCGGCTCTACCTCGCGACGGACTCGAAAGGGATCGCGTTCAACATGCTCCATGCGAGCTGCCGGAACCGGATCCAGATGAAGACGTACTGCCCGTTCCACGACGACGTGATCTCGCGCGGCGACACCGTCAAGGGCTTTGAATACGCGAAGGACCAGTACGTGGTGATCACGGACGAGGACCTGTCCAGCGTCCCGCTCAGGACGGTCCGCTCGATCGAGATCGAGAAGTTCGTCCCCGCCCGGCCGGCCGAGGACGAGCCGGTCCGCTTCGTCAAGCAGGCCTACTACGTGGAGCCCGAGCCGATCGGCAAGAAGGCGTACGCGCTCCTCCGCGAGGTTCTCGCGGAACAGGGGCTCGCGGCGATCTGCAAGGTCGTCATCAAGGATCGCGAGGTGCTCGCGGCGCTCAACCCGCACGCGAACGCGATGGTCCTGGAAACGCTCCACTGGCCGGACGAGATCCGGGCGACCGACGAGCTGGACCTGCCGTCCGATGACGTCGAGATCAAGCCCGCCGAGCGAAAGATGGCGGCCCAGCTCATCTCGGCGATGACCGGCGAGTTCGACCCGACCGAGTATCGCGACGAGTACCGCGGGGCCCTGGAGGCCGTGATCGAGGCCAAGGTCGAGGGGCGCGCGATCGCCGAGCCCGACGAAGCGCCGGTCGGCGGCCAGCTGGTCGACCTCATGGCGGCCCTCGAGGCCAGCGTGAACGCGGCCCGCACGGCCCGCGCGAACCGCGACGAGGAGGCCGCGGCCGAGGAGGCCGTCGCGGGCCGAACAGCGGCGGCGGGCCGGCGTCCGAAGAAGATCGTGCCGGCCGCGGAGGACGCCGAGCAGGTCGAGGCCCCGGTACGGAAGCTGGTCCGACGCAAGTCGGCCTGAGGCTCCGCGTCCGCCCCGGGCGTGCCACCCGGCCCCGGCGGTCCGAGCGTTGGCGGACGCTGGCCCGGCAGCCCACAATTCATCCATGACGCGCCGAACGACCGGTGAGCCGCTGCCGCTCCAGTTCGCGCCGACCGCCTCGCGCCTCCCGGAGCGGATCGTTCCGATGCGCCCGACCGACGGCGAAGGCCCCTTCGACGACCCGGGCTACTTCTTCGAGCCGTGGTGGCCGGGGATCCGCGCGTTCGTGCTCGTGGAAGACGGCGCGGTCCGCCTGCGGGCAGAGGCACTGGGCGACCCCACCGCGGCCTTCCCGGAACTCGCCGGCGTCGTGGAGCTCGTCCGCGCCGACGGGGTCGTGCTCGACGCCACCCTCATGGTGCTCGACGCGCGCGGCCGCCCCAGCCGGACTCTCCTTGACCAGCGCCTCGCCGGCGAGGGTGGGGGCTGCGGCAGCGGCGGTCCAGGTGGACGTGCCGGCACGAGCCGCGGGTCCGCCGCCCTCGTCGCCTCGGACCTCCTCTACCTCGAGGGCACGTCCCTCGCCGCCCTGCCCTTCGGCGAGCGTCGCGGCGAGCTCGCCGCATTGCTGAGGCCGTCGAGCTGGTGCCTGGCCGGGCGCGGGTTCATCGGGGACGGCACCACGGTCGCGACCGCCCTGGGCGTGCTTGGGTTCCGGGCACTCTCCGCACGTCGGCTGGACGCGCCACTGCGACCCGGGTCCGCCCGCGACGCCTGGTACCGCGTCCCGGTCGTCGCGGCACCGCGGGAGCTGCCGCCGTTCCTCGCCGTCATCCGGCGGCTGCCGCTCTGACCGGGCCAGGGACGGGGAACGCTCACGTGTCGCTCGACCGATACCGCCAGAAACGCGACTTCGCCCGGACGCCCGAGCCCGCGCCCGGAGAGCCCGCGCCCGGCCCGCCGGCGACCGGGGCAACGCCCGCAGCGGCGGCCCCGGCAACCCCGGCAACCCCGGCAACGCCCGGCGGCTGCGGCCGGTTCGTCGTCCATCGTCATCGGGCCAGCCGGCTCCACTACGACCTGCGCCTGGAGATCGACGGCGTCCTCGCGTCGTGGGCGCTCCCAAAGGGCCCGACCCGCGACCCCGACGAGCGGCGCTTCGCCGCCCGGACCGAAGACCACCCGATCGAGTACCTCAACTTCGAGGGCGTCATCCCGGCCGGTGAATATGGCGCCGGCGACTCGATCTGCTGGGACTGGGGCACCTTCGAGCCGGAGCTGACCTGGGACCCCGGCGAGGCCATCCGCGCCGGCGAGCTGAAGTTCCGGCTTCGCGGACGGAAGCTTGCCGGCCGCTTCACGCTCGTGCGCACGGCGGGGCACGCTCGGGAGCGAGCCGGTGGTCGACGCGGCGAGGGCGGGACCGGCGACGGCGGGACCGGCGACGGCGCCGCCTGGCTCCTCATCGCCAAGGCCGGCCCGGACGCGATCCCGGCCTGGGACCCGGAGGCGCACCCTGCGTCGGTCAGGACCGATCGGACGAACGAGGAGGTGGCCGCCGGCGTTCCGCCAGGCGTCGATCGCCCCGCACCGGCCGCGCTCCCTTTCCTCGATCCGCCGGGTGCCCGGATCGCCGCCCAGCCCGCCTTTGTCGAGCCGATGCTCGCGACGCCCGGGACTGCCCCGTTCGACGACGAGGATTGGCTCTTCGAACCGAAATGGGACGGCTACCGGATCCAGGCGATCGTGACCGGCGGGAGCGTGGCGCTGCGGACGCGGAACCGCCACGACGCGGGCCGCCTCTTCCCAGAGCTGCTCGGGAAGCCGACGTGGCTCGCCGCGCCGGAGGCGATCGTCGACGGCGAGGTGGTCGCGCTCGACCCGGAGGGGCGCCCCGACTTCGGCCTCCTCCAGGCTCGCCTGGGCGGTGGCTTTAGCGCGTCCGACCTCCCCACCAGCGGCCGCGCGCGCGAGGCGGGCCGGACCGCGCCGCTCGTCTTCATGGCCTTCGACCTGCCCTGGTGCGCGGGCCGGTCGTACCTGGACGTGCCGCTCGAGGACCGCAAGGCGATCCTGCGCCTGGTCCTCCGCGAACACCCGCGCGTTCGCTTCGGCGGGCACCTTGCGCGCGACGGCGTCGCGTTCTTCGCGGCCGCGGCCGCCCAGGGCCTCGAGGGCGCGATGGCGAAGCACCGCCGCAGCCGGTACGAGGCCGGCCGTCGCTCGACCGCGTGGCTCAAGCTCAAGATTCGCCCCACCCAGGAGCTGATCGTGGCGGGCTACGTGGCGGGCCAGGGCAGCCATCGCGACATCGGTGCGCTCATCGTGGGCGTGATGGAGGAGGGCCGCCTGCGGTACGCGGGGCGTGTCGGGAGCGGGCTCGACACGCCGACTCGCGCCCGCCTCCGCGCCGCCCTCGACGCCCGCGCCCGCGACGCGCCGCCGTTCCACGACGCGCCCGAGGAGCTGGCACGGACGCCCGGCGCCGCATGGGCGGCCCCCGAGCTCGTGATCCGCGCCGAGATCGGCGGCTGGTCCCGCGACGGGATCGTGCGCCAGGCCGCGTTCGCCAGTGAGGCCCCCGAGGTCGACCCGGCCTCAGTCGAACGCCAGGACGCCGTGGGCCCGGAAGCGGCTACCCGGGCGCTCGCGAAGGCCGGCATCGCGCCTCGGCCGGGTCCAGCCGCTGCACAGTCGTCGAAGGGCCGGCCGGCGGCCTCCACGCGGGTCTCGAATCGGGCCACCGAGGAGGCGCCGCCGCCTTTGGCGTTCGAGCCGGCAACCGACGAGGAGCTGGCCGCCCTGAACGCCATGCCCGCCCGCGGCGGGTCGTGGAGGATCGGCGGGCGCGACGTGTCGCTCACGAATCTCGACAAGGTCCTGGCGCCGGGGGCGCCGGGGGCGCCGAGCTCCGGCGGAACTGACGATCGGCCGGACGCCGCGGGGACCGACGCCGTCCCCGGCGCGAATCACGCCCCCGCCGCGGGCGCCGGCGCCGCCCCCGGCGCGATGCCCGACGACGCGCCGGTGACGAAACGCGACCTCGTCCGGTACCTCGCGCTGATCGGGCCGGTGCTCCTGCCGCACCTGTCCGGTCGCGCCCTCAACCTCGCCCGCTACCCCGACGGGATCGGCGGCGAGTTCTTCTGGCAGAAGGGCGTCGCCCGGGGCACGCCTGACTGGGTGACCCGCTGGCGCGAGCCGGAGCCGCCGGACCGGCGTCCCCACGCCTACGTCATCGCGGACTCGCTGGCGACGCTCGCATGGCTCGGCAACCAGGCGGCGCTGGAGATCCACCCGTGGACATCGCGGATCGAGGCGCCTGGCGAGCCCCGCTGGGCGCTCGTGGACATCGACCCCGGCGAGCGCACGACCTGGGACGAGACGCTCGCGATCGCCCGGCTCTTCCGGCGCGCGCTCGAGCACCTCGGGGTGACCGGAGTGCCAAAGGTGACCGGGAAGCGCGGCGTCCAGGTCTTCGTCCCGCTTCGAGCCGGCCATTCGTGGGAGGTGACGCGGACCTGGGTGGAACAGGTGTCGCGGGCCGTCGGTGGGGCGGTCCCGGACCTCGTCAGCTGGGAGTGGTCAAAGGACCAGCGGGGCGGCCGGGCGCGCCTGGACTACACCCAGAACTGGCGGAACCGGACCCTCGTGGCGCCGTACTCGCCGCGACCGGCGCCTGGCCTGCCCGTGTCGGCGCCAATCACCTGGGATGAGCTGGACGACTCTGCGCTCCGGCCGGACCGCTGGACGATCCGCACGATCCTGCCCCGACTGGCGGAGCGCGGCGACCTCTTCGCCGCTGCGCTGGGCCCGGGCCAAGAGCTACCGAAGCTCTGAACACCGCCCCGGCGAGGCGCGGCAGCTGGATCGCCGCCGCCCGACACGCGGCCGGGGATTCGTTCCACGGCAGCGCCTTGGGCGGGCTCACCGGGGCCGGACCTCGGCGGGACGGGGCCGGAGCTCGGCGGGAAAATCGGCTGAGCCGATCAGATGCAGGAGCCACGAGCGTGGAAACGCGGCGAAAGCCGTGTTTGGCCGCGTTTCGGAGAGTGCTCAGGGCGATCTTGATCGGCTGAGCCGATTTCTCCCGGCGCCCGACCCGCTCCGGCGAGGCGCCCGGCTGAGCCGATTTCTCCCGGCGCCCGACCCGGCGCCCGACCCGCTCCGGCGAGCCGCCCGGCTGAGCCGAATTCTCCCGGCGCCCGGCCTGCTCCGGCGAGCCGCGCGGCCGCCCGGCGGTGGCAGGTGCCAAACGGCGAGCCGCCCAGCGGCGGCAGGGTTGCGAACCGGTGCCAGCGGGGGTGCGGGCCGGTGCCCCTGTGGCGGGCCGCCCGGCGCCGTCGCCGGTACACGTGGCCCCCGACCCCGTGCCCACCGGCCCTGCCGCCGGCATGTCCCGCGCCGTGAGACTGGCCGCATGCAGGATCAGGCTTCGCTCGTTGCTGTCCTCAACTCCACATGGTTTGCCTCAGGCCTTGAGCCGGGGATTCAGACGCGCCTCGCCGAGTTCAGCCGCACGTTCACGGCGGAGCCCGGCCAGGAGCTGTTCCGGGAAGGAGATGAGTCCAAGTTATTCGGCGTCGTGATCAAGGGTCGCGTTGCCCTCCGCACCCACGTGCCGGAGCGCGGCGATTTCACCATCCTGACGGTCGAGCCGGGGGACGTCTACGGATGGTCCGCCCTGGTGCCGCCGTATCGCGCCACGTCCACCGCGGTCGCCATCGAGGCGGTCGAGGCGATCACGTTCGAGGGGCCCGCCCTGCGAGCCGCCCTCCGGGAAGATGCCGCGCTCGCGCAGGCCCTCTACCCGCGGGTTCTCGTCGCCGTCGCGCGACGCCTCAACGCGACACGCGTCCAGCTCCTGGACCTCTTCGCCGCCGAGCAGGTGCGAACATGGTGATCTCGGCCTCGCGCTCGCCCCGGGGCAGCCGGCCCGCCATCGAGGGGCCGGGCTTCCTCGCGCGGGCGGACCTCCAGGTCCTCTTCGACCTCCTCCGCGAGGACGGCCGACGCCTCATCGGCCCGACGGTCTCCGATGGCTCGATCATCTACGACGACATCACGTCCGTGGATCAGCTGCCGCGCGGCTGGGGTGACGAGCAGTCGCCGGGCCGCTATCGGCTCCGCCGGCGCGGCGATGAACGGCTATTCGGCTACGTGGTCGGGCCCACGGCGTGGAAGAAGTGGACCTTCCCGGCCCTGATCCCGCTCACCCGCTCTACCCACGATGGCCACAAGGTCTCCTTCGAGCCCGAACAGGCGACCGCGCCGAAGCTCGCGTTCCTTGGGGCGCGCGCCTGCGAGCTCGCGGCGCTCGGGGTCCAGGATCGGGTCCTGATCGGCACCGAGTTCATCGACCCGGACTACATGGTCCGGCGCGCCAACGTCTTCGTCGTCGCAGTCCAATGTACGACGTCGGCATCGACCTGCTTCTGCACGTCGATGGGCACCGGTCCCGAGGTCACCGAGGGCTTCGACCTCTCGCTGACCGAGCTCGACGCGGGCTTCCTGGTCGACGCCGGCACGCCGGCCGGCCGTGCGGTCCTCGAGCGCCTCCCGCTGCGCGCGGCGACCGCCGCCGAGCAGTACGGGGTGGCCGCCACGGTTGCCGCCGTGCGCGCCCGGATCGGGGACCCCGTCCCGACCGACGGCCTCCACGACCGGCTGCTCGCCCAGCTGGACCATCCGCGCTGGGCCCAGGTCGCCGAGCGTTGCATCACGTGCGGCAACTGCACGCTCGCCTGCCCCACCTGCTTCTGCACGACCCTGACGCAGACGACGGACCTGAGCGGCGAAACGGCCCTGGCCAGCCGGAGCTGGGACAGCTGCTTCAGCCCGGGCTTCGCGAAGGTTGCCGGCGGCAGCTTCCGGGCCAGGCCGCGGGACCGCTACCGGCAATGGCTCACCCACAAGTTCGCGACATGGTGGGACCAGTTCGGCACGTCCGGCTGCGTCGGATGCGGCCGCTGCATCACGTGGTGCCCGGTCGGGATCGACGTCCGCGATGAGTTGAACGCGATCGCGCCACCCGTCCCGCTCTCGCCCGAGTCACGCCTCGTGGAACCGGTCGCGGCGACCCCGAACGAATTCGTGACCGCCCGCGTCGTCAACACGAAGGCGGAGACCGCCGATACGACGACGCTCACTCTCACCGGCGTCGACCCGGCGTTCAGCCACGGCAGCACTGGGCAGTTCGCCATGGTCGCGCTGCCGGGCTTCCCGCCGCTCCCGATCTCGATCAGCCGCTTCCTGACGGACGGCATCGAGCTGACGATCCGCGGCGCCGGCCCCGCCACCAAGGCGATGTGCGCACTCCAGGTCGGCGACCAGGTGGGCCTTCGCGGCCCGCTGGGCAACAACTGGCCGCTGGACCGCGCGGTCGGGCGCGACCTTGTCATCGTCACCGGCGGCATCGGCCTCGCGCCGCTCCGGCCGGTCCTCCACGCGATCGTCGCCGACCGTCGCCGGTTCGGGGACGTGAAGCTCTTCTACGGTGCCCGGACCCCGGCCGACCTGATCTATCGCGATGAGCTGGAGCGGTGGGGGAAACGCGACGGCATTGACGTGAGCCTGACCGTGGATCGCGCCGGCCCGGACTGGTCCGGGCGGGTGGGCATCGTGACCCACCTGTTCGACCAGGCGGTCTGGGACGGCTCCAACATGATCGCGTTCGTCTGCGGTCCGGAGCGGATGATGCAGGCGGCTTCCACAACGCTCGCCGGCCGGGGCGTGTCCGCATCCCGAATCCACGTGACGCTGGAGCGGCATATGGAATGCGGGATCGGCCTGTGCGGCCACTGCCAGATGGGCAAGTATTTCGTCTGCCGTGACGGCCCGGTCTTCTCGATCGCGCAACTCGGCGACACCTTCGGCCGGGAGGGCATCTGATGGCTCATGCCCCCGTCGCGGCACGTCCCCGCGTCGGCGTCGTCAAGTTCGCATCGTGCGATGGGTGCCAGCTCACGCTCCTCGATCTCGAGGACGAGCTGCTCTCCGTCGTCGAGCATTTCGACATCGTCGACTTTCCGGAGGCGACGTCGGCTCGCTCTGCGGGACCCTATGACGTCCTGTTCGTTGAAGGCTCCGTCTCGGAGCCGGCCCACCTGGAGCGGATCGTCGAGCTCCGCCGCCGGACACGCTTCCTCGTCACCATCGGCGCCTGCGCAACGGCGGGCGGGATCCAGGCGCTCCGCAACTGGGGCGACCACGACGCGTTCCGGCTGGGCGTCTACGCGCATCCCGAGTGGATCGCATCGCTGGCCCGCTCCACGCCCGTCTCGGAGCACGTGACCGTGGACGCGGAGCTGCGCGGCTGCCCGATCGATCCCGGCCAGCTCGTGGAGCTCCTCACCGCGCTCACCACCGGTCGTCGCCCGCAGCTGCGGGACGAGGCCGTCTGCATGGAGTGCAAGCGAAGCGGCGTCGTCTGCGTCATGGTCAGCAAGGGCATCCCCTGCCTCGGCCAGGTCACCCAGACGGGTTGCGGCGCCATCTGCCCGCGCTTCGGCCGCGGCTGCTACGGATGCTTCGGGCCGCGCGAGCAGGCGAATGCGGCCGGGCTCACTCGCCACCTCCAGATGGCCGGCGACCGGCCCCGGGAGGAGATCGGACGCCTCTTTGCCGGGTTCACGGCCTACTCGGAGCCGTTCCGCAGCATGGTCACGGAGCTCGGGGGCGCCCGGACCGGGCGCGGCACCACGACGACGACGGCGGCCGAGCCGGCGCCGCGGGGAGGGAAGGCATGAGCCACGGAACGGCGTCGGCCAAGGTGGTGGACGAACGCGTCTACGAGGTCCACGAGCTCACCCGGGTGGAGGGCGAAGGCTCGCTCCGCCTCCGGGTGAAGGACGGCGAGGTCGTCGAGGCTCGCCTCGGGATCTTCGAGACGCCGCGCTACTTCGAGCAGCTCGTCGTGGGGCGGACCCCCGACGAGGTCATCGACATCGTCGCGCGAATCTGCGGAATCTGCCCCGTTGCGTACCAGATGAGCGCGGTCCACGGCTTCGAGGACCTCTTCGGGGTCCGGATCGACCCGCAGTCGCGGGCGCTCCGCCGCCTCTTCTACTGCGGCGAGTGGATCGAGAGCCACTCCCTCCATATCTACTTCCTCCACGCCCCGGACTTCCTGGGCTACGAGAGCGGAATCGCCATGGCGGCCGATCACCGGCCGCTCGTGGAGCAGGCCCTCAAGATGAAGAAGGCCGGCAACCACCTCATCAAGATCCTCGGCGGTCGGCCCATCCACCCGGTCAGCGTCCGGGTGGGCGGCTGGAGCCGCGCGCCCCGCGTCAGCGAGCTCAAGGAGCACCGGGCGGCCCTCGAGGAGAGCCTCGCGTTCGCCCTGGAGACCGTCAAGGTGGTGGCCGGCTTCACGATGCCGGCGTTCGCGCGCGAGCCCCGCGTCGTGAGCCTCCGGCACGCTGCCGAGTACCCGTTCAACGACGGGCGGATCGTCAGCTCCGACGGCGTTGACCTGCCGCCCACGGCGTGGCGGGATGCCTTCGAGGAGTTCCAGGTGGAGGGCACGAACGCGCTCCACGCCCGGTCCCTCGACGGCAAGGGCGTCTACCTCCTGGGCCCGGCGGCCCGCGTCGTGCTGGCCGGCGAGCAGCTCCACCCCCTGGCCAAGGAGGCGCTGGCCGCCTCCGGCTACGCCGAGCTGATCCGGACGAACATCTATGCATCCATCGTGGCGCGCGCCGTGGAGCTGGTCCACGCGTTCGCCGAGGCGATCGACATCATCGACGCCTACCGGGTTCCGTCGGAGCCGCTCGTCGCATGGCAAAGCCGTCCCGGCGTGGCCGCCTGGGCGACCGAGGCGCCGCGCGGCCTCCTCTTCCATCGCTACGAGGTGGACGAATCCGGGCGGATCCGGGCGGCCCAGATCGTGCCGCCAACCAGCCAGAACCAGGCCGCCATCGAGGCGGACCTCGTCGTCGCGGCGAAGCAGGTCCTGGACCTGCCGCATGCGGAGGCCACCCACCGGCTGGAGCAGATGATCCGGAGCTACGACCCCTGCATCAGCTGCGCCACGCATTTCCTGGACCTTCGGGTCGAAGAGGCCTGAGCGGCCCCGCATCCCGGCGAAGCCACCCCTGCCCCAAGTTCGGAGCGTCCCGATGACCTCGCGCGTCCCAATCTTCGTCTGCGGTGAACCGGCCCGCGGCGATGATGCCGCGGGATTCGCCGCCGTCGAGATGCTCCCGGCCGACCTCCGCGAACGCGTGGAGGTCGTGCCGGTCGGCCAGCTCGACATCCTCTTCCTGATGGACCTGCCGGCCGACGCGCCGTGCGTCGTGGTCGACGCGGTCGCCGGGCTTCGCCCCGGCGAGGTCTGGGTCCGCCCGCTTGCAACGCTCGTGGATCGCGCCCGCGCGCTCCAGGCGGCCGGGCGTGCCCCCGAACCCCGCTCGTCCCACGAGCTCCCGCTGGAGCAGGTGCTGGCCCTTGCCGCGACGCTGCGCGACGCCCCGCCCGTCGGCACGTTCGTCGGGATCGGCGGCTGCTGCTTTGACGTTGGGACCCCGTTGACCGCCCCGGTCGCGAGGGCGCTACCCGCGTTCGCGGCTGCGATCGCCGCCGAGGTCACCGCGTTCATGGCGAAGGATGCCCCGCCATGCTGAGCGGGATGCCCCGCCCTCAGCCGGCGCCGGTATACCCGTACGACGTCCCGAACCGCGTGCCGGACGTGCGCAAGGCGAAGGCGATCCTGGGCTTCGAGGCTACGACGCCGCTCGACGCGATGCTCGACGAAGTGATCGCCTGGGTCCGAGGTGAGATGGAGGCTGACGTCCTTACGTCGGAGATGCGGGCCTGGCGTTCGGGCGCCCCGCTCCGGGGGTGAGCTCGATCTCCGCGGCCCGCGGCGTCCGCGGCGCCCGTCAGTTCGGGTAGATCGTCCCGATGGTCGTGCTGTCCACCCAGGCCGGCTCGACCAGCAGGAGCTTCGCCACGGGCTTGGCCGCGATCAGGTCCAGCATGGCCGGCACGATCGTCGCTCCGAAGCGCTCCGGGAAGTACGCGGCGTCGCCGAGGTAATGCTCGTTCGTTCGGATCAGGTCCCGGACCTTCGCCTCCGCGCCCTGCCCGCTGACCCAGACGTCCGCCTCCCGACCGGCCGCCTTCGCGGCGTCGAGAGCGCCGAGCGCCCCGTCGTCGTTCATCGCCACGACGACGATCCGGCTCTTCCCGGGGAGCGATTCCAGGAGCGAGGCGACCTGGTCCCGGGCCGTGTCCTGGCGATCGGCAGACCGACCGACCTGCAGGTTCGTGATCGGGCCCGGGCAGGCGGTCGCGAAGCCCTGCTGGTAACCCTCCATCCGACGCTGGTTCCGGTCGGGCACGGCCGCCGACTCGAGCGAGACGTAGGCGTCGTACGTGCACGCCCAATGGGCCTTCACCCAGGCCCCGACGGCCGCGCCCGCGACCTGGCCGGCGCGCAGGTCGTCCGCGGCGACGAGCGTCACGGCGCATGGCTCCTCCGCGAGCTCGACGGCGAGCACCGGCACGCCCTGCGGCACCTTGGCGCAGACCTCCGACGGGAGCTTGAGCGAGGCCTGGAACTGGATCAGGCCCTTGACCCCGGCGTCGGTCAGCTGCTTCATGCAGGCGTCAACCTTGGCGGGATCCACGTTTGCGTCGCAGGTGACGAGGTCCACGCCCGCCGTGACTGCCTGGGCCCGGATGCCATCGCTGATCTGCTTCACGTACGGCACGAGGTCACCGTACGAGAGATAGCCGAGCTTGACGCCGGCGCCACTCCCCGGGGTTGCCCCGGTGTACGGATTGGCCGGCGGCGTCGGCGTGGGACCCAGGGTGGGCGTCGGTGATGGCGTGGTCGCGGTCCCACCGGTCGCGCAGGCGGCGACGGCAAGGGCGGCGGTCGCGACGAGCGCGGCCAGGCGGCCGACGCGGGCAGGGCGCGGAGTGCGGACGGGCACGAGGTTCCTCCGGGGCGGCGAGAACGAGTTCGGCGTTGGGGGCCGCGGCCGATGCGGGGTCGGGCGATGCGAACCTGGCGGCCAGCCCGAAGGATACTCGGGTCCCGGCCGCGACACGGGGCCGCGGTCGGGACGCCGGCTGGTCGAGCCTACGGCGACCGGCGCAGTCCCGTGGCGACCCCGCGCGACATGGCCGCCATCCCGCGCGGGTCCAGCGCCCCGAGCGCCTCGTTCGCGGGCGCCAGGCGAGCGTGCAGCTCCTCGTAGACGGCGAAGACGCGATCGTACGTCGCCACCGCGGCCGGATCCGGCGCGATGCGCTCCGCCACGTGGACCATCGCGTCGATGCCGGCGCGCAGGTCCGGATGTGCGCCCACGCCGGCGGCGGCCAGGATCGCGGCCCCGATGAGCGAAGCCTCCGTGACCGCCGGAACGGCTACTTCCACGTTGAGCACGTCGGCCTTGATCCCGTTCCAGAGGCGGCTCGCCGCCGTCCCACCGGTGACGCGCAGCTCCGTGAACGGGAGGCCGGCGCGGCGGGCCGGCGCGGCGACGTGGCGCACCGCGTACGCGGCCGCCTCGAGGACGGCCCTGGCCAGGTGGCCGCGGCCGTGATGGAGCGTCAGGCCCACGAACGCCCCGCGCGCCGATGGGTCGTGGAGCGGCCAGCGCTCGCCCGCGAGATACGGGAGGAACACGAGGCCCTCCGACCCCGCGGGGACCGGTGCCGCCTCGGCCAGCAGCGTGGTGAGCAGTGCCGCCCCGCCAAGCGCGTCGGCCACGAACCAATCGAGCGCCTTGCCGGTGCCGGCCATCGCCCCACCGACGTAGGAGAGGCCGGGCAACGGTGCGGCGCCGGTCCACAGGGGCGGGATCGCGACCGGGGTCGCCACGTAGAGCCCGAAGCCCCCCGACGTGCCACCCGTGTCGATGGCCTGTCCGGCGACCGTCAGCCCGGCACCCAGGAACGTCGCGATCGCGTCGTTGACGCCGGCCACGACCGGCAGCCCGGCCCGGAGGCCAAGCTCCGCCGCCGGCCCCGCCAGGAGGCCGCCGAGCACGGAACCGGCGCGGACGCCCGGTGGGGCACTCCGGGCGTCGAGCCCGGCGAGCCGCGCGTCGTCCGCGGAGACGGCGTCGGCGGGATCCTGGAGCGCGGCGGCGGCGACCCCGGTGAGCCGGAGCGCGATGTGATCCCATGCGGACAGGAACCAGGCTGCCCGGGACGCGACTTCGGGGGATGCGGCCGAGAGCCGGCGCGCCGACCCGAGGAGGGTCACGGTCCAGCCGTGGCGGCCGAGCGTCGCCGCGACCGCGGCCGATTCCGCGCCCGACCGGCGATCCAGCCAGGTGACCGCGTTCCCGACAGCCCTGCCGTCCGCGGCCGTGGGGACGAGCGTGGGGCCCTGCCCAACGCAGCAGACCGCGACCGGTTCCAGCGGGCCGTCCGCGGCGGCCTGTGCCAGCGCGATCGCGGCGGCATGGCAGAGCGCGTCCCACCATGCGTCGGGATCCTGCTCGGCGCAGCCGGGCTCGCCGTCGAGGAGCAGCGGGTAGGGCGCCCTGGCATCGCCGCGCAGCCGGCCGTCGAGGGCGACGACGCCGGCCTTGGCAGCGGAGGTCCCGAGGTCCAGGGCGAGGAAGGCGCGAGGGTCGGTGGTAGTCACGGCGGCCAATGGTAGGGGCCGCGACGGGGACGCGCCGGACCGGTCAATCGGAGCGGGCGTCTTCCTCACCACCGAACTGGTTTGGGGAATCGGTTGGCCTTCGACTGCGCACGCCTCGCTGGCGGGGGCGGCCCCGGCCGCGGAATCGCAGGTGAAGTCAACGCCACGCGGCCCGGTCCCGGACCAGGGGCGCCGCAGGCGGCGTCAATCGTCCGACCGCGCCGGGCCCGCTGCGGCCTGTCTCCGTACGGCACGCTCAACCTCGTGTCGCCTCAGCCATGTCAAGGCCCCGCCCGCCCGAGGTTCTGCTCCTTGTGAGCCGAGATCCACCCCGGTTGAGGGGTGAGTGTTGACTTCACGTGCAATGCCGCCGTTTCGAACGGTCCAGCCCGCCGTTCCCGCCGTTCCCGCTGTCGCGTCGTTCCCGCTGTCGCGTCGCTACCGATTTCGCGAACCAGTTCGGTCATGAGCCGTGCGCCGCGGCCAGGGCGGCGATCCGCCGATCCGCCGATCCGGCGATCCGCCGGTCCGCGACAAGCGCCTGCGGACTCGTCCCCCAGGTCGCCGGGATGACCGCCGCCCAGTGCTTGCGCGACTCCCTCGGTCACGAACAGATGCGCGAGCTGGAGGAGGATCCGGGGCCGGAGAGGCCCGCCGCGGCCGTACCCGTCAGCGGGTGCCGTCTCCGCGACCCACCAGCCACCACGCCGCCGGGAAGATGATCCCGGCCAGGGCCAGCTTGAGGAGGTCGCCGACGAGGAACGGGTAGACGCCCTTCGCGAGCCCGGTTGCGATGTCGAAGCCGGTGGCGCCCATCAGCCAGGGCACCCCGACGAGGTAGATCACGACGTTGCCGAGGAGCATCGCCACGACGGCCCCCCCGACGTGGCGGTCCCAGCCGAGCTCCGCGAGGCGCCCCACGATCGCGGCGGCCAGCAGGAATCCCAGCAGGTAGCCACCGGTCGCGCCCAGGACCCAGCGGCCGGCTTCACGACCCACGAACGTATCGATCCCGGACGCGCCCGCGGCGTAGATCGGGAGGGCCAGCCCAAGCGCGAGGTAGAGCCCCACAGACATCAGGCCGCGCCGAAAGCCGAGCGCGCCGCCGACAAGGAGGACCGCGAACGTCTGGGCGGTGATCGGGACCGGCGAGACGGGCAGCGTGACACGGACGTCGCCCGGCAGCGTGACGGTCTGGCCGTTGAGGACGACCTGGAGGTTCGCAGTCAGCGCGATGAGGAAGGCACCGATCGCGATCAGCGCCAGGTGGCGCGCCCGCTCGCTGATCCGCTCGCCGATCGCGATCGGGACCAGGAAGTCCCCGATCGTGATCCCGCGCTCGCCCGCCGGGAGTCGGTTGAGGCGGGGCGTCGCGAGCGTCATCTGCACCTCCGGTGACGGCCGGGACGACCGCGTGCCCCGAGTCTACTCGTACTGGACGGCGCGAACGATCTCGATCCGGGAGGCAAGGTTCGCAGGCCAGGCGGAGGCGACGACCGCGAGCGCCACGCCGCCGACCAGGGCCAGGGCGATGCTCCCCACGCCAGGATCGTACGTGACGCCGGGTCCCGCACCCAGCGCGACGAGGATGGCCCCTGCGACGATCCCCGCACCCACCCCGATGATCGCGCCGACCGCCCCGAGGACGGCCGCCTCCAGCATCACGAGCCGCCGCGCCTGGCGCCTGGTGAGGCCGGCGGCCCGCAGGATGCCCAGCTCGCGAACCCGTTCCAGCACGTTCATCGTGAGCGTGTTGACGATCCCGAGCCCGGCCACGATCAGGGCGACCACGGCAAGCGCGGTCAGCAGCGCAAAGAGGCGGTCCACGGACGCCCCGATGGTGCCCGCAACCGCCTGGAGCGATGCGGGTTCCAGCGCGTTCGCGCGCGCGAGCGGGTCGAGCGCGGCCGCCGCGGCCGCCGCCTGGCCGGGCGCGTAGCGGACCGCGAAGACGTCGGCGCCCAGCGCGCCCAGGCGCTGCGTCGCGTCCGGCCAGCCGACGAGGACGGCCTCGCTCGAGCTCCCCGGAATGGTCCGGGCCGCGATCCCCACGACGCGGAGCGCCACGATCTCGGGGCCGGCAAGGACCTGGAGCAAACCGCCGAGCGGGAGGCCCAGTCGATCCGCGACTGCCGCCGGGAGGATCACTGCGCCGCCGGCGTCGAGTGCGGGAAGGGCCGCCGCACGGTCCCCCGCCGTGAGCACGAGCCGGCCGTCCGACAGGAGATCCGCGCCCACGACGGCGGCCGCGTCCAGCCGCTGCCCACCCACCGCGACCGCGAAGCGCCCAATCGGGCTGAGCCTCGCCACCCCCGGCACGGCGGCAAGGTCGGCCAGCTGCGGCTCGTCGAGTGCCACCGGGCGGACCGAGGTGAGGAGCGCGTCGCCCGGGATCACCTCGGTCAGCCACGCGGTGGCCGCCTGCCGGGTCGTCGCAGCGACGCCGCCGAGCGCCACGAGGACCGCGAGCGCCATGGACAGGGCGCCCACCGTCAGCGCGGTGCGACTTGGGTCGCGGACGAGGGCGCTGCGCGTCAGGCGCTCCTCTGCGGGCAGGAACGGGCGAGCGATCGCCCCGACCAGCACGCCCAGCGGACCGACGAGGAAGGGGCCGACCAGCGCCACGCCGAGCAACAACCCGAAGACCGCAAGCGGACGGAGCAGCCCGGCGCTCCCGTCCGCCGCTCCGGGCCAGAGCGCAATCCCTGCGACCCCGACCACGGCGAACACGAGCGTCAGCCAGCGGAGGCGGGCCCGCAGGACCGCGGTCTGTTCCAGCCGCGCAGTGAGTGCCGCGACCGGCGAGATCCGGGCCGCACGCAGGGCGGGCTCGAGCGCGGCGGCGATCGTCACGCCGAAGCCGAGCAGCGCGCCGAGAAGCAACCCGGCCGGCGGGATCACGAGCTCGCGGAGCGCCAGGACGCCCCCGCCCGGCGACACGTACGCCGTGACCGCAGCAGCGAGCCCCACCCCGGTCGCCAACCCGAGCGCGACTCCCGCGACCCCGAGATGCCCCGCGGAGATCAGCACCAGAAGCGTCACCTGGCGGCGGGTCATGCCCGCCGCACGCAGGAGCCCCACGTCGCGGGCGCGCTCCGCAACCGTCATGGCGAGCGTGTTGAAGATCAGGAAGGCTCCGCCGAAGAGCGAGACGGCCGCCACGAGCGCGATCATGGCCCGGAAGTCCGCGGTGGAGGCACGCAGGTCGGCAATCAGCTCACCCGGTGTCGTCAGGGTGTACGGCTCCGCGGAGAGCCGGCCCTCGAGCGCTGCCGACACGGCGGCGACACCGCTGCCCGGCGTGAGACCGAGGTCGGCACGGCTGACGGCATCCGTGCCGAAGAGTGCCTGTGCGGCCTGGAGGGACATGACGATGCTGCGGCCGACCGGGTCCGGGTCACCGGGCACGGCAGCGAGGATCCCGGACACGCGATAGGCCCGCGGGCCGGATTCCACGGATCCGTTGAGCGTGATCGTGGCGCCGACGGCGAGCCCGTCCGCGCGCGCGAGCGCGTCCGACACCAGGGCCACGTCGCCACCCCCCGCGGGCAGCGGCGAACCGCTCGCGAGCGGCCGGTCGTGGAGCGCGGCGTCCGCCGCCGGATCCACCCCGATCACGGTCACGGGCACGGGCAGGCCGGACCCGGCGAGTGGATCCGGGACCGGATAGGTCCGCCGCTCCAGCTCCGGCGCGACGACCGCGACGCCCGGCGTCGTGGCCAGCGCAGCCAGCGAGGCCCTGGAGAGCCCACGTTCCTCGAACGCCGCGACGCGCACGTCCGTGCGCCCCAGCTGGTCGCGGGCGCTCCGCTCGGCGACCGCGTCCAGGCCGGCATTGAGGACGAGGGCCGCGACCAGCACGCCGACGCCCAGGGCGATCCCGACGATCGTGAGGATGGTGCGGAGCGGCCTCGCGACCAGGGTTCGGCGGGCCAGCGCGTCGAGGGCGCGCACGTGTCAGAGGCCCAGGTCGGCGAGCCGCGCGATCAGCGGCGCGGCCCCGTGGTCCTCGCGACGGCCCAGCCGGATCTCGTCGCGGAGCGACCCGTCCCGCAGGACGTAGACCCGGTCGGCGTACGCCGCCGCCTTCGCATCGTGCGTGACGAGGACGACGGTCTGGCCGCCCTCGTGGCACGAGCGCCAGAGGCGATCCAGGATCTCCGTACCGGTCGCGTAGTCAAGGTTCCCGGTCGGCTCGTCCGCGAGGAGGAGCGCGGGCCGTCGGACGAGCGCGCGGGCGAGCGCAACGCGCTGCTGCTCACCCGCGGAGAGCTGGTCGGGCCGGTTGCGCTCCTTTCCGGCCAGGTCGACGGAGGCGAGCGCGGCCCGGATGGCGGCTGCGTGCTCGGCACGGCGGGCATCCTCGCCGGCAATCGTGAACGGGAGCGCCACGTTCTCCCAGACGCTCAGGAGCGGGACGAGGTTGAAGAACTGGAAGACGAAGCCGGTCTTCTCCCGGCGGAGCTTGGTCGCGGCGTCGTCGGACAGGCGGCTGATGAGGGCCCCGTCGAGCACGACATCGCCGGACGTCGGCCGGTCCAACCCGCCGAGCAGGTGGAGAAGCGTGCTCTTGCCGGAGCCCGACGGCCCCATGAACGCCGCGAACTCGCCGGGCTCCACGGCCAGCGAGACGCCGCGCACGGCGTCGACGTCCCCTGCGCCCAGGCGATAGCGCTTCGTGACGTCGCGCGCCTCGAGGATCGGGGGCATCAGCGGGACGCCGGGGCAGGACGGAGATCGGTCAGCATGGCCCGGAGTGTAACGGAGCCGTCGGCGGCCCCGGGCTCCGGGGTCCCGGGCTCCGGGGGTCCCGGGCTCCGGGAGTCCCGCCTCAGGAGCCGAAGATCAGCGCGAGCAGGCTGCTCAGCAGTCCGCCCACCAGGCCCGGCGCCGGAGCAGGGTCGTGGACCCGGAGCGACATGCCGTTGGGCAGCGCCTGCACATACGGCGGGCCATCGGCGGACGCAGCGGCGCTCGAGTCGGGCGTCGGGGTCGCTTCGGGCGTCGGGGTCGGGGTCGGCTGGGGCGTCGGGGTGGGTGTCGGGGTGGGTGTCGGTGTCGGGGTCGGGGTCGGGCTGGGCTCCGGCGTCCGGGTGAGGGTCGCGGCCGGGGTCGGCGTCACTCGCGGTGTTGGTCGCGGCGTCGGCTTCGGCGTTGGCCGCGGGGTGGGTTTCGGGGTCGGCTTCGGGGTGGGTTTCGGGGTCGGCGCGGGCGCCGTCGTGCTCCCGCACTTGTCCGCGAAGAGCACCGTCCAGAACTTGCGCCCGTCGGCCAGCTTGTAGGCGCCGATCCCGGCGACGTCCCAGGCCGACCCCATGATGTTCGAGCGGTGACCCGGCGAGTTCATGAACATCTGCTGGATCGCCGCGGTGGCCTTGTCGTCGGGGTAGTTATTCCAGCCGATGTTCTCGCCCGCCAGGTTGAAGCAGTACCCCTTCTGGGACATCACGTCGAAGACCATCCCGCCGCCGGGCGGGATGTTGTGGCTGAAATAGTCGCGCGTCGCCATGTCCTGCGAACGCCAGCGCGCGAGCCCGGCGAGCGTGGAATCCCAGCGCAGCGTGCGGAGGCCGGCGCTCGCGCGGGCCTGGTTGGTCAGCGCGAAGAGCTGCTGCTCCGACGTCGACGAGAACGAATTGTCGCTCCAGCCGAGAGCACGGCCGGGCAGCGCCATGAGGCCCGCGCTTGTCGCGACGAGGGCGACGGCAAGCATGAGCGCGAGACGGGCAGGGGCGGCGGGCCTGGAGAGGACGGTGGTTCGCATGGCGTGGGTCAACCGTAGGCGGCGGCCGGCCTCCGGTCAGCCCGCGCGATGGTCCCGGAGTCGGGGCGACGGTGGTCCTGTGGGGACCCATGTGGTCGTGGGTGGTCAGGGCCGGTCCGGGCCGGAAGGGCCGGTCACGGGACCCCGGCGATGGGTATATTTCCCGGCATGGATGCAGGATTCGTCACGCTCTTCCGCCACCATGCGTGGGCGTCGGACCGCCTCTTCGCCGCCTGCGAGGGGCTTCCGGCCGACCACCTGGAGTTCGTCGTGCAGGGCACGTTCGGGGGCCTTGGCGCAACGCTTCGCCATCTCGTGGAGGCCGAGGAGCGCTACGTCCGGGGCCTGCGTGGCGAGACCGCGCCCGGACCGGACGCGGCCGGCGGCATCGACCGGCCAGTCCCACCGGAAGCCCTGGCGCCATCCGTGCGCGTCCTCCGCCGTCGGGCGGCGACGTCCGCAGCAGCGCTCATCGAGCTCGCGGAGGCCGCGACGCCCGACGCCGTTGTGACGGCAACCCAGCGAGGCGAGCCGGCGGTCGTCCGCGCGATCACCTTCTTCACCCAGGCGCTCGACCACGGGTGCGAGCACCGCACGCAAGTCCGGCACTCGCTCACGATCCTCGGCTACGACCCGCCCGACATCGATGGCTGGGCGTACGACGAGGAGGTCCTGGGGGCCCTCCCGGGCTGACCCGGGCTGCGGGTGATCTCCCGCCGCGCCCGACGGTGTCGGCGACCTGCCCCGCGCTCCCCCACCCTCGACTCGCGTATACTCCGCCAGTCCCGCGCGCCGGTCCCGGCCGTACCGCGCGCTGCGACCACGGTGGCCTTAGCTCAATCGGTAGAGCATCGGATTGTGGCTCCGAAGGTTGCGGGTTCAAGCCCCGTAGGCCACCCCACCGCCTCTCGGGCCGCCGGCTGCGCCCGTGGCGAGATGGCGCCCATTTTCATGACTCGTTCAGGTTCGCCTGCCATACATGGGCCGTGCGCCGACCTACGCCCTCCGGCGTTCGGCTCGAATCCCCGCAGAG
>JANXWH010000014.1 GCA_025351245.1 Chloroflexota bacterium | reverse complement strand
GGTCGCGGCGAACATCACCCGCTCCTGGGTCGCCCGATCGCGCGGGATCTCGGCCGTGATCCGCCCTTCATGGAGGACGAGGATCCGATCGGACATGGCCAGGACTTCCGGCAGGTCGCTGGAGATGAGGATGATCCCCAGCCCCGACGCTGCCAGCTCGCAGATGATCCGGTGGACCTCGACCTTGGCGCCGATGTCGATCCCGCGCGTGGGCTCGTCCAGGATCAGGACCCTGGGCCTGGAGGCCAACCACTTGGCCAGCACGACCTTCTGCTGGTTGCCGCCCGACAGTGACCCGACGAGCTGATCGACCCCGGTCATCCTGACGTTGAGCTGTTCCGTGTACTCGTGTGCGACCGCGCGCTCGGCGGAGGAGCGGATCAGGAACCGCGGAAACAGGCGCGGCAGGATCGGCAGAGTCATGTTCTGGGCGATCGAGAAATCCTCGACCAGGCCCTCCTGGTGGCGGTCCTCGGGGAGGTACGCGATCCCCGCATGCATCGCCTCCGACGGGCTCGCGTAGCTGACCGGCAGGCCGCCGAGCCGGATCTCGCCGCCGTCGGGCTGGTCGATCCCGAACAGGACCCGGGCGACCTCCGTGCGACCGGCCCCGATCAGCCCGGCGAACCCGACGATCTCGCCGGCGCTGACGGAGAACCCCACATCGCGGAAGACCCCGACCTTCGTCAGGCCTCTGACCTCGAGGAGGACGTCGCCGATCGGTGTCTCGACCTTCGGAAACAGCGACACGGTTCGTCCGACCATGTGCCGTACCAGGTCGGCCGTCGTGAGCTCGCTGGTGGCCGTCGTGACAACGTGCCGGCCGTCCCGGAAGACGGTTGCGCGGTCGCACAGGTCGAAGACCTCGACGAGTCGGTGGCTCACGAACAGGACCGAAACCCCGCGGTCGCGTAGCCGACGGACAATCGCGAACAGGCGATCGACCTCATGGGCGGAGAGCGAGGCGGTCGGCTCGTCCAGGATGAGGACGCGCGCTTCCAGGGACAGGGACTTGGCGATCTCGATGAGCTGCTGGTCGGCCATCGAGAGACCCCGGACCGGCGCGCCCACGTCGACCTGTACGTCGAGCTCGTCGAACAGCGCCTTCGCCGCCCGGCGCGTCCCGCCCCAGTCGATCGTGCTGAGGCGACCGGACGGGGCGTGACCGATGAACACGTTCTCGGCGACGGTCAGGTCCGGAAAGAGGCGAGGCTCCTGGTGCACGACCGCGAGTCCGAGCGAGCGGGAGTGGGCGGGGCCGTGGATCTGCGTCGTCTCGCCGTCGAGCAGGATCGTCCCGCTGTCGGGCTGATAGACGCCGGCGAGGATCTTGACCAGCGTGCTCTTCCCGGCACCGTTCTCGCCGACCAGCGCGTGGATCTCGCCCGCGCGAAGGTCCATCGAGACGTCGGTCAGGGCGGCAGTCGCCCCGAACCGCTTGGAGATGCCACGGAGCTCGACGCGCGGCGACACGGAGACAGTGGCCGGATCCGGCCCCACAGACGGGGCAGTCAGCGGCAGCGTCACGACGCCGTCCCTGGACTGTGGTCCGCGACGTCGGCCTGCCCCGGCTGGCCGAGCTCGGTGACCTGGATCCCCATGTCGCGCAGCGCCGCGACCATCCCCGCGGGTGCCCCGCCGTCGGTGAACACGCCGGTCAGGCGGTCCGTCCGGCAGAACGTGGCCGAGGCGATGCGGCCCCACTTGGTGTGATCCACGACCGCGTACACCTCGCGGGCAGCGTTGACCATCGAGCGCTTGATCTGGGCCTCTTCCTCCATCGCGTCGGAAAGGCCCGCCTCGATCGTGAAACCGGCCGCGCCGACGAACGCCTTCTGCACGTTCACCCGGCGGAAGACGCCGTCGCCGAGCGGACCGACCACCGAGAGGGCCTCCCAGCGGACACGGCCACCCAGCATCAGGACGGTCATTCCCGGGTGGCCCGCCAGCTCCGAGGCGATCCGGATGCTGTTCGTGATCACGGTCAGCCCATGCCAGGCCTCGCGGTGCTTGAGGTGGCGCGCGATGTACAGGGCCGTGGTGCTGGCGTCGAGCACGATGCTCTCGCCGTCGCTGACGCGACCCGCCGCGGCCGCGCCGATGCCGGTCTTCTCCTCCCGCTGGAGCCGCTCGCGGATCTCGAAGGCAAGTTCCGGGCGATTGTCGCCCGGAGTGATCGCGCCGCCGTGGGTGCGGATGACGCGGCGCTTGCCTTCCAGGATGAGGAGGTCCTTGCGGATCGTGACCGCGGAGACGCCAAAGCTCCCGGCGAGGTCGGTCACCCGGGCCCGCCCGTTCTCCTCCACGATCCGCGCGATCTGCTCCTGGCGCTCGCGCGCGAAGACGCCATCGGGCACGTCGGCGGCCTTCGCGGTCACGGGATCTCCCGGCTGCACAATGGACTTCGGTTGGTTGCGATTACGCACACTTTGCATCGGAGACGTGACAAACGTCAAGGGGATTCTGACCCTGACCGCAACAATTCGCAGCCGGCGTGGACGACGGCGCC